>NZ_OX030782.1:5183656-5500051 GCF_943733665.1 Aquimarina sp. Aq107 | reverse complement strand
AATCTCTGGCATAATTGAATTACGGATTTCTTCTAAAACATCTGTGGAACTCGTAGTTTCTGGATTTTTTAAATCCGCAGAAATCTGAACCTCTCTCCTTCCATCAAGATGATTGACCGCTACATCTCCTCGTTCTATAGAGTAATCCACTATTTCATTTAAGGGTATTCTCTCGCCTGCAGCTGTAGAAATCCTCATATTATCAAGATCTAGAATAGAAGATCTATTCTCTCTATCATAACGTACCCAAACTCTTATTTCATCCTGACCTCTTTGAAAACGTTGTGCTTGTATTCCAAAAAAACCTCCTCGTACCTGAGCCATAACATCGCTAAGGTTAAGACCTAGAGCATACGCACTTTCCTTAAGTTCTAGTTTAATTTCTTTAATCCCTGCAGGGTCATTATCAGCAACATCTTTAAGTCTAGAATCATTTTCTAGTATGGTTTTAAATTCTTCTTTTGCTGCTTTTAGTTCTCCTATATTACTTCCTAATAATGAAACCGAAACCGGACTTCCTCCAAAATTTCCACCAGACCCAAAAATCAATCGTTCCGTACCAAAAACAGGTCCTACTTTCTCACGAATTTTATTAGCTACTAAACCAGAATTAACAGCGTTAGGACGCTCCTCTCCAGGTAACATATTGATGCGTAAAGATGCATTGGAGGATGAGTTTACACTTCTAATTATATTTTCGAATAACTGTTTTCCTTCGTAATCTTCACCTACCAAAAACTCTTCACTCAATTCTTTATTTACAAGCCATGCTTTTTCTTCTATCATAGAAATAATAGAATCCGTAATCTTTTCATTAGTACCATTAGGCATACCTAAATCTACCGATATTACATCACTAGCAATCCGTGGAAAAAATGCAGTTCTAACAATCCCTCCTCCAACACTTCCAATTGTAAAAATTAATATTACAATGAAGATAGAGAAGGTGAAAAATTTATTTTTTAATGTAAAACTAAGAGCAGGGCTATAAAGATTATCACGAAGCCATCTCATAATTTTATCTCCGAAAGTATTAATATATCGTAGTTTTGAAAATAAACTAGCAATACCGGTTTTAGGTTTTTTATCCTCTGCTTTTAAAGCTTTCGAATGTGCTAAATGAGCAGGAAGAATAATTAAAGCTTCTACTAACGAAACACCAAGAGTAAGAATTACTATGACCGATACTTCTCCAAAGAAATCACCAATACGACCATCTAAAAACAAAAAGATCCCAAAAGCTATTATCGTCGTCAAAATTGCGGATACTATCGGAGGAATTACCTCCATTGTTCCATCAATAGCAGCCTGAATTGGGCTTTTTCCTTTTTCGTAATGTTGATAAATATTTTCGGCAATTACAATACCGTCATCTACTAGAATACCAATAACAATAATCATCCCGAAAAGGGATAAAACATTAATAGTAACATCAAAATACCCCGCCAATACAAACATTCCTAAAAAAGCGATTGGTAAGCCAAATGCCACCCAAAATGCCAAACGAGTATTAAGAAATAAAGACAAAAATATAAGCACCAAGATCATTCCTATAATTGCATTTTCTGTAAGCAATTTGGTACGTTGCACTAACGTAATAGATCGATCACTAATTACATTGAGTTCAACATTATTATATTTTTGATTAAATTCGTCTATATACGCTTTAGTGTTCTCTGCCGAAGAGATTAAATCTTCGGTATTAGTACTTGTTATCTGTACATTAACAGAAAGATTTCCATTAAAATATGATGCATTAGGTGATTCTGAGAAACGATCCCTAATCTCTGCAACATCCTTAAGTCTTATGGTACGTCCGGATGCATCTGCACGTATAATTAAGTTAGAAAGTTCATTGGCATAGTAGGATCGATTATTAGCACGGATAAGATATTCTTCGGCATTAGTCTTAATAGTACCTCCTGTAGTTAATATATTAGCCCGACTTACTGCTTGCGCGACCTCATTAAAACTGAGTCTAAACGCGAGCAGGTTATTTTCATTTACTGCAATTTCAATTTCTTCATCGGGATATCCACTTATACTTATTTGCGAAATACCGTCTATTGCTCTAAGATCATTTTCAATTTGTCTTGCAATTTGTTTTAAAGTGACCAATGGTATATCTGTTCCGCTTATCGCAAAATCTATAGTAGGTCTAATTGCTTCTTGTTTAGAAGTTACAATAGGTTCCATTCCCGTTGGAAACGAAGGCACTCTGTCCACCGCATTTTTAACTTCGAGCAGCATAAAATCGATATCTTTTCCTTTTTCGATTTCGACATTAATGCTTCCGCTATTTTCTCTAGAAGTCGAAGTAACTCGTTCTACTCCTTCCAAACCTTTAAGATTATCTTCGACCTTAAGTATAATACCTTCTTCTATCTCCAAAGGAGAGGCACCAGGATATACAACACTTATATTAATGTTTTTAGAATCGGTTAGTGGAAAAAATGATGACTTAAGCGATATTGCTCCATAAATCCCAAATGCTATAAAGGCAATTACAATTACATCAACAGCAACATGATATCTAATAAAATAAGAGATAATTTTACGCATAATTACTATTTTGAATTGGTACTAATCACGTTATTATCTGCAGCTGAAGAATTTATCGATTTGCCTTGATATATTTTTACGAGCATTCCTGCATACGCTCCAGGAACAGGTTTATTAAGGATTACATCTCCGTTTGGAACTCCAGTTAAGATTACCTTTTTGTCAGAAAAATAAACTGGCTTGACATCAATAATATCTAAAATACTATCTCTGACTACAAAAATCTTATCTCCTTGCTGAAGTAAATTGCGATCAATTTCTATTGCGTTCTCTGCTTTTCTGGCATTTAGATTTGCTTCTAAATACATTCCTTCTTTTAAAGACGGATCTTTAACCTCTATAAATGTAGTAATCGTCTGTGTAGCCTGATCTACGCTTCCGTTTATCCTACTCACTATACCTGTATAAAATTTAGATTTATTAAGATCGGAAAGTTCTACTGATTCTCCTATTTTTAATAAATCTGAGTATTCTTTTCCTACGGCTACTTCGATTTCATAAGCGCTAGTATCTATGAATTCTCCTAGCTTTTGCCCTTGACGAATTAAAGTCCCTTCTGTAACCAAAGCTTCTGTAAGAACTCCAGAAAACGGAGCCGAAATTCTATATTTAGACAATCGCTGTTCTAAATTTTTTACATTATAATATGTAGTGTAAATATTTCTACCAGTAATAAAATATTTTTCTTTTTCAGAGGTAGTTTCTGGTAGCTCCGGAGTTACCTTATTGATATCAAAATTAGTAAGGTAATTTTGCCATTTATCAAATATATCAGGATAATCCAGACGCAAATCCGGCATTATAGAAGTAATTAAGTTATATAAATTACTCTTAGCTGATTGTACTGACGCGTAATACTCAGAAGCATCAATCCTTATTAATGTTTGTCCTTTTTGATATTGTTGACCTGTTTTAAATAGTTTGGCACCTCCTTTAAAAACTCCCTGTACTTCAGAAAATAATTCTAATCGTCTTTTGGCAGTCAGATTACCATTTGCAGTTATCTTAATTGGGACAGTACCATTCTTAATTGTGTCTACAAACACAGTTTTAATAACCTTAGCAGATTTGGGCTTTATTCTCGTTTTACTATCAATAAGTGTTTTAGCTCCAAATAAAGCTCCGGCAATTAGTAATAATCCAAGAATAGAAAGTATTACGTTTCTCATACACAATAATTTGTTTAGACTTCTAACATGAAAAGCTGCACAAAACTATCAACAACAAACGTGTGATGCAGTTAAAGAACTCATAAAAAACAACCACCTTCTAAAAACCAAAAAAGACATCTAATAATTTTAGATATCTTTTTAATATTCTTTAAGATTTATTTATGTTAATCTGCTATTTCAGCGATTTTAGCTTTTATTTTCTTAAGCGTACCGATCAAATTTTCGATTTCCTCATTACTCAAACTTTCTTGCACAGCTGGTATCAAATCATACATAATAGGAGTTACTTTTTCGATTACTTCTTTTCCATAATCTGTTAGAAAAATTCTATTTACTCTTCTATCATTCTCATCGCTCTTTCTTACCACAAGATCTTTACTCTCCATTGTATTTACCAATCTAGTCATAGAGGTTTTATCACGATGTGTAATAAAGGCTAAATCATTTTGCGATTGCCCATCATTAACCCTTAGTCGCTTCAAAACACTCCATTGTTCTTTTGATAAATCCAATCCATTTTCGCTAAACGCTTTCTGAACTAGAAACCCAAAATCATAATGGATCTTTCCTATCCAGGATAACGCATGTGCATTTAAATCAATGGCTTTTGTATCATTCATACCTTGTATACTTTAATTTACGAGTACAAAAATATCTATAAATATTCAGTTGTACCTGATACAAACGACAAAAATTGAAATCAATTATAAGGTTCATTCTATCTTAACATTGTGGTAACATACGTTAATTTAAGTATGTTTAAAAAAAGTAACCTTGCACTAACAGAATTATAATTTTAGGTTTTCATTTTTAAACATCCTATAAATTAAACACCTTAAATAGGAGTTAAGATAATTTATCAATTTCTTCCTGCAATGTTTCCCAAGTTTCCATCAATGAAGCTAAATTTTCTTTTTTCGCCTGATATTTGTCAAAGAAATCAGGTTGAGCAATAGTTTGATCATAATTAATAGCTAACTCTACGTCTATTTCTTTTATTTCTTTTTCTAGTTTGTTGATCTTAGATTCTATATTACTAAGTTTATTATTTAATGATTTTAACTTTTTCTGACTCTCATACGATTGCTTAGCAGTTTCCTTCGTATTAGAAATAGATTTAGCTTGTTTATCTTTCTTTTCTATATCTCGAAGATCATCTACTCTTCTTTGTTCTAAATAATAATCTATATCTCCCAGATATTCTTTTATCTGTTTATTCTTAAATTCATATACAGTATTGGTTAACCCCTGAAGAAAATCTCTATCATGAGATACTAAAATCAAAGTCCCTTCAAAACTTTTTAATGCTTCCTTCAAAATATTTTTAGATTTAATATCTAAATGGTTTGTGGGCTCATCCATTACAAGCACATTAAAAGGCTCTAAAAGCATTTTACAAAGGGCTAATCGATTACGCTCGCCTCCAGAAAGAACCTTTACCTTTTTCTCTACTTCATCTCCTCTAAATAAAAATGCTCCTAACATATCCCTCACTTTACTTCGGGTTTTTTCATTTGCAGCATTAATCATAGTATCATGAATTGTTAATTCACCATCGAGATATTCTGATTGATTCTGTGCAAAATATCCTATCTGTACATTATGACCTAGTTTCAGATTACCGACATGTGATATCTCATCTATTATAATTTTAGCTAATGTAGATTTTCCTTGCCCATTCTGGCCCACAAAAGCTGTTTTAGAACCGCGTTCTACTAATAAATTAATATCTTTTAGAATCTCCTTTTCTCCATAGTTTTTACCAACTTTTTCTGCCTCTATAACTACTTTACCTGGCTGCACACTTATAGGAAAACTGATGTTCATTACTGCATTATCGTCTTCGTCTACTTCAATACGTTCTACTTTATCCAATTTCTTAATAAGCGATTGCGCCATAGAAGCTTTTGAGGCTTTCGCTCTAAATTTTTCGATAAGCTTTTCGGTCTGTTCAATCTGTTTAGATTGATTTTTTTGTGTTGCTAATTGCTGATCTCTTATTTCCTTACGAAGCACTAAATACTTAGAATACGGTTTATTATAGTCGTAAATTCGACCTAATGATATTTCTATAGTTCTATTAGTAACATTATCCAAAAACATTTTATCATGAGAAACTATAACTACTACGCCTACATAGTTTTTCAGAAAACCTTCTAACCATATAATAGACTCAATATCTAAATGATTAGTAGGCTCATCCAACAGGAGTACATCATTATTTTGCAATAACAACTTTGCCAATTCAATTCTCATGCGCCAACCTCCAGAAAAAGTATCCGTTAGTTTATCAAAATCCTCCCTTACAAACCCTAAACCTTGCAACACGCGTTCGGTTTCTCCTTGATAATTATATCCTCCTAGAATTTCATATTGATGCGTATAATCACTTAGGTCTGTTATCAATTGGTTATAACTCTCGCTTTCATAATCAGTACGTTCTGCTAGTTGAGTATTAATCTTATCTATTTCCCTTTCAATCTTCTTGATTTCTGTGAAGGCTTCATACGACTCTTCCAACACTGTTCTCCCTAAAACAAAATCAATATCCTGCTTTAGAAAACCAATTTTTATTTCTTTATCCATCGCTATCTGACCAGAATCTGGTTCTTGTTCTTTGGATAAAATTTTAAGCATAGTGGACTTTCCAGCACCATTTTTCCCTACTAGTCCAACTCTATCTCCGGCATTTAATCTAAAGGCAATTTCTTCGAAAAGATATTCTCCTCCAAACGAAATTGAAAGGTTATGTATGTTTAACATCAGCTTTTGAATCTTTTGTGCAAAGATGATTAATTTTGTAATAGAATAAAAGTACTATGAGCTTCTTAAAAGGAACTAAAATCTACAGCATTTTTACAGGGACATGTCCAGTTTGTCAAAATGAAAGTATGTATAAGGATAATAATCCATACAAACTTGGAAAAATCTTTCAAATGCATGAGCGTTGTAGTCACTGCAATACAAAATACAAGATAGAGCCCTCTTTTTTTTATGGCGCTATGTATGTAAGCTACGGTGTTGGCATCGCATTTGCAGTTGCGGCGTTTGTGATTGGCAACCTATTTCTAGAACTTAATTTGTTAAATAGCTTCTTTGTAATAGTAGGAACACTAATATTCTTCTTTCCTATAATTCTTAGGTTATCAAGAAACATCTGGATTAATCTTTTTATGCATTATGGTAAAAAGAAAAACTTATCTTAATTTAGAATAGCGATTAATATCAATTTCTTTCTCTAAAGTAACTCCTTTTTCTATACTAGCATATAATTTTTCTGTCACATAAGGCCCAATCAATATACCGCGGCTTCCTAAACCATTTATTATGTGAAGGTTTTTATATAGTGGATGTGTCCCTATAAAAGGCCTCCTATCTCTAGTTGTCGGTCTTATACCTGCCACTTGATCAACTACTTTATATGCTACTTTTAAGAAACGATTTAACTTGTTTTCTAAACTTTCCTTAGCAGAAACTGTAATATCAGGAGTCTTATCTTGATTGTTATAGGTAGCTCCAACCTTATACAAATCATCGCCTAGCGGAATAATAAATATAGATGATTTTACTGCTTCTTTAAGTTTTAGCTCTTCTGATTTAATTATAATATACTCCCCTTTATTTCCTTGCAATGGTAAATAATTAAAAAACGGATTATTTCTCAGCCCATACCCTTCGGAAAATAGTATATTTTTAGCCTTTACTCCTTTATATTCTATAAAATCCTCTTTGACTACTAGTTTATCATACTCAAAAGATTCTGTAACCAAAGAATTCTTTCCTTCTATATAAGATAAATACAACCGTAACATTGCATTAACATCGATTTTTCCGGAATGTTTTACTTCTCCAAAATGAAATGGTATCTCTAAAGCCTTATTTTGGTTTTTAATTAAATCAGAGGAAAGAAATCCCTTTAATAACGGTTTATCACAAGCTTCAAACCATAAATTTTGTTCTTCAACATCATTAAATCGTCTCAAAATTGGAAACATAGAAATTAGTGGTACATCTAATCTACTCTCTATATTTTTGTAAACATTCATTGCTAACTGCAGTTGTTCCGAAGCCAACCAAGCTGGCGTAAATCGTTTAAGAATTATAGGATTAAACAATCCTCCCGCAACCCTAGAAGATTGTTCTGAGCTATTCTCATAAACCAAATATGACTTATTATTATCTTCTAACTTATTGACAAATGATAATCCAGCTAGTCCGAATCCAACAACTATATAATCTACCATAGAATAAAAATAACAAAACGCCCAACAAAAGTTGGGCGTTTATATATTATATTAGAAACTCTAGAGTTTAGTAACTCCACATATCCATTTCAAAATTTCTGATACTTTCTTTAATTCTTTCACTTTCTAATAACTGCATCAAAGCATTGTCAATGATATAATCATTTACCTCTCGGTCACCTTGAATGTTATCTTCCTTGTAAATTACAGAATTAAATCGTCTTGCATTAAGTACGTGATCATATGTAAAAGGCATCGAAGTATTCTTTCTATTAAAAGCCTTTGCATTATGAAGTATTTCTCTTACATCAGGATACCAAACCCAAAATAATGGAACCATATCAGGTTCATCATCATTAATAAAGTTTACATCCGGTGCAACTGGAGCAATACCAAGTAGCCTATATCTTAATTCTCCCTGACGCTTATCAAAATACCAGTATCCTCTGATCTTATATTCCGAAATGTCAGCAGCACTAATTGTAGTTACCTCGATATATTGAGGATCTACAGGCTCACCAGCATTAAACTGCTCATACCCTAAATCTAACGTATCTATTTTAGACAAAGTACCATCAAGATCACCTAATGTACGTGTTTCTGTAAAATATGAATCTGCGTAAATTTTTTGGATTTTACCATTCTTAACATTTGATAATAGTACATCATATAATGCACGTCTATCAGCACCAATATTAACCGTATCTATAGGATAATATAATGGGAAATTTATACGCTCATCAAGATCGATCGTCTCCCAAGTAGTTTTTGCCCAAAGTACATCACGCTTATCAACATAACCATACTCTAACGGAAGGTCATTATCCGCTTGAATCTGTTCGATTGTTTTTTTTCCAATATCTTCTGGACTATCAGCATTTAAAATATTGGCTTGACCAAACGAAAATAACGTCACGAATAGGCCAAGAACGGTTAATAACAAATTTTTCAAATTCATAATCATTAGTTTATTTTAGTTCGTTAACTCAATGATAACTGGAGATATTTTTTTCAATTTATATCCCTTATTCGTTTTTAACTGAGCTTTGATATCCATTACCTGAACTGTAGATCCTCTTTTTGCTTTCTTAAGTGCAGATTTTGCTCTTGAATCCAATCTACGTCCTCTTACATTAATAGTAGGCTGACCACTTACTTTAAACTTAAAGCTAGTTACGTCTAACTTAATATCAAAATCGAAATCTGGTAGTATTGCTCCGATAGAAGCTTTATCTAAACCACTTTTTGACATTTTGATACTTCCGTCTTCACCTCTTGCAGTACCTACAGGTCTTGGAATATCTTTAATTCTAAATTTCTTACTATCACTAACAGTAGTTCCGTTTGGAAGTTTACCACTTACCTTTATAGCAACCTCTCTAGCTTTAACTGTAGTAACATTCATTACATATTTACCAGCTCCTCCACTTTTCTTTAGACCAGGTGCACTTGCACTAACTGCAGGAACTCCAGGAATAGAAATTGTCATAGGATTCTGAACTCCTCTATAAACCACATTCATTTTATCAGCTGAAATTACCGCCGAATTTGGTTTTGGAATTACAGCATAAGTACTCTGAATCTTAATTGGTATAATAGAATCACCTTCTTTAAACTCAAGTACACCATCTATTTTTCTTTCTCCAACATTTCCTGCTGGGAAATCTAACATAATCTGACCATTTTGAACTTCAGTTTGCTCCTTACCATTAACCATTACTTTGGTTGGTTTTAAAGTAGCGTCAAAACGACCAAGAACAATACGTCCTTTAAACTTCTCTCCACTAAAGAAAGCAGTCTTATCCGGAACAACTATCGCTTCATAATTACTAAATGATAGTTCAGAAGCTTGCTGTCCAGCTAATAAAGCAGATAATACTTTACTTTCTGTTGTTTTTACATCTGCTTGCATCTGAGTTAACTTAGTAAGAGAAGCTACTAAAGGAAAACCTTCAAAATTATATTTCAACCAGTCTACTTTTACTTTATCTCTGTTTTCTACATCTTCGGTAGAAAAAGCTTTCTCAACATCAGTTGCTACTTGACCATCAACTTCTTTTACAGAACGGATAGCTGTAACAACTCCTTCTCTATATGTTTTGATTTTTTCAAGAAATTCTGACGCAGCTGCTGATGTTTTACCTCCTTCAAAGAATTTAGTATCTAAAGCATCAGGCTTATCCATTGTCTCATAATCCGTAGGATCATCAGCAGTTTCTAACAACTCAGATTTTAATTGCTCTACATATGCATTAAATTCGTTAGAATAAGTACTGATTTCATCAGCCTTTTGCTTAAGTGGTGTATATTTCTCTGGTTGTTCTGAAACTTTGTCCGCTAATCCAGTCATAAATGCTGAATTACGCTCAGTAGCAATAGTATTAGCTGCTGTAAGTTTTTCATTCATTAAACCGAATGCAGATAATACTTCTTTTGACATGTTTAATGCCATCATCGCTATAAATACCAAGTACATAAGATTGATCATCTTCTGCCTTGGTGATAATTTTCCTCCTGCCATATTTCTATATTTTGGTAGTTATTTTTTAAATTAAGTTAAATACTAGTTTCTGTTCATAGCACTTAACATACCACCATACACTCCATTAAGAGAAGACAGGTTACTAGACAAGCTCTTCATTTGCTCTTCAAGCGCTTTAGCGTTATCAGCAATTGCAGCATTAGCTTCAGCTTGTTTTGCAGAAGATTCTAATTGTACTTTGTACAAGCTGTTCAAAGATTCTAAGTGAGTCGCGGCAGCAGCCATTTCTTCACTGTATTTTTTAGTTCCTTGGATAGCATCTACACTAGGTGCAATACCTTTAGCAGCACCTTCGAAGTTACGGATACTTTCTCCAAGACTATTCATTAAATTTGTATCTAATCTAGCTTCTTTAAGCATATCATCTAATTTCTTAGATAATAAACCTTCAGGAGTTTGAGCTTCTTTCTTATCTCTTTTACTTCCACCAGCTAATTCTGGATATACTAGAGACCAATCTAATTCATCATCTACTGGTTCGAATGCAGAAACTGTAAATACAAGTGCTTCTGTAATAAGACCGATGATAAGCATCTCGTTTCCAAAAGGCCAGTGCATAATTTTAAATAAAGCTCCAAGGATTACTACAGCCGCTCCGAGACCGTATACCATGTTCATTAACTTCTTGCTTGATTTTGAATTTGCCATAATAAATGTGTTTAGTTTTTTAAATTTTTTAAATATTAAATTAAAAAAGGGTTAGTAATTAAGGTTGATAGATAAATTTTGGGACTTATTCTAATTCTGATTTTGGGTATTATCTTCTCCAGTAACGTCAGTACCCATATAATCCTGTACCGTTCTGAATCCAATATAACTTCTAGCTGAATCCGCGTATTCGTAATCTCTCGTACTTACCTGTAGGAAATAAGCAACATCTTTCCAAGATCCACCACGTACAACTTTTCGTTTGTTCTGATCATCATTAACATTCGGGTTCATTGATGACACATATTCATAGGCCGCAGGATCATAAGAAGACTGCACCCATTCTGAAACATTTCCAGCCATGTTATATAAGTTATAATCATTAGGCTCAAATGTTTTAGCTTCAACCGTATATAGGAAGTTATCTGCTGCATAATTACCACGTAAAGGTTTAAAGTTCGCTAAGAAACAACCTCTATCATTCAATGCATATGGACCTCCCCAAGGATATGTTCCTGATTCCAGACCTCCTCTAGCTGCGTATTCCCACTCAGCTTCTGTAGGTAATCTAAAATAGTTTACAAATTCCTTGTTACGTTTTTTCTGATAAGAATTTTTTTCGATAGTTCTCCAAGTACAAAAGGCTTTTGCTTGTTCCCAAGAAACTCCTACTACAGGATAATCATCATATGAACTATGCCAGAAGTAATCATTATGCATTGGTTCATTGTAAGAATAATTAAAATCTTTAATCCATACTGTAGTATCAGGGTATACTTCGATTACTGTTTCCTTAACAAAATCTTTTCTTCTTCCCTTCTTAGCACGAGCGGCAGCTTGAATATCCATCCAAGTAAACCTGAATTTAAAATTCTGCACATCAAATGTTCGTCTACCATTATAAGATTCTTCTAAAGGTATATATAAAGAATCCATAACTTCTGTATAAAACTCATCAGGATAATCTTCTGTATCCCATTCGATGTCTATATCTTTATTAAGTTTACGACCTTCGTAACCAGTTTCACCTGTTCCACTATAATTATCGTATACATATTTTTCATAAACAGACATATCTTCTGTGTTCGCATCAAGGAAAGCATATTCTCCGATACCATCATCACCAGGGGTTTTACCCAAATCATCAGCCATAATAGCCAACTTCATTCTGATTGTAGAATCACGAACCCAGCGAACAAATTGTCTATATTCACTGTTGGTTACTTCAGTTTCGTCCATGTAGAAAGAACGAACGGTAACTGTTTTTGTAGGTGCATTAGCTAATGCAGCTTTGTCATCATCAGATTTACCCATGATAAACGATCCTCCGGGGATGAGGGCCATTCCATAAGGTTTCTCTGGATGCCATTTTTTACCCTTTACTCCGACTAGTTCTCCGCGGTTTCCGCCACCACAACTATAGAGCATTGCTACAATAGCAAAGAGTGATACAAATTTCTTCATAACGTGTTTTAGGTTAAGATCTTTGAGATTTAAGGTCGTAAACCTATTTATTTATTTCCAGAAAAACAATTTTTTTCTAAAAAAAACCTTAAATCTCCCTAATAAAAATGTTAAACTTCGTTTTTTCGTTTTGCCTTATACCATCTTTCAGGTATTTCTTGATTACAAGCACGCTCATAATCGTTGTATGTGCAAGGTAATAACGTGTGTCTTTTCAATTTATTATTTCCAGATGAAATAAATGGTATTTCTATCCACCATCTTTCTGTTTTAGGACTCTTATAAAATGAAAGAACCTCGTCTTCTATTGGCACATTATAATGAAGTGTTCCTGCTTGATTCTTGATATCCAATTCATTAGATCTGTAATTAACTCCTTCAATAAAATACCATAATATTTGAGCAATTAATAATGCTGTGGTTTCTTCGTGTTTAAAATTTTTAAATTCATACACTCCAAAACTTTTTACTTTATCACTAATACCTGCATATCTTGCAATAGCACAAATCTCTCTTCCATTAAATCCATTTGGAGAGGCGTATTTATAATCAAGACAGGTAGAGCTCATCGCGCCGAGATCAACAGCCACAATATCAGCGTCTCTCATAATCGGTTCAACAATAGTAACATCGTGAGTAACCTCTCCTAATCGATAGGCATCAAAATATAGCTTTTCAATAAGATCTATCTCTTCTTGAGAATTAAAATAAGTTTGATACCCAATATTACTGTAATTAAAAAGATTATATGGTTGCTCTACAATAATTTTACCAACGAAAGAATTATTTTTTATAGGTTGAGAAGTATTTCCTAAATCAAATCTACTATCTACGTTTACTAAGTTAACCATCCTTTCTAAAATATCGAAAGCACGATATTGTCCATACACCAAATCTTGACTTCCTCCAATAATCAAAGGCGTAATGTTTTTTTGAAGTAGCGTTGAAAGAACATCTTTCATTAAAAAATAGGTATCACTAACCTCTTCCCCAGGAATAATATCTCCAAGATCTACAATAGAAGTATCCCAGTTACCTGGAAAAAGATCATACAAAGATTTACGAATGGTATCAAAATAAAGATCCTCTCCTAAAAAATTAATATCATTCCTATTTTCTCTAACACCAATTATAGCGATGTTTACTTTATCTAATTCTGGCACTCCATACTCAGAGGTATGAATCTTAATTTCTTTTCCAAGTGCTTGATCTGGAAGTAAAGCAACATGCGCAGCTACTATTTCGCTAACTGGCGAAAGGAATTCTAACGACATATTTTAAGCTTATTTCTTTTTAGTAGTCTTTTTTGTAGTTTTTTTCTTTGCTGTCTTTTTCTTAGGAGCATTCTTTTCGATAAGATCTTTCACTTTCTCTAAAGTAAGCTTAGTAGCATCCACGGTTTTAGGTAATTCAATTTTAGTTTTACCTTTTATGATATTACTTCGTCCCCATCTGGCTTTCTCAACCCTGATACCTTCTTCTTCCCAATTATGAATTACTTTATCTATTTCTTTCTGTTTCTTTTCTTCAATAAGTTGGATTATATCTTCATCAGAAAGATTATCAAAGTCATATTTTTTATTCACATTAATAAACATACCTTTCCATTTAATAAATGGACCAAATCTACCTGTACCTTTCTGTACTGGTAAATCTTCATAGGTGTATATAGGAGCATCTGCTTTCTCTTTTGCATCAATAAGCTCTATTGCTCTATCTAAAGAAGTACTTAACGGATCTTCTCCCTTATCTAAAGAAACAAACTTAGCTCCAAATTTCACATAAGGTCCAAAACGCCCATTATTAACAGTAACTGTTTCTCCCTTATAATCTCCAAGTTCCTTTGGCAATTGAAATAAATCCATTGCTTCTTCAAAAGTAACACTACTTAATGTTTGTCCTGGAGCCAAACTAGCAAACCTAGGTTTATCCTCATCTTCTGCAGTACCAATCTGAACCATTGGGCCAAATTTACCTAAACGAACACTTACTGGTTTTCCTGATTCTGGATCTTCTCCCAAAATTCTTTCTCCTACCTCACGTTCTGCATTCTGAGCAACATCCTCTACTCTAGGATGAAACTCATCATAAAACTCCTTCATTACATGTGTCCAGTCCTCCTGACCTTCAGCAATTTCATCAAAGTCCTGTTCTACTTTTGCAGTAAAATTATAATCTAAAATAGAGGAAAAATGATTTACTAAAAAGTCATTAACTACCATACCTACATCAGTAGGAATTAACTTCCCTTTATCACTACCAACTTTTTCCTTTAGATTTTTTTCTTTAATTGCATCTCCAGAAAGCGTAATCTGAACATACCCTCGTTCTTCTCCTTCTTTAGAACCTTTTTCAATATAGTTTCTATTTTGAATAGTAGAAATTGTTGGTGCATATGTAGACGGACGACCAATACCTAATTCTTCTAATTTTTTAACCAAAGCTGCTTCTGAATATCTGCTTGGCGGTCTAGTAAATCTTTCTGTAGCTGTAACAAAATTATTAAACAAGCTCTCCCCAACTTTCATTGCAGGAAGGATTCCACTTTGTTCTTCATCCTCATCATCATTACCTTCTAAATAAACTTTCAGAAAACCTTCAAATTTTATAACCTCCCCATTAGCAACAAATTGTTCCTTATGAGAATTAGAACCTATCTTAACATTGGTTCGTTCTAATTTAGCATCACTCATCTGCGAAGCGATCGCTCTTTTCCAAATTAATTCATACAAGCGTTGTTGATCATGATCAACAGGAACGGTATGCCTAGCAAAATCTGTAGGTCTTATCGCTTCGTGAGCTTCTTGAGCCCCTTTTGATTTACCTTTATATTGTTTAGGATTACTATATTCATCTCCGTATGCAGAAATAATTTCTGCTTTTGCACTATTTTGGGCTTCAGTAGATAAGTTAACACTATCTGTCCTCATATATGTAATCAATCCTGCTTCATACAGACGTTGCGCCATAGTCATTGTCTTACTAACAGAAAAATATAGTTTTCTCGAAGCCTCTTGTTGTAGTGTAGATGTTGTAAATGGAGGAGCCGGAGATTTTTTTGCCGGTTTTGTAGTAAGATCTGCAACCTGAAATCCTGCTCCAAGATTTTTTTGTAAAAATGCTTCAGCTTCAACTTTTGTTTTAAAATTCTTAGGTAATTTTGCTTTAAAAGATTTTCCTTTTTCATTAGAAAACTCTGCATCAATACGATAAGAAGCTATAGGTGTAAAACCAAGTATATCTCGTTCTCTTTCTACAATTAAGCGAACAGATACAGATTGTACTCTACCAGCAGACAACCCTCCCTTTACTTTTCTCCATAATACAGGAGATAACTCATATCCTACTAACCTATCCAACACTCTCCTAGCTTGCTGTGCATTTACCAGGTTATAATCTATACTTCTTGGATTCTCTATTGCTTTAAGTATAGCTTTCTTAGTAATTTCGTGAAAAACAATACGACGGGTTCTCTCTTTATCCAAATTCAACTCCTCTGCTAAGTGCCAAGCAATAGCCTCTCCTTCTCGATCTTCATCACTCGCCAACCAAACCATCTCTGCTTTTTTAGAAAGATCCTTTAATTTCTTAACTACATCTTTCTTATCCTTGGAGACAATATACTTCGGCTTAAAACCTTCTTCTACATCTACTCCAAGTTCTTTTGCCGGCAAATCAGCAATATGTCCGAAACTAGAAGCTACTTTATAGTCTTTTCCTAGAAACTTTTCTATCGTCTTTGCCTTAGCTGGTGACTCCACAATCACTAAATTCTTAGCCATAATCCTTTTTTTTCATCTGTTGATAATTAATGTCTATTAGTTTACAGATGGAATCTCTAATAAACATTTTTAGTTGGTAGTTACACAGCCACGAGGGCTTTTTTCTGAGAACAAAAGTATACCAATTTTTCGAGATCAAAATTTTTTCTCAGAAATTATCATAAAAAAACCTGCAGATTAGCAGGTTTTGTTTTAATTATTATTCTACAATTGCATTCCAGCTTTCAGATTCATTTTCATTTTCAAAACCTATCCCGTCTTTATATAAATAATATATAGGCAAGTAGACAAAAGAAGCCGTAAAGAAAACCCCTATAAAACATAATATCATTCCTACTATTTGTGCTAACATAGATGAAATAAAAATCAACCCAAAAGCGATTAACCAAATTTTATTTCCGAATTTAAAACTTGCCTTGATTAAATCAGAAGCACTAACATCTGGATTAAAAGCAAAAATAACACCTAACAATTGTAAAGGAACTATAACATAAAAAAGAGGAAGATAGCATAGAGACGCAGCTAATAATGCAATCCCAAAAGTTGCTATCGCCAACGTAAATATCTTACCTAAATATTTACCTTTAAAAAACATAAAATAACTAGTTGTCTGAGGAAGACCCATATCAACCTGTTTACAAACCCTGTAAAAATGAGCCGTTATAGCCAATTGAAACGCAGAAGCCACCATAGATACTATAATAACTAATATCACAAATAAAATTCCCATACCTATAGATAAGTCTTCTTGAACATACCCATAATCTCCATAACTATTTTCTAATCCAGCTACTCCAATTATTGCAAAAAGAGGTATGTAAATCACAATAAGCAAGGGAATCAAAATTACCAAAGAAATTAATAAATGAACAAAACCTTGTAACCAGACTTTCTTAAAAAGCTCTATACTATTATTAAAAATATTTCCAAAATCGACAGAGTTACTGTTTTCTATTTTTTCAAAGAGCTGGTTGGAATTCATAATGCTTATGGATTTAGTTAATTAGTCTTCTCAAATATAAATATTTAAACAAATATAACACTGCCACTTTGTCATATATCGTTTTAAAGAGTATCTTTGCACACTATTTGAGTTAAATCAGCAAGGACATTATTATACATGGAGAAGATTATTGACGAAAACATTCAAGGGCAAACATTGTCTTTAGATAATAAAGAAGGAAACACCAGGAAACTTTTTATTGAAAGTTATGGGTGTCAAATGAATTTTAGTGATAGTGAAATTGTTGCTTCAATTTTAGCAAAAGAAGGATTTAATACTACCCAAAAACTTGAAGATGCCGATTTGGTCCTTGTAAACACCTGCTCTATTCGTGAAAAAGCAGAACTTACGGTAAGAAAACGTCTGGAAAAATATAATGCAGTAAAAAGAATTAACCCAAAAATGAAAGTAGGTGTTCTCGGGTGCATGGCAGAACGTCTTAAAAGTAAATTCTTAGAGGAAGAAAAAATTGTAGACCTTGTCGTTGGACCGGATGCGTATAAAGATCTTCCTAACCTCATTGAAGAAGTAGATGCAGGACGTAACGCAGTTAACGTAATCCTATCTAAAGAAGAAACTTATGGAGATATCTCTCCAGTTCGTTTACAAAGTAATGGTGTTTCAGCATTTGTATCTATCACTAGAGGATGTGACAATATGTGTACATTTTGCGTAGTTCCTTTTACAAGAGGAAGAGAACGTAGCCGTGATCCGCAAAGTATCATGGAAGAAATCGATGACTTAGCAGCCAAAAATTTCAAAGAAATCACCCTATTAGGTCAAAATGTAGATAGCTATCTATGGTACGGTGGAGGGTTGAAAAAAGACTTTGAAAAAGCAAGTGATTTCCAAAAAGCAACTGCAGTAAATTTTGCTAAGTTATTGGATATGGTTGCAGAAAAGCATCCTAAAATAAGATTACGCTTTACTACATCTAATCCTCAGGATATGACATTAGATGTTATAAAAGTAATGGCAAACCACAAAAACATTTGTAAATATATCCACTTACCTATACAGAGTGGTAGCGATCGTATTCTTAAAGAAATGAATCGTTTACATACTCGCCAAGAATATTTCGAATTAATCGACAATATCAAAAGGCTGATTCCTGATTGTGCTATTTCTCAGGATATTATCACAGGTTTTCCTACGGAAACTGAAGAAGATCATCAAGATACATTATCCTTAATGGAATATGTAAAATACGAATATGGATTTATGTTTGCTTATTCTGAACGCCCAGGAACTTTAGCTGGTCGTAAATTAGAAGATGATATTCCTGAAGCAACTAAAAAGAGAAGGCTTAACGAAATTATTACAGCTCAACGCCGCCATAGTACTGAAAGACATGAAGCTTTCTTAGGTAAAACTATGGAAATATTAATCGAAAAAGAATCAAAAAAATCCGATGCGCACTGGAGTGGAAGAAATACTCAGAATATAGTCGCTGTTTTCCCTAAAGGAGATTACAAAATTGGAGATTTTGTGATGGTTCGTATTGACGAGTGCACCAGTGCTACGCTACTTGGTGAGGCTGTTGGATACTCTGATAACAATTAAAAAAACAATTTAAACAACCAACCAATATAGTTTTATCACATGGAATCAGTTCAAGCCACAAAACAGCGATTCGGTATTATAGGAAACGATCCTAAACTAAACCGATCCATAGAAAAAGCTATTCAGGTAGCTCCTACGGATATATCGGTTCTGGTTACTGGAGAAAGTGGTGTTGGTAAAGAAAGTATACCTAAAATTATTCATTCGTTATCGCATCGAAAACACGGCAAATATATCGCGGTCAATTGTGGTGCAATTCCAGAAGGAACAATCGATAGTGAACTATTTGGACATGAAAAAGGGGCCTTTACTGGAGCCACTTCAACCAGAAGTGGATATTTTGAAGTAGCAGATGGTGGAACTATTTTTCTTGATGAAGTTGGAGAGTTACCACTCACAACACAAGTAAGACTATTAAGAGTACTTGAAAATGGAGAGTTTATTAAAGTAGGGTCATCTAAAGTTCAAAAAACTGATGTACGGATTGTAGCAGCTACAAATGTAAATATGTTTGAAGCTATCAAAAAAGAGCGGTTTAGAGAAGATCTATACTATCGCTTAAGTACAGTAGAGATTCTATTACCTCCTTTACGAGATCGTGAGCAAGACATACATCTATTATTCAGAAAATTTGCTTCCGATTTTGCTACTAAATACAAGATGCCTACAATTAGATTAGAAGACGCTGCTGCCCATTTACTAGAAAAATATCATTGGAGCGGTAACATTAGGCAATTACGCAACATTGCTGAACAAATATCAGTCCTTGAACAAAACAGAACAATATCCGCTAGCACATTACGTGGTTATTTACCTGATATTGGCAGCAATTTACCTGCTATAATATCTTCAGATAAAAAAGATAGTGATTTTAGCAATGAACGAGAGATATTATACAAAGTTCTTTTTGACATGAAAAATGATCTTAATGATCTCAAAAAGCTGACGATGGAATTAATGCAAAGTGGAAACTCTCAGCAGGTACAAAAAGAAAATGAAGGGTTAATTAGAAAGATCTATCGGGAAGAAAAAGAGGAAGAAACACCCTTTGAAGAACCTGTAACGCAAACAACAGAAGTTTTACAAATAACCCCTTCTGACACAATTAAAAAAGATGAAGACAAATATCATTTTGCAGAGGAAATTGAAGAAGAAGAAACCCTTTCCTTACATGATAAAGAACTAGAGTTAATTAAAAAATCTCTAGAACGTCATCGTGGAAAACGCAAAGCAGCGGCAGAAGAATTAGGAATAAGTGAGCGCACCTTATATAGAAAGATTAAGCAATACGATCTTTAACATAAAAAAAAATAAACACTCATTAAAAATATATAAAATTGGTACAGAAAATTAAATATACCATTGTAGCAATCATCGGAATTATAATAATCCAAGGATGTGGAGCATATTCTTTTAGTGGAATAAACACTACAGCAACTACGTTTCAAGTAGGTTTTTTTCAAAATCAAGCATCAATCATTATCCCTGGAATTGATCAAACGTTTACCAATCAGTTACAAGATTTGATTTTAAATCAAACTAATCTAGATCTGGTAACTTCTAACGGAGATATTGCTTATGAAGGTGAAATTGTTCAATATTATGTAGCCCCAACCAATGCGACATCAGCAAACACAGCTGCGCAAAATAGGCTTACCATTGCTGTAAATGTTCGTTTCTATGACATAAAGAATCCTAAGGAAGATTTAGAACAACGTTTTTCATTCTTTTTTGACTACCCAGCTACACAAGCTGAGACAGCTGTTAGAGATGAAGCTGTACAAATAATCTATGACAGAATTACTCAGGATATACTAAATGCTACATTAGCAAAGTGGTAAAACCTTAAATTATTTTTTTTGAATACTAAAGAACTTACATATCTATTTCAAAATCCTTTATCTATAAAAAAGGAACAAACAGAAAATCTAGAGAAAATCGTCCAAGAGTTTCCTTATTTTCAGTCTGTAAGATCTTTACTCTTAAAAGGACTTAAAGAAGATGAAAACTTCAGATACAATCAAGAATTAAAAACTACGGCAGCACATACTACTGACAGAGGAGTTCTGTTTGATTTTATAACATCTGAACTCTTTAATAGTAATATCAAAACACTTGATACTGAAAAGAAAATCAATAGCGATATCGATGTTATAGACGCGCAAGAAGTTAAAGTACTCGAAAGGATCTCCATAGACGATGCGGTATCTATGAATATGGAAGAAGCTGAGGATGTTCTTGACCCATCCTTGTTCTCTCATAAAGATGAAGATATCCCTAATAATATTACAATTGCAGAAACAATCATAGAACAATCAGAAAAAAATAATATCCCTGAAGACACTATAATTGCAAAAGATGCTGAAAAAGAATTGGAAATAGATAAACCTTTTGATTTTGATAAAAAAGAAGCACATTCTTTTGCAGAATGGTTAAAACTTTCTTCCATACAACCGATTGATCGAGAAACTGAAGTAAAAAATCAAACTGAAGATAAGGAAGGTAAAGTTGAAAAACCTTCTGATCAAGAACACAAGTTTAACCTGATCGATGAATTTATTGCTAACAACCCAAAGATCAAACCTGCAGAAAAAAATGCTCCTTCTCGAAATTTAGCTAACGAACATACGGTAGCTCCTGACGAGCTAATGACAGAGACTTTGGCTAGAGTTTATTTAGCTCAAAAAAAATACAAAAAGGCAATTCAGGCATATAAAATATTAATTTTGAAAAATCCCGAAAAAAGTGGTTTCTTTGCAGACCAAATTCGAGCGGTAAAAAAATTACAAGAAAATAAATAACAATATATAATGACAACGTTTTCAATCTTTTTAATATTAATCGTAGTTGTGTCATTTTTACTAGTAGTAGTAATTATGGTTCAGAACCCTAAAGGAGGAGGTTTATCATCTTCTTTTGGTGGAGGTGGAACACAACAATTAGGCGGTGTAAAAAAAACCACAGATTTTTTAGATAAAAGTACTTGGGCATTAGCCACACTGCTATTAGTTCTTATTCTTTTATCTAATGTAGACTTAATGGATGGAGCTACAAATCAAGATCCAACAGTAGACACGAATGATGTAGAATTGATTCAGGATGCACCTGCTGCTCCTGCAACGGATGACACACCTGAAGAATAATTCAGTTTATGAAACCAAGATACAATGCCGACTTGTCATACAGTCGGCATTTTTTGTTTCAATTTGTCAGTATCAAGCCACTGGCATAATTTCTGAAATGCATAGCATCAAATAATTCATTTTAATTTAAAAATATAAAACCAATAATAATGGGAGTAAATATTAAACCTCTTTCGGATCGTGTGGTTATTGAGCCACTTCCAGCGGAAACGCAAACGGCATCAGGATTATACATCCCTGATTCAGCACAAGAAAAGCAACAAAAAGGTAAAGTAGCTGCTGTAGGTAGCGGTAAAAAAGATCATGAAATGACCGTAAAAGTTGGTGATACTGTACTTTACGGAAAATATTCTGGTACTGAATTAAAATTAGACGGTAACGATTATTTAATAATGCGCGAGGATGATATCCTAGCAATCGTTTAACATTCAATCAAAACACAAATCTAAATTTTTGATACCCTGAAACAAATCAGGAATTCAAGATTAAAAAATTAAAAAATATTATGGCTAAAGACATAAAATTTGATATAGAAGCACGTGACGGAATCAAACGTGGTGTAGATGCATTGGCAAATGCGGTAAAAGTAACCTTAGGACCTAAAGGTCGTAATGTAATTATTAGCAAATCATTTGGTGCTCCTCAGGTAACTAAAGATGGTGTTTCTGTAGCTAAAGAAGTAGAATTAGAAGACGCTCTAGAAAATATGGGAGCGCAAATGGTAAAAGAAGTAGCTTCTAAAACAAATGATCTTGCTGGAGACGGTACAACCACTGCTACTGTTTTAGCACAAGCTATCGTAAAAGAAGGTCTTAAAAATGTAGCTGCTGGAGCTAATCCAATGGATCTAAAACGTGGTATAGACAAAGCCGTTTTAGCAATTACAGAAGATTTAGAAAAGCAGACTAAAGAAGTTGGAAGCTCTTCAGACAAAATCAAACAAGTTGCAGCAATTTCTGCTAACAATGACGAAACTATTGGAGATCTGATTGCTAAAGCTTTTGGAAAAGTAGGAAAAGAAGGAGTTATTACAGTAGAAGAAGCTAAGGGAACAGATACTCACGTAGATGTTGTAGAAGGAATGCAGTTCGACAGAGGATACCTTTCTCCATATTTTGTTACTAATAGTGAGAAAATGACTGCAGATTTAGAGAATCCTTATATTCTTTTATTTGACAAAAAAATATCAGCAATGAAAGATTTATTACCTGTTCTTGAGCCAGTTGCTCAAACAGGGAAACCTCTTTTAATTATTGCAGAAGATGTAGACGGAGAAGCATTAGCAACACTGGTTGTAAATAAACTTCGTGGTGCATTAAAAATCGCAGCAGTAAAAGCTCCTGGTTTTGGTGACAGACGTAAAGCTATGTTAGAAGATATCGCTATCCTAACAGGGGGTACTGTAATTTCTGAAGAAAGAGGATTTACTTTAGAAAACACAACTATCGAGCACTTAGGTACTGCAGAAAAAGTAGCTATCGATAAAGACAATACAACTGTTGTAAATGGAGCTGGTGCTGAAGATTTAATCAAAAACAGAGTAAATCAAATCAAATCTCAGATCGAAACAACTACTTCTGATTACGATAGAGAAAAACTACAAGAGCGTTTAGCTAAATTAGCTGGTGGTGTTGCTGTTTTATATGTCGGTGCTGCTTCTGAAGTAGAAATGAAAGAGAAAAAAGATCGTGTGGATGATGCACTTCATGCTACTCGTGCAGCAGTAGAAGAAGGTATTGTTGCTGGTGGAGGTGTTGCTTTAGTTAGAGCGAAATCAGTTCTAGAAAAAGTAAAAACTGAAAACGCTGATGAAGCTACAGGAATACAAATCGTAAACCGTGCTATAGAAGCTCCATTAAGAACGATTGTAGAAAATGCAGGTGGAGAAGGATCTGTTGTAATCTCTAAAGTATTAGAAGGTAAAGACGATTTCGGATATGATGCAAAATCTGAAGAATATGTAGATATGCTAAAAGCTGGGATCATTGATCCTAAGAAAGTAACTCGTATTGCTTTAGAAAACGCAGCTTCTGTATCAGGAATGATCCTTACTACAGAGTGTGCATTAATTGACATCAAAGAAGATGCTCCTGCTGGAGGTGGAATGCCACCAATGGGCGGAGGAATGCCAGGAATGATGTAATGGCAAAATTCTATAGAAATAAAATTAGCTAGTTTATGCTAAGATATTTAACCCCGTTTCAAAGTTTTGAAACGGGGTTTGTTTTTAATATCAATATTGAATTCCCAATGATTAAAACCTTTTTCTAAAAATAGTATCTTTGGGTTCATAAAAAACAAACCAACTTTAACCTTCGCTAGTAGTATGCCTAGTCTATATGATGACTTATTTGAAGAAGATGGGAAGAAAAACAAAACCAACGCACCTAAATCCCAGCCTATAGACCTTGATAATGATCGTTTTCAAGAAACAGGAAAAGAATCACTCGATGAGATATTAATACTAGCAAAGCAATTTAATATAAAGGCAGAGCCATTTTCTAAACTACTTACTAATACTAGAGCAATCGATCATGAAGTTGAAAAAGGAATCATTGATTTTTTCTTAGTTTCAAAAGATAAATATGATCAAGGTACATTAGCAAAAGAACGTGATTACTATAATTTACTTCAAAACAAATTTAAAGCTGTCATTACCTCAATGCGAGATCTAGGAAGTATACACCTAGAAACAATTAAACAATTTAATCGTGATATTGATAAAGATTATTATTCCATCCAGAAGACCGATAAACAAGTACAATCAGATAAGGAAATAGCAATTGATCATATCAATATGCAAAGAAAAATTCTTGCAGATGCTGCGGCAAGCTTATCAATTCTGGAAGAAGCTTTAGCAAATACAGAAGATCGATTACGCAATTATATCAATGCTGGAGGAATAAATAACATCTCCCGTTCAGAATGCGAAATTTTATCACAAAAGCGTATAGATTTAACCAGTGGAAAATCATATCATTTTGATTATTCATTTTTCAAAATGAATTTATTAGATAAAACAGCTATCGCTATGGGAATGTATTTAAAAGAGACAACATCACAATATTTAAATAAATTAAATAACGCTTTTCGTTAATAGTTACATTAATTGTAATTACGAATACTCCTTAACAATATCCGCTACCAATCTAGAGGTTCTTTTATATTTTTCTTTTGCTAATAATCGCTTTGGCGGCGCTTTTCTAACCTCGCAATCCATAATAGAACAAGATTCGCAAGTAACTCCAACTTTCACCTTTGGGATTTTAGAATCATTAACAAACCCTATTTTTTTCTCCAAAGAAGATGATATTAAAAATCCAATACCAATACTACGATAATAATCTTTTCTAAATGGATCTTTGGTAGCAGAGGTAAACACAAGATATTGTTGATCCGTATCCGCGTAATCAGAAATTTGAATATCAAAAGAATAAGGTAAATCATCACTTGCAGTACGCTGCAATGTTTTAATAGCCATCCATCTTCTGCAGTAATGCTCATTGATCTCATTTGCATGAGGTTGTTGTTGATGAGTAATATGCAGTTCCTTCACTAAATTAAATCGCTCCATTCCTTTTTTATGCGTGAACCTTAAAAAGAAAACATTTTGCATTCCAAAATCCTTAGGCAAAATATTGGTTAGACGCTGGTAAAAGGATTCTGGAGAAGCATTATATAGCTTCATTATTTTATGAAAAGCTTTCTCAGAAAAACGTTTTCCAGTGAATAGATCTTTTAGATGACCTTTTAAATGATTCCTAGGTATAATTAATGCCCCTGCAAAATAAGAAGCATAAAAATTATGCAACACCTCTTCAAAATTATCATAACGTATCCAAGAAAAAGTATAAGGTCTCTGTTTAACCTCCATATATTGATACCCTAACTCCTTTGCATAAATAAATGTTTTCTGTGGTTCATCCACTCTATCTGACAAAAGCAGCGTTTTTGTTGATGGAACAAACACGGATCTCAGATTATCTAACTCCTCGTGATGTGGTATACCTGCCGTATTAATAGTATAACCATATTCCTCGATCAAAATTTCTTCTAATTCTGACGCGGTAATATTACCTGATAAGTCTAATTGATAAGAATTGGCAAATCGTACGGCCGTATCTTCTAAATCCTTGAAAAAATTGTTATGTGCTTCTTGATAAGATCGTAAAGAAGCTAAATAAAAACCTTCTCTACTCATATTATAATGCTGAGCAATTTCTATAATAGTACTTATAAATGCATTCACCTTGGAAGGAGCATTCGCAATAATATCAATAAGATCACTTTGCTGAATTCCAAATAACTCTAGTGGAATTTCATCAAGAATTCCCGACTGTAAAATTTCTCCGATTGGAGCAAGGTTTTTATCTAATTTTAAGGAAACTAAACTATCATAAGGCACCTCTAAGGTCTCTGCAAGCTTAATTATCTTATCTGTTTTTGGATATTTTTTTCCTTTTTCTATCTCATTAAGATACGACTTAGACAACCCACTTAACTTTGATAAACCAAAAAGCGACAAATCTTTATCTGTTCGTATTTGCTTGATTTTCAGACCAAAAATTAATCTAATATATTCTTCTGCTATTGCCATAAAGCCAAAAGTAGGGATTTTCGCGAATATTTTCAAAAACAAAATATTCACATTTAGCGAACGTTCGCTTGTTTTATAAAAAACTTTTTTTTAATATTGTTCACTCAAACGATATAGTTATGGAAACTCAAACAAACCTAAGTCAGAAAATTAGCTTTACAAAAGAGGTGAAAAATTATCATCCAGAGATTCTTACGGATGGTGCTTTAGCTTTTCTTGAAGCTTTGCATAATCGTTTTGACGGAAGACGATTAGCACTTTTAAACAACAGAGAACAACAGCAACAACTGTTTGATCTAGAAACTTTTCCCGCATTTCCGGAAAACACTAAGGAAATTCGTAATAGCGAATGGTCCGCAGCTCCTATTCCTGCAGATTTGCAGGACAGAAGAGTGGAGATCACCGGTCCTGTTGACAGAAAAATGGTCATCAATGCATTAAATTCGGGTGCGAAAACATTTATGGCAGATTTTGAAGACAGCAATGCTCCGTTATGGGAAAACTGTTTACAAGGACAAAAAAACCTCATGGATGCCGTCAATAAAACTATTTCGTTCTACAATCCTAAGAAAGATAAAACGTATCAGCTAAATGAAGAGGTCGCTACTTTAATTGTACGCCCCAGAGGATTACATCTTAATGAGAAACATCTTTTAATAGAAAACAAAGAAATTAGTGCTTCTCTCTTTGATTTTGCATTGTACGTATTTCATAACAACGAGCAACTAAAAGAAAATGGAACTGCTCCTTATTATTATATTCCTAAACTAGAACATTTTACAGAGGCAATATGGTGGAACGATGTGATCGATTTTTCTGAGGAATATCTTGGTTTAGAACACGCCACTATAAAAGTAACTGTGCTTGTAGAAACTATTACAGCTAGTTTTCAATTAGATGAAATCATCTATGCATTAAAAGAGCACATTGTTGGATTAAACTGCGGAAGATGGGATTATATATTTAGTTACATCAAAAAACTAAGAAATCATAAAGGTTTTGTAGTTCCCGATCGTGCTCAGGTAACTATGACCAGTCCTTTTATGGATGCATATAGTAAACGAGTAATACAAAGATGTCATAAAAGGAATATATTAGCCATAGGTGGTATGGCAGCACAAATTCCTATCAAAAATGATGAAGAAAGAAACAAGCAAGCATTTGCCAAAGTAAAAGCTGATAAAGAACGTGAAGTAAAGAATGGTCATGATGGAACTTGGGTAGCACATCCAGGTCTGGTACCATTAGCTATGGGTGTATTTGATATGCATATGCAAGAAGCCAATCAATTAGATATAAAAAGAGAAGATGTAGTTGTAACAGAAGAAGACCTTTTAGAAATTCCACAAGGAACTATAACAGAAAAGGGAATCCGAGAAAACATTAATGTCGGTATACACTATATAGCAACTTGGCTAGGAGGTAATGGTGCTGTAGCGCTATATGATCTTATGGAAGATGCTGCTACTGCAGAAATTAGCAGAACTCAAATCTGGCAATGGCTTAAAAACGAAGTAAAATTAGATAATGGATTAAGACTTAATTCTAATATGTTTCATATTCTTTTTGAAGATGAATTAAAAACTATAGAAGATCAAGCAGGAAAAACTCTTTTTGATAGTAAAAACTACCAAAATGCAATCCAAATATTTCACAACTTAGTTACCTCGGATAGATTTGAAGAATTTTTGACAACACAAGCTTATAGATATTTATGATAAATAAAATTAAATGGTTAAACAGCTTTAAAAGCTACCACACCCCCTGTTAAACAATTCTAATTTTTTCCGATTTTATAATTGTGCTCTTACAGCATTCGTTTAAAACGAATGCTGTTTTTTTGTAACATCTAACTATACTTGTAGTCTTATAAAAGTAATATAACAAACCATCAATCAAATGCCAGTCACACAAGATATCAACACTCAAGATAGCTGGAAGTTATCAACAAAAATTATTTTTAGATTCTTTTTTGTTTATCTCTTTCTAAACATCTTTCCTTTTCCATTCTATTATATTGGTTTAATTCCAGGGCTGGGAAATATTTTCTCCTTCTACTATGACGGATTTGAGCAGTTATGTCTTTGGAGTGGAAAAAACCTCCTAAATATCACATATGAAATATCTATGCAACCTTCGGGAAGTGGGGATACTACGGCTGATTATGTATTTCAATTCGTATACTTATACATTGCAGTTATCGCTACCGTTATATGGAGCATTATTGATTTAAAAAGATCTAACTACAATAAGTTATTACTTTACACAAGAACCCTTGTTAGATATTACCTAATCGCTACTATGTTTTCTTATGGGTTTTCTAAAGCTTTTACTCTTCAATTTTCAGAATTACGCAATATAGATCTGATCAAACCTTTTGGTAATCAATCGCCTATGGGTTTGATGTGGAATTTCATGGAGTATAGTGATACTTACACGAAATTTTCAGGTTATGCGGAAATCATTGCTGGGGTATTATTGATTTTTAGAAAAACTACCATTCTTGGTTCATTTATGATAGTAGGTGTAATGTTCAATGTTTTCATGATGAATATGAGTTATGATATTCCTGTAAAGCTGTATAGCGCTTTATTAACATTAATGGGATTATTTTTATTAGCGCCAGATATTAAAAACATTCTAAATTTCTTTGTTCTAAATAAAACCGTAAATCCAAAAAATATTCCACAATATTTTAGTAATAAGAAACTAAAAATTGCTGTTATTTCAATAAAAATCATAGTTATAGGATATCTATTTTACACCAATATTGAAGGTTCTATTGCAGGAGAAAAACAATGGGGTAAAAAAGCGCCAAAATCTGCTTTATTTGGTATTTACGAAGTAAAAGAATTCATTAAAAACGACGATACTTTACCTCCGTTAACAACAGACACTATCCGCTGGAAACGCTTAATAGTAGATAAACGATATAGTAATATCCAGACCATGGATGAAATGTTTATTCGACTTAAAGAAAAAACAGATTCAACATCACAAACGTTAAATCTAATCTCATATAGTGATAGCACGGATATAAGAAGTTTTTCTTATAAAATAAAGGATAGTATCTATACTTTTGAAGGAACTTACAAATGTGATAATCTTAAAATTATTGCTAAAAAGAAAGAACGAGAAGAATTCTTATTGATTAATAGAGGATTTCATTGGATCAATGAAAATCCATTTAATCGATAACTTTTAACTTGGTTTCAATCGTTTTAGAAATAAGAAAGTATTCCTGTTTTTAACCACATTTCCATCTAAAATCAGAAATCTTAAACTTTTTATTTTTAAAGTTGTAGTGCCACCATTCTGTTCTAATAATGGAGAAACCGTGTTTTTCCATGATTTCTTTAAGAATTTTACGATTAGCAAGTACCTCATCAGATAACGACTTATATGAATGATGGGCTTCTTTACCAAAATGATCAAATTTAGTACCCATATCCAGTTGATTCCCTTTCAAATCCGTGAGGGTTATATCCACTGCAGCTCCCTTATTGTGAATTGATCCTCCTTTTGGATCAGCAACATACCCAGGATTAGGAAATATTTTCCACATCTTTTTCTGTACACTATGGGGTCGATAGCAATCAAATAACTTAATTCGATACCCTTTTGCCATAAAATCTTTATTAGCTGCAATTAATGCTTTAGCAACAACTCCTCTTACGTAACACTTAGCACATGAATACACTGCTTTTTTTAAAAAGTTATCTTTAGTAGCATATTTCATGTCTAACACAAAATAATTAGACAAGTCTTCAATATTTACAAACTCATCATCTTTAACTGGGCTTTGCATCTCTTCTTTATTCTCAAACCTATCTAAAGAATCTTGCCATTTCTGCATATTCTTCTCTACCCTTTCTGCTCTTAACTGAATGGCTTTTGATTTTTCTAACAATGCTAACGTACTAGCACTGGTCATCGTAGTGACAGAGGTTTCCTTACAAGAAAAAAGCAAGGCTAAAAATGTAATAAATAGTAGTTTTTTTATCATATCCCTTTCGTTTTTGATCACAATATTTACTAGTATCTAATTTTATAACAATAGCAAAAGGCATTGTAAGTATATTCAAAAAAATACCCTACAATACTAACGATTGTAATCTAATAAAAAACGTAATCCAATATTTCCCTAAATTAAAGATACGTCGTTTTCACCTACAATGAAAGAAAAGTGTTAATATTTTAACATTTAAAGGTTTAAATATATTTATTCTAAGTAAACTATTCTCTTCCTAAGGTGTCAATTACTCTGCCACAAGTAAGCATTGTTTCTCCAAAATAGGGGTTCCTTATTTCTTTTTCCCTACTTAACCAAATAGCACCTTTATTGTTGCCTGCCATTGGACACTTTTGAATATATATGTGCTCAGAAAAACCATCTATTCTTTTAATCATACTCTCTAAATTTTCATTTAGACTAATAAAGTAATCTCTTTGTTCTTCTAGATTTTCTTTTTCTTTGATTAACGCTAAAACATGTAAAACTTCCTTCACATATTTGCCAATATCATTTTGTAACTCCTTAGTATCTATATCTTCTAACCCTTCTATCATTTTTTCAGAAAACACGGAGGCTTCTTTAGCATCACTCTTTACCAAAGCATCTTTTAACTTAAAATACATTGACAATGTCTGAAGAAACCTTTTTCTAAAATCATCTGTTATATTTATTTTCTCACTTTCTTCTTTATCTGATGAACTAGTTGTTTCTGCCTGATTCATCATAGATCGTTTGCCTTGTAATTGAGCCGCAGCATCTACCGTAAAAGTCCCATTAGTCACAATTATCTCTCCTTCTTTTATGCCTTCTAAAGTTTGATATTCGTGCCCATTAGAAGTTCCAAGTGTTACTTCTCTCATCTCAAAAACAGGTTGATCAGATTTAACCTTTACATATACAATTGAACGTTTTCCGGTCCATAAGACCGCACTTCTAGGTATTGCAATTGTTTTATTAGATTCCTGGTTTGCTACAGCAATAACTCCTTCTATAAACATTCCTGGTTTAAAAACATTATCTTTATTTACAAGTACAGCTCTCACAGTTATCGTTCTTGTATTTGTATCTAAAACCGGATCTATAAATGAAATTTTAGCATCAAAATCCATCTCGGGATATGCATTCGTTTTAATCTCAATATGTTGTCCAATTTTTAATAAAGAAATTTGATTCTCATAAGCATCAAAGGATGCCCATAACGAATTTAAATTTGATATTTTATATAGTATTTGTCCTCTATCTACATGATTTCCTTCTTCCACTATTTTTTCAGAAACTATACCAGACATATGTGCATGGATAGGAAATGTTTCTTTGATTTTTCCTGAAGATTCTATTAAATCAATTTGGTCTTCTGAAATTTTTCTTAGCTTCAACTTATTCCTTACCGCCTTATATAATGCTGGTTGTTCTTTTTTTAATTTAACAGCGGTTAACAACTCTTGCTGGGCAGCCACTAGTTCAGGAGAATATAAAATTGCGATTGTTTGTCCTTTATAAACTTTATCTCCTACCGAATTAACCAACAGTTTTTCTACTCTACCCGAAAAATGGGTTACCTGAACTGTATTAGTTTCTTCATTTTCTTTAATCTTACCTGATAATTTCACCTCTTGCGATTCTGAAGTCGTCATACCTACCACAGAGGTCTGAATATTAGCTAAAGCCATTGCGTTTTCAGTCATACTAAACTGATCCATCGAAAGTCCATTTTCTTTGATTTCAGAACGCACCAAATCCATCCCACATATTGGACAATCTCCAGGTTCGGATTTCATAATTTTCGGATGCATCGAACATGTCCAAATTTGATCTAAAACTTCTGCCGAATGATCGTGTTCTTCAATAGATTCGCTGGTCGAATTATCACTAAAAATAAGATACCCAAAAAGCAACCCTATCAATATTGAAATGATTATATAAACAACATTTTTCTTCATCATAATTATCTTTTAAAAAATTTCCTAAGTGTTGGAGAGGAAATGTACCAAAGTAAAAAACCACTAAGTACTGTTATCAATCCTAATAGAGAAAAAACTCTTAACACTGTAGTATTAAAATCATCTCTTCCTTCATAATCCATCGTATGTGTCATCCACAAAAAATCGAACCATCTCCAAGATTGATGTCTTACTCTCTGAAAAGAACCATCTAAAGCAGAGATATATACTTTTACATTATCTGGATGATTATAATTAATTACAAATGCAGGTAATGATCTTCCTCTATATTCGTGATGTTTTCCAACTTTGTCAATAAAATCAACAGAAGTAACTTCTAAATCAGATCGCATATGTACCGAAGCTATCTTTAATGCTTCTTCTTTTGATATTTTTGATTTTAATTTCCCAGATCTAGCATTAATTAAAACACTATCATTTACCCAATAAAATGGATGACCAGCTATTGTTCTTAATTCTAAAGAAGAAACTGCAGGTAATGAAAAAGTCGAATCTAATTTTAACAAATTAGAATGTACTACAGGGATTATTTCATTCTTAAATTGATCACCATGAATCTCATCAATATCCGTCCAACTGAAATATAATCCGCTAACTGTCCACATTAAGAATTGTATTCCTAAGAACACCCCCAGATAACGATGTGCTTTTCTTATAAATATTGCTGTTTTTCTTTTAACCATTCTATCAATATTTCTTCTATGAATATATTTTTATGAGCATCCAAAAAGCCATTCCTAGCATAATCGAATTCTCAATAAAAGTAGCTTTAGTCATCGGCAATTTTAGAGCTGTTCCTAAACAAGCACACTGGATACTTCTTTTGTCTATTAATACTTTAGTAACACCAATGGTTGTGATACCCAAAATTAATATGGTAATTATTAATGCTATATTAATTTTAAATCGCATTAAAAACATCAATCCTAATCCAACTTCTATAAAAGGATATACCCAACTATAAAAGGGTATTTTTTTAGCCAAGGGGTCATACATTGCAAACGACCCGAAAAAACCTTTTAAATCTAGTATTTTAAAAAAACTAAAAACGATATAAAACAACCCCATAAAATCCATCATAAAATCATCCGTATTCCACGATTGATAATTGATCATTACAGATGCACTAGTGATATATCCAAAAATCAAAAAAAGTGGAAATAATTGTTTTAATTCACTCTTATCTGATACGAGAATATCTTCTACTGCATTATAATTTTGAGTTCCTTTTTCTGTAATTGTATACTTAGTTGGAATTGTTTTCATTAAGCCATCAATAGTCAACTTCTGATTAAAAACAATAATAGCTTCTTTACGCTCTAGACTTACGTTAGCGTCAGATACTTCTGGAATACTAGTCAAAACTTGTTCTAATCCTGATCTGCAACCTTCGCAGGTCATCCCATCTATATGATATTTTATTTTCATTTTATTGTTTCATTAACGCTCCCACATTTTAGCATTTTATTGCCATAGTAAGGATTACGTACTTCTTTAGAGTCGGATAACCAATATCCTCCATTTCCATCAAAAGCCATTGGACAAAATTGCTTATATACCTCTCCAGAAGTAATAGCAGAAGTATTAATTAATTTTTCGGTTTCTACCGTAAGTGTCACAAAAAAATCTCTTTGCTTTTTAATATCTTTAGTAAGAGCGATTAATTTTGTTGTAGATTTTAATTGTTTTGTTTGATCTGTATCCTTTATAAAATTATCCATCTTTTTCGCTTCTTGCTGTACAACCTTAAAATTAGAATTTACCAGCCCTCTTTTTATCAATAAATATTGATCATAAATTTTGGTAACATTATCATCATCAAAAACAATTTCACTTCTAGAATCTGTAAGATTAAGATCCACATTGCTTTCTACAGCTACTTCTTCTTTTACTCGAATCTCTTTTTTTGATTCTTTCTGATCCTTCCCACAGGAATAAATTGATACAACTATTATACCTGCAAGAATGGTTTTTAAAAATATTTTATTCATTATTTTATCTTTTTGTTATTACTACTTTTTTCTATTATACTACCTTAAATAATTCAGCACTGCCGTTTGCATAAAATACATTGCTATAGCTTCAATTTTCTTGTTTTCGAAATCTAACAACATCTGTTGTACATCTAACACATCTTCAAAATTAAGCTGAGTTGTTTGGTATGCTGATAATATTATCTCTTCTGCTTGTTTAGCCTGCATTATATTTTTTTGTTGTGTGTCGTAATTAATTCGAGCGGTAATCCTATTATTTATTGCTTCTTCCATCATATTTTCTAGGTTATTCTGAGAAGCTTCTCTTTTTTGATATACTTCCTCCTTTTGTAACTCATACTGTTTAGAACGCGACTTGTGTTTTTTAGAAAAAAGAGGAACAGAAAGTGAAATCTTTGGCATAACAATGTCTTTTCCATTATCAGAAAAACTAATATTTGGTCGTTCTTCAACAATTACGTAATCTAAACCTATGCCTATTGAAGGCAAAGATTCTTTGGCATTAACACTCTCTTTTTTATCTAATAAATCACCTAAATGATCATAAGTTATCAATTCGGGATGGTACGTGATATCATCTAATATCATTGTAGGTTCTTCTTCGGGAATAAATAAATTATCTGGAACTACTAATGGATCAAAACCATCTCTATGTAACAATTGATTCATTGCTGTTTCAGCCGTAAGAATTTTTCCTTTTAAAATCTCTTCTTCATTCTGAAGATTATTTTTTGTGATATTAAATTTTAAGACATCTACGGTAGATGCTCTATTATTCTCAACTTCTTTAAGTGCAATCTCAATATAAGTATCTAATAGCTTATTTTGTTCTACTAATATTTTTTGTCTTGCCTTTAATTCATATAGTCTATAATAAGTTTGCTCTACCAGCAAGGTAATTTTCCTTTTTGCAATTTCTAATTCATTTTTATTTACCTCACTTTCAGTAGAAGCAGTTTCTTTTCTTGCTTTTATTGTTCCAAACCAAGGGATATTCTGCTGCACATTGAATCTAGCTTTTTGAGCTCCAGTTCGTGTTTCTGGTTCACTTACGAAATATCCTGTTCCAATTGTTGTATTCGGCAACCCTCCAACTTCATGTACCTTTTCTAAACTTACATCTAATACATTCTGAGCTGCCTTAAGTTCAGGATTATTTTCTTTTGCTTCTCTTATATATTCTTGCAATGTCTGAGCACTGGTAATATTAAAAAAGAAAATAAAAAAACTCAATATTGCTCCCTTTTTCACATCAAAGAGCGAGGTGAAAAAGTAAAAATGACTATTTCTTTTATTTAAAATATTTATTGTATTCATTTCCTTTATTCTATTTTTTCTTTTTTTAATAAAAACTCTGCTCTCCAACTAAATAAAACTGGCACTACAAATAATGTGATTAACGCTATCAACATGCCTCCAAAACTAGGTATCGCCATCGGAATCATAATATCGCTTCCTCTTCCTGTTGATGTTAATATTGGCAATAATGCTAAGATGGTAGTGGCCGTTGTCATCAAGCAAGGCCGTATCCTTTTCTCACCTGCTTCTATTACAGAGGATCTAATATCATGTAATGTCTTTGGTTTATTTCTTTTAAAAGTTTGTGTCAAATAAGTTGCCATAACAACTCCATCATCTGTAGCAATACCAAATAAAGCGATAAACCCAATCCAAACTGCTACACTTAAATGAATTGTTTGCATCTGGAACAAATCTCTTAAATTATCTCCAAAGAAATTAATATTAAAAAACCAATCTTGCCCATATAACCAAATCATTAAAAAACCGCCAGCAAAAGCAACTGCTATTCCTGTAAACACCATAAGAGATGTAGTCACAGATTTAAACTGAAAATATAGAATCAAGAAAATAATTACCAACGCCAATGGAATAACAAAAGATAATGTTCTCTCAGCTCGTATTTGATTTTCGTAGGTACCAGTAAATTGATAATTGATTCCTTTTGGAACCACAAGTTCTCCCTTATTAATTTTTTTCTGAATTAATTCTTGTGCATTTTGTATTACATCTACTTCCGCATACGCTTTCAACCTATCAAATAACACGTATCCAATAAGAAACGTATCCTCGCTTTTTATTACTTGTGGTCCTTGTTCATATCTAATAGTTACCAACTCACTTAATGGAATCGGATTACCTTTTGAAACTGGTATATATATCTTTTTAAGATCTTCTGGATTGGATCGCAAATCTCTTGGATATCGGACTCTAATCCCATAACGTTCTCTTCCATCCACTGTTTGGGTAAGCATCATTCCACCTAAAGCGACTTGCAATACTCTTTGAACCCCTTCAATAGAAACCCCATATCGAGCAATTCGATCACGATCTATATCGATTAACAAATAAGGTTTTCCTATAATTCTATCAGCAAAAACTGCTTCATTTTTAACACCTTCTACTTGTTTTAAAATTTCTTCTAACTGAATACCAAAATTTTCAATGTCTTTGAGATTTTGCCCTTTCACTTTAATTCCCATTGGGGCTCTCATTCCAGTTTGTAGCATTATCAATCTGGTTTCTATAGGCTGTAATTTTGGAGCTGAAGTTACTCCAGGAAGATTCGTAACACTAACAACTTCTTTCCATATATCATTTGGAGATTTAATGTGTGGTCTCCAGTTTCTATAATATTCTCCGTTCTCATCGGGAATTAATTGATGTTTTTTAGCTTTGGCGTTCCCTACAAATCGACCATCTCTAAGCTCGAATAAACCATCTTCATTGACTTTAAATCGCTGTCGTTCTCCATTATCATTTAATACATATTCTGATGTATACAGAATTATATTTTCATACATGGATAAAGGAGCAGGATCTAATGCTGATTCTGTTCTTCCTGCCTTACCAACAACAGTTTTTATCTCTGGAATTGTGGCTACCGCCATATCTAGCTGTTGTAATACTCTTTTATTTTCTTCTACTCCAGCGTGTGGTAATGATGTAGGCATTAAAAGAAATGAACCTTCATTTAAAGAAGGCATAAACTCTTTACCGGTATTTTTCATTATAAAAATACCCACTACTACTAAAGTCATTGGCAACAACATAAATACTAGCTTATTACACAATGCCCAATTTAAAATTTTTACATAGTACTTTCTGAACATACCAAATAAACCTAGTAATCCAAAACAGATAAAACCAACAAAGATTACATTCCAAAAAACACTTTTTTCTACTCCCAATGGTCTCCAATACACCGCTAAAAGAAAAACAATAGTGATTCCAGAAATAATAATCTGAATTGTATTTATTCTATCTACAGCAAGTTGTAATACAAACTGTAACAATTTAGTTACACCAAATGCTATAAGAACAAGACCTAATAAAATTCCATAATAAAGTGCTACAATACCTGAGATAATTAATATCGTATTAAAAACATACCCTATAACTTTTTTAGTAGATCGTTGTTTAAATAAAAATGCAGCAAAAGGCGGTATCAAAAATAATGCTATAATGATTGATGATACAAGTGCCATTGTCTTGGTAAAAGCTAATGGCCGAAAAAGTTTTCCTTCTGCTCCTATCATCGTAAAAACAGGAATAAAACTTATAATAGTCGTTAAAACGGCTGTTAGTATAGCACCAGAAACTTCACTAGTTGCATTATAAACTACAGTATTAATTGGTAGGTTCTTTTTATTATCATCAAGATGTCTTATGATATTTTCTGAAAGAATCACCCCAACATCAACCATAGTACCAATAGCAATTGCTATACCGGATAAAGCTACAATATTAGCCTCTACATCAAAGATTTTCATGGTAATGAAAACCATCAAAACTGCCACAGGTAATAATCCTGAAATTAAAACAGAAGCTCTAAGATTAAAAACCATAAGAATGATTACCAAAACTGTGATTAGTATTTCTAGTGTTAGTGCTTCATTTAGTGTACCTAGAGTTTCCTTAATCAACTCGGTTCTATCATAAAAAGGAACAATAGTTAATTTAGACGTACGACCATCACTAAGTACTTTAGATGGCAATCCTGAACTTAATTCTTTTATTTTATTTTTTACATTAGTAATAATTTCCATAGGGTTTGAGCCATACCTTGCAACTACAACTCCTCCCACTACTTCTGCTCCTTCTTTATCCAAAATTCCTCGTCGGGTAGATGGTCCGAGAGAAACTTTAGCTATATCTTTTATCCGGATCGCTGTATAACTTTCTGAAGCGACCACTGCATTTTCTATATCAGCGATAGACTTAACATACCCCAAACCTCTTACCAGATATTCGGCTTGATTAATCTCTAATGTTTGTGCTCCAATATCTCGATTACTTTCTTTTACAGCTTTAACCACCTGATGTAATCCGATATTATATTGCTTCATCAATTCTGGATCTACATCCACCTGATATTCCTGAACATATCCTCCTACCGATGCTACTTCAGAAACTCCACCAGCCGATGATAACGCATACTTTACATAGTAATCTTGGATACTTCTTAATTCTTGAAGATCCCAACCTCCTGTTACCTTTCCTTTTTCATCTCGCCCTTCTAGGGTATACCAAAAAATTTGTCCAAGGCCGGTAGCATCAGGTCCTAATAACGGATTCACTTCGTTAGGCAATAAATCATTCGGCAAAGAATTTAGCTTTTCTAGAATTCGACTGCGACTCCAATAAAACTCTACATCTTCTTCAAAAATGATATAGATACTAGAAAAACCAAACATAGAAGAGCTACGAATTGTTTTAACCCCAGGCAGACCTAGTAAAGAAGTCGTTAATGGATAAGTAATTTGATCTTCTATATCCTGAGGGGATTTTCCATCCCATTTAGTAAAAACAATCTGTTGATTCTCTCCAATATCAGGTATTGCATCCACAGCTACAGGATCATTAGGTAAAAAACCTAAATCCGATTGGAATGGCGAATGAATAAGACCCCAACCTATTAAAATCAATAGTAATAAAACTGCTATTAATTTGTTTTCTATTAAAAACTTGATGCTTTTATTCAGCATACTTAATGAGATTTAGTAATTATTAATAACGTCAATTGATTTCACTACAGTGAACTCAACAACTTTTTTGCTAACAATAATTCTATATGATTACGACTAGCAAACAATAACAATACTCTAAATCAAATGAGATATGTCTCGTAAAGAATAAAAAAATCTGTAATCCTTTCGGGTGGAGAATATTCTTTAAAAATCAGGTTGTTCTCTTTTTTTGGAACAAAGAGGTGTTGATAAGAATTGAAAAATGAGATGAAAATCATTTTTTGAGGAAAATCAATCTGATCAAAGGAAATCTTAAGCTCGTCTTGACCTTCTACAACGATTACTTCATTTTTACAACAAGACTTTTTCTTTATTTCTATATTGTGATCTAAGGAATGATTCATCATTTCCATCCCGCAATCTTTAGCTTTCGAAAACACAGCAACATCCACTAAAAATCGACCGCAATAGTGCTTTTCTACAGTAAATGATAAAGTAGACAATAACACTAAACATGCTAAAGACATTGATACTATTTTCTGAAAACTCTTTTTCATTCTAACATCAAAAATACATAATATTTAAAGAATAGTCGTTTTTTTGCATTTTCCTTAGAAACTTTTAACAAAACAATACCACACTAAAAATCAGACAATTTTAAATATTTTAAATACTTTTGCCGAAAAATTGTAAGGAATGCTATTTAAAGAATTAAAACCAAAGGTTGTTGACATACTTAATAATAATGACAACTCGGTTACGGATAGATTACACGAAATATGTCAATTATTAAGTGATACTATTGAATATTATGATTGGGTTGGTTTTTATTTTAAAAATGGTGATAAAAAAGAATTAAAACTTCGAACTTATGTTGGTGAGGAAACCGATCACGAAATCATCCCTTTCGGAAAAGGTATTTGTGGTCAGGTAGCAGTATCTAATGAAAACTTTATTGTTCCCGATGTGCAAGCTCAAGATAATTATATTGCTTGTAGTTTCAGTGTAAAATCCGAAATTGTTATCCCTTTATTTAAAGACGGAGAAAATATTGGACAAATAGATATTGATTCGGAAACTCCAGATCCTTTTACAGAAGAGGATGAAAGATTTCTAGAATTTGTAAACCAAGAAGTAGCTAAAATACTTTAGTAAGAGTATTGTAAAAAATAATTTTACGCAACAGAATCAAGTTTCTTTGATTACATTCTCTTGTCAAAATTTTACGAAATATTTGATAAGAGATCATAACGATCAAGATATAATTTTGAAATCTAGTATTTAAGTTTAAATTTAGGGATGCTATAATTTTCAATTAATATGTCATCGTTACTTCAAAAAATACACGACCTTCAGGATATAAATACCTTATCCAAGCATGAACAAATCGTTAATGGAATTACTGATGCCATTGATTCTGGAATACTAAAAGTAGGAGATAAACTGCCCTCTATTAATGAAATGGTAGCCGAAATTGGATATGCAAGAAAAACTTTTGTAAAAGCATATACCGAACTAAAAGAACGAGGATTAGTAGAATCTAAAAACCTTAAAGGATACTATATTATTAGTGAAGAAACGAATGTAAAATTAAAAGTAGCTCTAATTTTATTTGCGTTTCATAGTTTCCAAGAAGATTTTTATAACACCTTTAGAAAAGAGCTTGGTAAAAAATATCACATTGATATTTTCTTTCATCACAATAATCTAACACTACTAAAGACGATATTAGATAATATTTCGCGTAAATATGGTATGTATGTTATTGCTCCAATACAAGAAAAAGAAGTTCCATCGATGATGAAAAAAATACCTTCTGATCGCCTATTAATTGTGGATCGATATTTAAAAATGCCTAAAGATTATTCTTATGTTTCTCAGGAATTTGAAGAGGTAACCTATCAAAAACTAGTAGAACTTACTCCTCAAATTAAAAAGTACGATAGATTCGTATTATTCTTTAAGAAAAATTCGGATTTCCCTCCAGAAATCCTATTTGCTTTTAATCGTTATGTAAAAGATTTTAAGATAAATGGGGAAGTTTTAACTGGTTATGAACCTAATACACTTAAAAAGAGTACTGCATATTTTTCTATAAGCGACACCCAATTATGGAAGGTACTAAAAGATGCCCGAAAAATGGAATACCGAATCGGAGCTGATATAGGTATTCTTGCCCACGATGATAATATTGTAAAAGAAATTGCTTTTGGAGGAATTACAACAATATCTACTGATTTTACAGAAATTGCCAAAAAAGCAGCAATCTTCGTAAAAGAAGGAAAACCCATTCAAGAAATTGTTCCTACATATCTGAGACAACGCAACTCTCTATAAAATCCATACTCTTCTGAAACTTACAATGAACCTGATTCGTTGTAACAGATACATTCTGGCTTCTATCCCATAACGGATTCTTTAATACTACCCAAAGAATCAATATAACATATTCGTATTTTTTAAGCTATTTAAATAACAATAATTTAAAAAATTATGATTTTATGTTTTGATATAGAAATAAATATTTTACATTTGCAAAGTAGCATAGTGTATCATAGCATAATAAGACATACTCATCTATCACTCAATTCAGAAAAATTCTATTAACAAACACAAATCATATGGAGCGAAAAGTATTTAATCGTATTATGATACTACTCATCGGCCTAACAACCACCATTGTTAGCGCCCAGCAAACTGTTTCCGGAACAGTCAATGAACCCAATGGCCCTTTACCTGGAGTAAACATCTTAGTAAAAGGGACTGATAATGGTACTACCACAGATTTTGATGGTAAGTATACCCTAAGCAACGTTGCCAACGATGCTACTCTCATATTTAGTTATGTTGGTTTTTTAACTACCGAAATACCCGTAAATGGAGAAACCGTTATTGACATTACGCTCGAAGAGGATTCCGCTGCTCTTGATGAAATAGTTATTGTAGGATATGGATCTCAATCCAAGAGAGATGTTACAGGAGCAATATCTCAAATTAAATCAGAAGATATCGCCCAAGTCGTTACAGCAAACCCAACCTCTGCTTTACAAGGTAAGCTTGCAGGAGTACAGGTAGAAACAGCAGGTGGTGCGCCTGGTAGCCCTGCAAATGTTTTTGTACGTGGAGTAAGTTCTTTAACTAACTCTTTTCCTCTATACGTTGTTGATGGTGCGATCTCAGACAATATAAATTTTTTAAACGCAAAAGACATTGTAAATCTTCAAGTACTAAAAGACGCAACATCTGCAGCAATATATGGTTCACGTGCCGCAAATGGTGTAATTATAGTTACCACTAATAGGGGTAAACAAAATTCTTCTCCTGTAGTAAATATTGATGTACGAAGTGGAGTTAACACTCAATCAAGAAAACTTGATTTACTTAACGGCCCTGAGTACATCGCTTTTCTTAACCAACGTAGAATTAACGATGGTCTTGACGGTAATATTCCCGATCCAGGAATCAATTCAGATTTTCAAGATTTAAATATAAACTCTGGTACCATTCAAGATTTTGGATTTAATATATCAGGTGGTGGAGAAAATTCGAAATACTTTTTTAGTGCTAACTATTATGATGAAGAAGGATTATTAATCAGTGAAGAATTTAATCGTAAAAATATACGCCTTAATAGTGAATTTAAAATAGGTAAACTTAAAATTCAAGAATCTTTCGGGTTTTCTGAAAATAGATTTACTCGTAATAATGCTTTTGGGAATCAAGGAGGAACAGTTCCAATAATTCGTCCTTTTGCTCCAGAAAACGAAGGTGGATTTGAAGCTATTAATGATCCTATTTTTGGAATTGGAGGAACCAATAAATTTGCAAATGCACAACTAGTAAATGATCAAAACACAGAGCGTAATTTTCTAGGAAATATGAATTTTTCATATGAAATTATAGAAGGACTTACTGCTAAGCTTAATGTAGGAACCGAATATACTAGTTTTTATAGAAACACATTTCAACCTACATTTTTTCAAAGTAATATAGATAGTGAAACTAATGCAAACCCCCTAAATGATTTAACTGAAGTAAGAGGAGAACGCTACGCTACAAACGTAGAACCCACGCTTAACTATAAAAAAAGCATTGGAGAACATAACCTAGATATTCTTGTCGGAAGCGCTCGTCAGGATATCACCAGAAACACACTTGCTATTTACGCAGAAGGCTTGCCTAGCAACAACATTACTAATATAGCACAGTTTACTGACAATATTATAAACTCTGGTGGAGGACGTTTTGATAATAAACTTTTCTCCTATTTTGGGCGTGTAAATTATAATTATAATCAAAAATATTTGTTCACTGCTATTGTTCGTAGAGATAAAACTTCTCTTTTTGCTGATGGATTTAATACCGGCACATTCCCTTCTTTCTCAGTTGGATGGGTTATTAGTGATGAAAATTTCTTTAATCAAGATGGTCTTTTTAATTCCCTCAAATTTAGAGCTGGATATGGCGAATTAGGTTCTCAAAATGTAGATCCTTTTTCGAATCAATCCGTAGTAGAACCCAATTCTCCAATTACTGTTGGTGGTTCTTCTGGACAAATTCCCGGATTCGCAATTACCAGTTTAGTAGATCCTACGTTAAGTTTCGAAACATCTAAAACCATTAATTTTGGTTTAGATACTTCCCTGTTAAACAATAGTTTAAAACTAAGTTTAGATTACTTCAATCGAGATAATGAGGATGTTATTCAGGCGGTTGCTATACCAGATTCTAATGGATCAGTAAATCCCGTATTTCAAAATGCTTCATCCATTAACAACAAAGGTTTTGAGTTCGAAGCAGCATACACTTATGATAAGGGTGGAGACCTAACGTTTAACATAGGGGTTAATTTATCCGCAATCCAAAACGAACTTACGGATTCTCCAAATCCAATTGTAGGTCCTTCATACAACGAAGAAGGGTTAAGAGCAAATCGTTTTGAAGTTGGACAACCTTTGGGGTTCTTCTTTGGTTTTGAAACAGATGGAATCTATAATGACCAAGCAGAAATTGATAACGATCCTTTTTTAGCTAATGATCCTGATCGTAGGGCATTGTTACGACCTGGGGATTTTAGACGAGTAGATATTAATAATGATGGCATCATCAATGATGAGGATCAAACATATTTAGGTGATCCAACTCCAGATTTTACATATGGAATTAACTTATCTGTAAATTATAAAAACTGGGATATTGGAACTTTTTTCAATGGAGTTCAAGGAAACGAAATTTATAATGTTACTAAGTTCTTTGGATATTTTTTCTTAGATGACAATAAACTGGGAATTGTAAGAGATGCTTATACTCCAGCCAATCCAAATACAAATCTTCCTCGAGTAACTACACAAGACACTGCGGGAAACCAGCTTCCATCAGATTTCTTCGTAGAAGATGGTTCTTTTTTCCGTCTTAAAACATTAGAAATAGGATACAATTTTAGCAATTTTATTGGAAAAGAATGGATTTCTAATGCTCGATTATTTGCAAATGTTCAGAATGTTTTCACGATTACAAATTATTCTGGATATGATCCAGAAATTGGATCTAACAACAGTGGTTTAGGAACTAATCGTGGTTTCTTTGGTTTTACACCACTTACAAGTGCTGATTCTGTTTTCGATAGAGGATTAGATGTAAGAGCACAACCAAGACCTCGTACTTTTACTATTGGGGTACAAATGTCATTTTAAAAACAAAAAAAAGAATACGATATGAAAACCATTAAAAAACTATTCCCTTTCATAATGTTATTACTTTTTGTAGTAATATACTATAGTTGTAACGAAGAAGATCTTAATATTTCTAATCCGAATAATGTAGCAGAACCTGAGTTTTTTCAAACTGAAAATGACTTCAGACTTGCCGTAAACGGCATGTACCACCCAATAACTGCTGTATTATTTTGGGGACGAGTTATTCATACAGGTGCTATGCTACGATCGGATGCCTATAATGTAATCCCATTCCAACAAAATACAACGATGTCTACATTAGAAGGGCAACCAGGTATTTCTAGATGGGCGGTAGACTTGTATCCTCAATTGTATCAATCTATTGCTAGGGCCAATAGAATTATTGAAGAAGATGCAGAAAACAATGTGTTATCTGGAGACGTTCAAAATGAAATTTTGGGACAAGCACATTTTCAGCGTGCATTCTGTAATTGGTATTTATTAAATCTCTTTGGAACCGCTCCACTTGTTATGCAAACACCGGACACACAAAATCCGGAAGAATTTTTCCCAGCTAACGCTACACCTTCAATGTTTAATGAAGCTATTATCGCAGACCTTACCGAAGCGGTAAACAGGCTTCCACAATCCTGGGGAGCGGATGATTTAGGACGTCCCACAAGAGGAGCAGCACTCGCCTTAAGAGGAAAAACATATTTATATATGGAAAATTGGGCAAATGCTGTTACAGATTTTACAGAAGTAACTAGTCTAGGGTATTCTTTACTACCTTCAGATAATTACGGCGATAACTTTTCATCTAATTCTTCATTAGAAAATAATTCAGAATCTGTCTACGAACTTCAGTATGTTGGACAAGACAACTTTGTTTGGGGAGCAGATTCGCCACTTACTGGCTCGCAATCCAATTGGTATATTGATTATTCTCCCCCTCATGTAAGTTTAGATCAAGGCCATGTCATAAATCCACATATTCTTCAAGTTTTTGACGATAATGGAGACACCGTAAGAAGAAACAAAACAATTGCTTTTGATTATCCCGGAGCCACAGGATATGGAGGGGCACCATTTGCAGAAGATTTTGCTCCAAGTATAGAAATTGCAGAGAATCTAGGAGTTCCAGCATTATTCTCTAGGAAATATGCAGGTTTGGATGAAGGTATGTCTAGTGCAGAAATCCCTGGTTTTGGGCACACACTAGGAACTAATTGGAGAATCATACGGTATGCTGATGTATTATTAATGTTAGCAGAAGCTCTCAATGAAAATGGAAGTACATCAGATGCTATACCGTTTATTAATCAAGTAAGAGAACGTGCACAGATTTCTTTATTACCTAATACTTTATCTAAAGAAGAGATAGAACAAGCCATTATAGATGAACGTGTTATGGAATTAACTGGAGAAGGTCATCGTTTTTTAGACTTGGTGCGCTGGGAACTAGCAGATGATATATTAGGTCCTGGTTCTACTATAGCGGCAGGTCGTCATCCTAAATCTCTTGCAGGACCAGCAGCTGTATTTACTACTGGACAAGATGAACGTTTATGGATTCCATTACCAGAATTACAAGCCAACCCTAACTTGAAACAAAATGATGGTTACTAAACCTATCTGATTAATTGTTGTTTATTGTTTTAGTCAACCAAGCAAACCCTTACTTGGGTTTGCTTGGTCTTGAAAATCTAATACTATCTTTTTGAAAAAAAATGTAATTCATATCATATTAATTCTGTTACTTTTCGGTTGTAAAAAACGACTGTCAAACGATACTCTATTCACTCTTGTGCCATCTTCGCACAGCACCATTCTCTTCCAAAATACAATTACCGAAAACGACAATATCAATGTAATAGATTTTCAATACTGCTATAATGGTGGTGGTGTAGGTATTGGTGATTTTAATGAAGATGGATTGTCAGATATTATTTTTACTGGAAATCAAGTCTCTAGCAAGTTATATCTAAATCTAGGTGATCTAAAATTTAAGGATATTTCTATCGAATCTAATTTTAAAACAAATTCCTGGATAACTGGTGTAAGTGTTATAGACATAAATGCGGATGGGTTGGATGACGTCTATCTTAATGTTGGTGGAAGTAATTGTAATAATGATTGTAATAATCTATTGTTTATAAACAAAGGCTTAAGTAAGCAAGGAATTCCTTATTTTGAAGAACAAGCTTCAATCTATGGACTAGATGATGGCAGTTATAGCCAACAAACCGTTTTTTTTGATTATGATTTAGATGGCGATTTAGATGCATATATTGTTCATAATGGTAATACCAAAAGAGATCGAAATACTCCTATACCCAAAAAATATCAGCCTAAATATTTATCCGATTACTTATTAGAAAACAAAACTTTAGAAAATACAAATCAAATATTTTTCTCTAACGTATCAGATAGTTTGGGGATTACTCATAAAGGATTTGGATTAGGAGTAGCTATTAATGATTTTAATAACGATAATTTACCCGATATCTACGTTAGTAATGATTTTATTACCAATGACCTTTTGTACATCAATAAGGGTAAAAACAGTAACGGAATTCATCTTGGATTTAGCGAAATGAACCAACAAGTTTTATCAAAACAAACCTATAATGCAATGGGAGTTGATGTGGCAGATGTTAATAATGATTTATTACCGGATATTATGGTAGTAGACATGTTACCTAATGATTATCAGAGACAGAAGAAAATGCTAGCTTCTAACAATTATGATAAATATTTATTATCCAAAAGAAATGGATATACTCCACAATATGTTCATAATACACTTCAAATTCATAATGGTCATATCAAAGATCAAATATTACCAGCGTCAGAAATTGGATTTGCTTCTGGCATTGCCAGTACTGATTGGAGTTGGGCACCACTAATTGCAGACTATAATAACGATGGAAATAAAGATATTTACATTACTAATGGTTACGTTAAGGACATTACAGATCTTGATTTTATTAATTATTCTGGGCATAATAACATCTTTGGAACACCAAATGCTAGAAAAGAAAAATCAAAAAATCTAATTGAGCAACTTCCCGGAATTCATCTACCTAATGTGATGTATCAAAATAACGGTAATGCCCAATTTACTGATGTTTCTTCTCAATGGATACACGAGAAAAATTCCTACTCTAATGGCTCCGCCTACGCAGATTTAGATCAAGATGGAGATTTAGATTTAATCATAAACAATATAAATAGTCCCGCATTTATACTAGAAAATCATGTATCGGAAAAAAATAAGAAGTTTTTACGCTTGCAACTAAAAGGAACTCCTGAAAATAAAAATGGAATTGGGGCAAAAATTGTCTTATGGGACAATGGCACCAAACAAACACAATATCAATCAACCATCAAAGGATATTTATCTTCTGTAGAACCAATTATTCACTTTGGCGTACCTTCAGAAAAAGTTGACTCATTAAAGATAACTTGGCCTAATGGTGCTACTAGTTATAAAAAAGATATTCTATCAAATCAACTTATTACTATTGATCATCAAAATTCTTTTGACAATCCTTCAAAAAAAGAAACTGATCTTTTATTTCAAAAAGACACCACTACTTTTTCATTTAAGCATACCGAAAACTACTTAAATGACTACCTAAAACAATCCTTATTAAGTCATCAATTTAATTCTTCGGGTCCATGCATAGTAAATGAAAACGTAGACAATAAACAAGGTGAAGAAATCTTTATTGGCGGTAGTAAAGGTTTTTCTGGCACTCTCTTTATCGAAAACCAAAATGGTGTTTATAAACCTAAGCAGGAATTTGACACTAAATACGAAGATACAGCTGCTTTATTTATTGATATTGATTTTGATGGAGACAAAGATCTATACATTGGTAGTGGTGGAACTGATGCTGGAAATAATGAAGAACTATTAAAAGACAGAATATACATTAATGACGGAACTGGTTCTTTTTTAATAAGTGAAAATAAAACTCTTTCCAAAATCATAACAAATACAACTTGTATTACAGCAAACAACACTGATAATACGAGTACACAAAAGATTTTTGTTGGAGGCGGTGTATTCACAGGAAAATATCCACTTTCTACTCCTAGCTATTTAATCACTAATCAAAAAGGCAATCTTTCCATAAACAATAATATTTCATTTTCTGGATCAGGAATAGTAACAGATGCAACTTGGGCGGATATTAACAATAATACAACTAAGGAACTTATTGTAGTTGGACAGTGGATGCCAATTTCTATATATCAAATCGACACAAACAAAGCAGAGGAAATTCCTATAAAATGGATAGATAAACAAGGAAACACATTGAATATGTCTGGTTGGTGGAACAGTATTACACTTGCAGATATTGATAATGATGGTGATCAAGATATACTTGCTGGTAATCAAGGTATCAACGGATATATCAAGCCAATGTTTGGTCAAGCCGTATATGTATATAAAAAAGATTTTGACAATAACGGAAGTATTGATCCCTTGCTAGCCCAGTACTTCAAGACACCGAATGGATTATCATTACAACCAATTCACACTAGGGATGATGTCATGAAACAATTAGTGAGTTTGAAAAAACAATACCCAACATATAACGAATTTGCTAAAACTAATTTTAAGGAATTGTTGAATATTAATAATTTAGAAGAAGAAACTTTTAGCGCTCATATATTTCAATCTATTTATGCAGAAAACATAGGTAACAATACTTTCAAAGTCACATTTTTACCCGAACCTTGTCAACAATCTCCTATAAATAATTTTCTTGTAGAAGATATTGATCAAGATGGTTTTAAAGATGTATTGATTGTTGGGAATGATTATTCCGCAGAAGCAAGTTACGGCAGACACGATGCCATGATCGGAGTCTATTTAAAAGGTTCAGAAAAAGGTTTTATCCCTACAAAGAACAATAAGACAGGTTTTCTTGTCCCCAAACAATCCAATCATATTATTTCTATGCAAAACAAGAATAATGAAAAGTTAATTGTTGCTACACAAAATAATGATAGTGCAATGGTATATCGCATAAAGAGTAAAAAAAGAAATGCTTTGGCAAAAAACTGATTTTACCGCACAATAAAGAATAAAAACGAATGAAAGAAGTAATTACTCATAATATCGAGGTAATACAAGAATCCAAAGATTTTCGAGTTGACATCACGCTACTTGAAGAACAAAATGGAGTCACTATATATAATATAAATTTTACATCCAAAACTACATTTACACCTCAAAAGGTAACCTTTAAATGGAAGATTCCCGCGGTTAATATCAAAGGTGTTTGGAAACCTACTACTGATTTTGCAAAAAGAATCATGGATGATTGGGAATTGGATCATATGGAATCAAGAATTTCTGTTGATTCTCCAGTAATTTCATTATTTGGCCATGACGACAACAACGTTATCACCTTTGCTTGTTCTGATGCAATAAACACCAAAAAACTTAATGCCTTATATCGAGAAGAAGATAACTGTATCCATTGTCACATATCGTTTTTTACAGAAAGACATCATTCAATTTCTAATTACAATGCACAGCTAAGAATAGATCAAAGTGATCAATCTTTTTCAGAATCTCTAAAAAACGTAGGGAAATGGTGGGAAAGTTTCGAAAATCTTACCCCAGTTACGGTCCCTGATTTAGCAAAAGTCCCTGTTTATTCTACTTGGTACCAGTTCCATCAAAAACTAAATATAGAAACCCTTATTGAGGAGTGTAAAATTGCATCTGATTTAGGGTATGAACTAATAATCATTGATGATGGATGGCAAACCAAGGATGAAAATAGAGGATATGATTATACTGGAGATTGGTATCCAGAAAGAATTCCTAAAATGAAACATTTTGTGAGCAAAATTCACGCTACAGGAATGAAATTAGCTTTATGGTATTCTGTTCCTTTTTGTGGTAAAAAATCAGAAGCTTATAAAAAATTTAAAGGTAAATTCCTTACAGAAGAACATCGTTGGGCTCCCGTATTTGACCCAAGATATCCAGAAGTAAGAGAATACCTAATAAATTTATATGTAAATGCCTTAAACATGTGGGGAATTGATGGATTCAAACTAGATTTTATTGATGAATTCAAAGTATACCCTAGCACCAAACTAACCAAAGAAAACGGAAGAGACTATTCCTCCGTAAATCTAGCTGTTGATCGATTAATGACTGACATCATAAGTTCCCTACACGCAATCAATCAAGAAGTTGTAATCGAATTTCGTCAAAAATATACCGGTCCAGCCATGCGAAAATATGGAAATATGTTTAGGGCTTTTGATTGCCCAGGTGATTCTTTAATGAATCGCGTACGTATCACCGATATCAAGATGATTTGTGGAGATACTGCTGTACACAGTGATATGTTTACCTATCATAAACAGGAACCTCTAGAAATAAAAGCATTACAACTGGTAAATATTTTATTTGGAGTTCCACAACTTTCTGTATTACTACAAGAAGCAACATCAGAAGAATTATCTATGATACATTTTTATACTCACTATTGGAGAAACCATTCACAGATTTTTCTTAAAGGAAACTTTATACCACAAAAACCTTTGGCTAATTACCCAATACTCAAATCTTCTCTAAATGATCATACAATTATAGGAGTGTTTGATAACTATATAGTTGATTTTAATGAAATTACAAATAAAATTGACATCATCAATGGTCAATTAGTTACTAAAATTGTGCTAAACAGTGATAAAAATTATGGAGCATATCATTGTACGACTTACGATTGTACAGGAAAAATAACACACGAATGTAACTTAATGATTCTCATTGGAGTAGTTCAGATAAAAGCTCCAGTTTGTGGATTGATTAGATTAGAAAAAAACACCGGATCTTAAATGATTTCATTAAAAAAATCAATAAAATCATCAATATACCTTATAAAAAATAATACAAACGATTGCATTTTTTTTAGTTCGTAATTATCTTTTCAATTGCTTTAATAATTCAGATATTTATAATCAATTGACCAATCTTCTAAAAATAACATTGTTTTTTTAGAAGATCACAAAGAAATCATCAACCAAGAAAGTATATAAAAATAAAGTCAACTATCACTGATGGATAAAAAATATATCATTGCATTTGATCAAGGAACAACTAGTACTAGAGCTATTATTTTTGATAATAATGGCAGTATTTGTGGCATCTCTCAAAAAGAACTAACACAACATTATCCTCAATCTGGATGGGTAGAACATGATCCTGAAGAAATTTTTCAACATCAAAAAAACGTTTTTGAAGAAGTATTAGCTACATCTAAAATAAGTATTGATCAAATCGCTGGTGTTGGAATCACCAATCAAAGAGAGACAACAGTTGTTTGGGATAAAACTACAGGGAAACCAGTACATAACGCTATTGTTTGGTTAGACAAAAGAACTTCTAACATTTGTAAAAATCTTAAGTCTATTGGTTTAGAAGATTATGTTTCTAAGAACACCGGTTTGGTAATTGACTCTTATTTTTCTGGCACAAAATTAAAATGGATTCTAGACAATGTAGAAGGGGCAAGAGAAAAAGCTAACAAAGGAGATCTGCTATTTGGTACAATTGATACCTGGCTAATTTGGAAATTTACAAATGGATCAAGACATGTGACGGATCATTCCAACGCATCTCGAACAATGTTATATAATATCATACGATTAGAATGGGATGAAACTATGTTAAATGCATTAGACATTCCTAAGGAAATGTTACCCAAAGTTCAATATTCATCATCAGACTTTGGAAATATTTCTTATCAAGGAAAAGAGATTCCGATATATGGAGTTGCCGGAGATCAACAAGCATCTTTATTTGGCCAAGGTGGTTATAAATCAGGAATTGCTAAAAACACCTATGGCACAGGCTGTTTTTTATTATTAAATACAGGAAAAAAAGCCTACCATTCTAAGAATGGCTTATTAACAACTTTATGTTGTAGTCTTCCTGAAGATAATATCAAATATGCGCTCGAAGGTAGTGTTTTCGTAGGGGGTGCTTCTGTACAATGGCTTCGTGATAAATTGCAAGTCATTTCTAAAGCTTCTGAAACAGAAGAGATCTGTATATCTACTCCCTCTTCTAAAGGTTTGTACGTTGTTCCTGCTTTTGCCGGTCTTGGAGCTCCTTATTGGGACATGAATGCTAAAGGAGCAATATATGGACTAACATTGGATTCCGGTAAAAATGAAATTATAAAAGCTACTGTAGATGCCTTAGCCTACCAAACTCGTGATGTATTAGATGCTATGGTCGAAGATAGTGGTAAGCTAATGAAAGAACTTAAAGTAGATGGAGGCGCATCTGCTAACAACTATTTGATGCAATTTCAGGCTGACATCCTCAATGTAGAGGTTGATCGACCAGCAATGTTAGAAGTTACAGCACTTGGTGCTGCATTCCTGGCAGGAATAAAAGCTGGGGTTTGGACTAAAAAAGACATTTCCAGAATTAGAATTGTCGATACTAAGTTTAAACCCCAGATTAATGAACACGAAAGAAGTAGAAAATATAGTGGATGGAAGGACGCAGTAGAACGCACAAAATCTACCAATGCAAAAATGCTATCTGTAAAAGAACAAGGTCCTATACGTTTTTCTATTCTAGACCGACACATACAATTACAAAAAGCACAAACTACCAAATATGATCTCTTTATTATTGGTGGTGGTGTGACCGGAGCCGGAATTGCTTTAGACGCAGCTTCGAGAGGCTTAAAAGTATGCCTGGTAGAAAAAAACGATTTTGCATCCGGAACCAGTAATAAGTCTACAAAACTGATTCACGGTGGACTACGATATCTAAAACAAATGGAAATAGGTTTGGTAAAAGAATCAGGAAGTGAGCGTGCTATGGTTCATAAACTTGCCCCCCATTTAGTCGTTCCAGAAAAAATGTTATTGCCATTAATAGAAGGTGGTACGTATGGAAAGATGATGACTGCGATTGGATTAAAAGTATATGATTTTTTAGCAAATGTAGAAGGAGATGACAAACGAAAAATGCTAAGTATTGAAGAAACAATTGCCAAGGAACCTTTATTAAATAAAAATGGACTTACTGGAGGTGGTTATTATGCAGAATATCGTACAGATGATGCGAGACTTACCGTAGAGCTTCTTAAAAAAGCAGCTTCATATGGAGCAAACATCATCAATTATTGCGAAATGACAACCTTTAACTATGATACTGAAGGAAAAATAAAAAGTTTAGAGTGTTTAGAATATAATTCGAATAAAAAAATAACTATAAAATCCAGAAACTATGTTTCTGCAGCAGGTCCTTGGGTGGATTTATTAAGAGAAAAAGATCACTCAATGAACAACAAGTATCTGCACCTAACTAAAGGAGTGCACATTGTTTTTTCAAGAGATCAATTTCCTCTTACACAATCTATCTATTTTGATGTATCCGATGGAAGAATGATTTTTGCTATCCCCAGAGGTCGCGCAACATATGTAGGAACTACGGATACCAACTACAAGGCTAATTTAAACCGGGTAGTAGCTACACAAGAAGATGCTCAATACTTATTAGACGCGGTTAATAATATGTTCCCTTCTGTGCAACTCACAATAGATCACATAGAGTCTAACTGGGCTGGACTGCGACCACTGATACACGAAGACGGCAAAGACCCTTCAGAATTATCCAGAAAAGATGAGATATTTATTTCTAAAACAGGATTGATTTCAATAGCTGGAGGAAAATTAACAGGGTATCGTAAAATGGCGCAACGTGTTATTGATGCAGTTCTTAAAACAATGAGCTCCAAAAAAAGAGAACAATTCTCAAAATCACATACACAAAATATACCACTTACTAATGATCCATTAAAAGATACTGAAGAAGTGGAAAAATATCTTCTACAAATTAATCAACAGCTAAAAGATCTAAATATACAGGATGAATACTACGGATGGTATTTAGCCACTACATATGGTAAACAAGCTAATACTATTATTGATAAAGTTGGTTACTTTCTAAACGATTCTATTGAAGAAAAATTAATACGATCAGAAGTCTGGTATGGCGTACATCATGAGATGATAAACGGTTTGGCAGATTTTTTTGTGCGACGAACCGGTAGACTCTATTTTGATATTAATAGTGTTCGTCGATATCGATCATTAGTACAAGAAGATCTTATAAAATATTTACATTGGGATGAACAACGTCTGGCAAAGGAAAATGAATACCTAGATTTGTTATTACAAGATGCATCCACTTATTATGAGCACGAAATTGCTTAAATTAAAAACATATAATCATCTGATTTATCAATTTAACACAAAACTTGTATGGGCATATTATCATTTATCGGATTTACATTACTTGTAGCAATATATGCTTGGTGGAAAACTCGGAGTACAGACGAAAAATCTGCTGATGGGTATTACTTAGGAGGCAGAAGTCTTGGTGCTATCACTATTGCAGGTTCATTATTACTTACCAATTTATCGGCAGAACAAATTGTTGGTTTAAATGGTCAAGCATTTACAGAAGGTATTCTGGTAATGGCTTGGGAGACACTAGCTGCTATTGCTATGATACTTACAGCTATATGGTTATTACCAAAATACATGAAAGTTGGTATTACCACCATTCCAGAATTTATAGAAAAACGTTTTGACGAAAACACAAAAGCAATACTATCTGTTTTATTTTTAATTGCGTTTAGTATTGTGTTGCTACCTACAATCCTTTATTCTGGATCACTAGCATTTAGCACTATGTTTGATTTACCATCTTTATTAAATCTATCCCAATCTGCTACTATTTCGCTTTGTGTATGGAGCATTGGATTGATTGGGGTTATATATGCAATTTTTGGAGGATTAAAAGCTGTTGCCGTGTCGGATCTTATAAATGCAATAGGTTTATTAATAGGCGGATTATTGATTCCATATTTCGGATTGAAGTTAATTGGTGATGGAAACATGATGAATGGTGTACAAACTTTGTGGACAGAAAATCGAGATAAATTTAATGTAACTGGAGGAGTTACTTCATCAATCCCAGTAGGAACTATTTTTACAGGAATGATGATTGCTCAAATGTATTATTGGGGAACAAATCAATCTATATTACAACGTGTTTTTGGCGCTAAAAGCTTAAAAGAAGGGCAAAAAGGTATGATGCTTGCTGCCTTTGTAAAATTTTTGATACCAATAATTGTTGTGCTTCCTGGAATTATTGCTTGGAATGTTTTTAATGGAGAACTTGATTCTGCGGATCAAGCCTATCCAGAATTAGTGCGAAAAGTTCTTCCTCCTGCGTTACTTGGTTTTTTTGCCGCTGTTCTTTTTGGAGCTGTTCTAAGTTCTTTTAATAGTTTATTAAATAGCAGCGCCACACTATTTGGATTTGACCTTTACAAAAAATTCTTTAAGCCTAATGCTAATGAACTTCAAACAGTAAAAGCTGGAAAACTATTTGGACTTATTATAGCCATAATTTCCATGACGATTGCACCATTTATAGCAAATGCTCCTGAAGGATTATTTTCCTATATTCAACAGGCATTAGGAAGTTTAAGTGTTCCTATTTTGGCGGTTGTTATCATTGGTATTTTAACAAAAAAAGTTCCTGCTATCGGTGCTAAAATAGTCCTAATTGCAGGAGTACTTATGTACTTAATAAGTTTACTCATTCTTGGCCCTTATTTTACAAATGAAGCCTTAGTAGAAGCTTCTATTAATGGCATTACAGATGTAGATCAATTAGCCATTATAAAAGCTGAAGCATATCCTCATTTTTTACATATTATGGGTATCTTATTTGTAATCAATGTAATTATCATGCTGATCATTGGAGTACTAAAACCAAAAACAGAAATTTACACACCTATTACCACGGATGTTATAGACACTACTCCTTGGAAATATGCCTTGATCACTGGAGGGATTATTACAGCTTTAGTAGTGAGTACATATTTGATTTTCTAATTACTAAAACTTATTCCTAATCTATTTTTAGTTATATATCATATTGTAGTAACTTTACAATATACTTTAGTAAAAACTCTTGAAAACAAAAAAATGAAAATACTAGTTACTGGTGGATTGGGGTTTATCGGATCGCATACCGTTGTAGAATTACAAAATGAAGGATATAATGTAGTCATTATCGATAATTGCTCAAACTCTACTGCAGAAGTTTTAAAGGGCATTAAAACTATTACAGGGAAAGAAGTTATTTTTGAAAATTTCGATCTTAGAGAAAAGGATAAAGTTGAAGATTTTTTTAATCGCCACGCTGATATTGAAGGAATTATTCATTTTGCTGCTTCGAAAGCTGTAGGAGAAAGTGTAGAAAACCCCTTATTATACTATGAAAACAACATAAGTGTTCTAGTTTATATTCTTAAAGAATTACAAAAAAAAGACCGAACTAGTTTTATATTCAGTTCTTCTTGCACTGTGTATGGACAAGCAGATGAGCTACCTATTACCGAAAATGCTCCTGTTAAAACCGCAGAATCTCCATATGGAAATACAAAACAAATAGGTGAGGAAATTATAAAAGATACTTGTAAAGTAAAACCAAACTTAAACGCGATCGCATTGCGTTATTTTAATCCTATTGGAGCCCATCCTTCTGCAGAGATTGGAGAATTACCAATTGGGGTTCCGCAAAACTTAGTTCCGTTTATTACTCAAACAGGAATTGGACTTAGAGAACAACTTTCGGTTTTTGGTGATGATTATCCTACGGAAGACGGAACTTGCATAAGAGATTATATACATGTAGTAGATCTTGCAAAAGCACATGTAGTAGCTTTAGAACGTCTAATAAAAAATAATAACACTTCTAATTATGAGGTATTTAATGTAGGAACAGGAACTGGTAGTTCTGTGCTAGAGGTTATACAGTCATTTGAGAAAGTATCTGATAAGAAATTAAACTACAAAATTGTAGACCGAAGAGAAGGTGACATTACTGCTGCTTATGCAAATACAGACAAAGCAAATAACGAATTGGGCTGGAACGCTAAGAGCAGTCTAGATGAAGCATTATCTTCTGCCTGGAAATGGGAACAAAAAGTGCGAAAATAATACCTTAAAATTTAATCATACTAAACAAAAAATCCTGAAGATTATTTCTTCAGGATTTTTTTATTTAAAATATTTTACTAATCTATTTTTTAATAGAAATTAGCTCTTTTGTCTTCTATCTCAGCAGCTTCTTTTAATGCATTAAACACTCTAGAATTAACTGCGTTGGCTTGCGTCTTAGATTCTTGTGCAGCATAGCTCATATACGTATCTAATCCACTAGCAGGAGTTTTCTTTGTTACAGAAACAACATAAACTCCATTATTCCCTACAATTGGTTCAGAAATTTGACCACTCTCTAAAGCGAATGCAGCACCAACAACTTTAGGTTCTGTTCCAGCTCCACTTATCGTAGGTGTTTTCATATTTAATGCAGATGCAGTCTTAACTGTTTGAGATTGATTTTTAGCAATATCTTCTAAGGTGCTTCCTGAAATTTTCTTTTTAAGCATTTCAGCTTTTTTCTCCTTAATAAGAATAGGTTTTACTGAAGTACTTGCGTCTTCTACTTTTTGGGTTCCTTTAGATGCTTTTGCTGTAAGTTGTACAACAGCATATCCACCAGTAACATCAAAACGTTTTACATCTCCTACCTTAGTTTCTTCCTTAAATGCCCATTGAACAATTGATCGTTGCGCACCAATTCCTGGAATATTTTCTGCTAACTCACTAATTTTATTTACTGGAAGAACATTATATTCACCTTCCTTTGCTTTCTCAGCAAAATCAGCATCTTTTGTAGCGATTTGAAATTTAGTTGTTTCCGTAAAAATATCGTTGATAGTTTTTTCACTAGCCTCTATCTCTCTAGCGATGGTTCCAACCTTAACAGCTTTTTGTTCGTTCTTTTTATCCTCAATAGTAATAATATGATATCCAAAAGCAGTTTCTACTACTCCCATATCTCCAACATTATTATCTACAATGTAATCATTAAATGCCGGTACCATTCTACCTGGAGGAAAATAACCTAAATCTCCACCTTTATCCTTATTAGAAGTATCTGCAGAAAAATCTTTTGCTAATGTTACAAACTTAGCTTTATCAGTCTTTACTACACTTAGCAAACTATCTGCAAGTGTTTTTGCTTCTTCCTTAGTTCTTTCAGTATCACCAGCTGTACCTAAACCTTTCCAAGAAACTAAAATATGGCTAGCCTTTAACGAATCATGTAGTTGTTTTTGTGCAACAACTTTAGAAATTTTAATGTATTTTCCATCCTTATAAGGTCCATAAACCTCTCCAACTGGAACATTATATAAAGTATCACTAACAGTAGTTGGTAGATCTTTCTTAAAAACAAAACGATCTTCATACTTTAATGCAGATCCCTTATCTAGATTTATAAATTCTTCGATATTTTCTGTCGTTTTAAGACCATCTATATCCTTAGATACCTCTGCTATCAATTGATCTTCATCTTGCTGACTTGGCTCTTCTTTAAAGAACACATATCTCATATTTCTAGAAGCTTCCGCCTGATATAAGTCAGGATGTTTGTCTACGTAAGCCTTAATCTCAGCATCAGATATATTCACATCCGTATCTGGTATTCCTGAAAATGGAAGTTGAACATATTTTATATCTACAACATCGTTTTCCATTTTATAAGCTAGCTCTCCCTCTTTAAGAGTTACGCCAACTCCAGCTTTGATCATATTTAGATACGTTTCTTCTAAAGCTCCTTTACCCAAAGATATTTTATAGTCTGTCCATTGCTGGTAAGCTACAGGGTTTCCTTTAATACTAGCAACATATTCTTGCATCTTTGCTTTATCAAATACTCCAGCTTCGTTTTGAAAAGTTGGATTATTTGCCAATCCTTCTTCTAACAATTGATTTACCTGATCTGCTCCAGCTCTAATTCCTAATTCTTCAAATTGTCCATCAAAAACGATCTGTCTAACTTCTTGATTCCAAACATAATTTACAGTCTGTAAATTTGATCCATTGGCTCCAAAATTTCTAGATGCTGTCTCGACTTTTCTTGCAAAATCAGTTCTATCAATTTCTTTCCCATTTATTGTAGCAATAATATTTGCTGCTTTTTGAGAAATAGCTCCTCCATTCCTAATCAAATCCGCTAATACGAATGAGAAAAGCGCTAAAGCGATAATCACAATTAAGAAAACGGAACGTTGTCTGATTTTATTTAAAACTGCCATTTTAAGTTTAATTTATTGAAATATAGTGGGCGAAAATACCATTTTATTAGAATATTACCAATTAAAGACAGAAAGTCTTTACAAGTTTTTTTGGTTTTTATTTTTGAATAGATCTTTCGATTAATTTTAGTGAATAATTTCTATCTAAAACAAAAGCTATCTCATTGATTAAAAGAACACTAAAGGTCTTTCCTGTTGTCAACATAACAACAAGTGTTTTTCAAAAAAAATCTAATCAATTAAGAATAATAAGAAGGCATATATCAAATATACATCGGTTTATGAATCATTAATCCTCTAACAGGGTTTTTAATTCTACAATTTCGATTTTAGTATTCGAAGTTTCAATAATATTGATGGTTACTGAATCTATGTTTACAATATCTCCTTGTTTAGGAATTTCCTCAGTATGATTAACTATCATCCCGCCGAGTGTTTCATAATACTCACTTTCCGGAAGGTTTAGTTTGTAGGTTTCGTTAATATAGTCCACTTCCATTCTGGCAGAAAAACGATAATGATTTTCATCTAGTTTCTCCTCTATTAGATCTACAGAATCATGCTCATCTTCTATTTCTCCAAAAAGTTCCTCTACAATATCTTCAACTGTAATAATACCACTTGTCCCGCCATATTCGTCAATCACAACAGCAATACTTTTATGTTTTTTAGTCAACAGATTTAACACATCTTTGACATACATGGTTTCTGGAACAAAAACCACTGGCAACAAAATAGATCTTATAGATTTTGGCTTTTTAAACAATTCAAAAGAATGTACATAACCAATAATATCATCAATAGTTGCATTAAACACCAAAACTTTGGACAAACCAGTATCTATAAAAAGTTGACTAACCTCTTCTAAGGATTGAGATTTTTCTATAGCAATGATTTCAGTTCTCGGAATCATAACTTCTCTAGATTTTACGTCCGAAAAGTCCAGTGCATTTTGAAAAATCTGAATTTCGCTATCAATTTCATCATGTGCTTCGACAGTTTCCATTTGCTCATTAATGTAATCTCCTAATTCAGTTTTTGTAAATGCTAATTGCACCTCATCTCCATCTGTTTTAAGAAATTTCTTAAGTACAAAATCTGATATCCAAATAACAAAAGATGATATAAACCAGAATAATACATAAAAAAAATACGCTGGTAACGCAAACACTTTCAGTAACGTATTAGCATAAATCTGAAAAAAAACTTTAGGTAAAAACTCTGCAGTTAGCAAAATAACTAATGTAGAAATTATAGTCTGTAGCAATAAATTAAAACTTGGTGCCATATCTGGATAATATCCTTGAATAAAACCCATGACTAATTCTCCCATGTAAAACCCGTATACTACTAATGCTATATTATTACCTACTAACATAGTAGCAATAAACTTAGAGGGTCTTTTCGTTAACCGAGATAAAATATTAGCAAGAAAACCATCTTGCTTTTTTTCTATTTCAATGTGAATTTTATTAGAAGAAACATAGGCGATCTCCATCCCAGAAAAAAAAGCGGAGAGAATAACAGAAAGTACAATTACTATAATTTGTAACTCCATTAATTGTTGTCCTTGTTATTGGCATCAAATCTTTTTCTAAAGTTTCTTTTGAAGAAAAACATAAAAATTGCTACTCCAGCAAAACATAGATACAAAATACTGCGACTATCTTCTTTTCCCCATTCTTCATAAGCTTGATACAGAAAAAAACACATAATAGCTAAGTAAGCAATTTCAAAAAATCTAAAAATTTTCATCATATAAGTTTATTCTTCGATGAACATTATTCCTTCATTGATGCGAGAATTCAAGATAGTAAAATCTTGATTAGCATCAAAACCGTCTGCTTCGTTAACAGTACCATCCGGAAGAATGCTTTTATAAGGTTGATCAGTAAACACCCAGTTAATACTTTGATCCCAATACAACTGACGTGCCATAAGATGAGTACTATCTGCAGTCTTAATATCTACATTTCCTCTCATATCAATAAGCCCCGTTTCTTTATAGAATATTGCATAATCCGATTTTACAACACTTACTTTTCCATCTTTATCGATCATATCTAAAACAATACCTTCTGGAAACTCCTGAAATCCAAAATTTCTATTTGTATAATCTTTTATTTTAGGTGTTCTAAGAATTGCGGTAAGTCTACCCGAATCGGTATACTTTAAATTCACCTCCAATGCTTCTGCAATAGGAGCGTCCTCAGTAATGTTATAGTTATTAGTTTTGGACGTGTTTGATTGACACGAAAAAAACAATGTCACAGCAAATGCTGTGACAAAGTTTAATAATATATATGAATTCTTTTTTTGCATTATAGCTTCGGCACTTTAACCGTTTCACCAATCCAACATCCTATTTTTACTGATTTAATTTCAGGATTATTAAAAATATCTGTTTTAGAAGGTGCTTTTGCTTTGTAGTTAGCTGCAGTTGCAGTTGCAATTTTCTTTAAACTAGGATCTACACTACCAGCTTTTCTAGCATATCTTTCAGCCAACCAATATACGGCTCTCTTACTAAACACATCAGTACCACAACTATTAGCACTTTTAGCAACCATTGCTGCAATTTTAAGGTAAGCTTGACCAAATGAAGGCTTATTTGCTAATGCTTTCTTATAATTAGATCTAGCTTGAGCATAACTTCCTCTTTTTCTATGCACCTCTGCAATTCGATAGTATACATTAGCCTTATCACTAGCTTTAGTCTCTAATTGTGCAGACTGATTAAAATATTCCAGCGCTTTAGATGTTTTCTTATCCTTAAGTGCTAATATACCTAAATACTTAGCCGACTTCGCTGATGGATCTGCTTTATGAAGAGCTTCTACCATCTTGAAAAACAATGGATCATCAGTACATTCTTTAGCAGACATTCTACCTGCAGCTCCTTTTAACCAATTAACATCAGTCTTTTTACTTTCGAATTGACCAGAATAAAGAGGTATCAGGTTTTCACAATCTGCTCTTGCCCCAATCTTTTGATTAATTCCAGCTTTTACTTTACTATAAGCTCTTAAATTAATTCCAGCGTTTTTAAGACTTCTTTTCTCTTTAGAATTCAGTGTTGCTCCAGATTCTTCTTTTTCTGTAAGCGTACTAATTGTCTTTGCTTTTTTACTCTCTTCTTCTTCAATCTTCTCTGTAATATCATCATACAAATCAAATACATCTTGAAGATCTTTCTTACCAGCATCTTGTAACTCTACTAATAAGTAAAAATAAGTATATAATTTTTTTGCTCCATTAAAGTTAGCTTTATCCTCAGTATATGCTTTATGGAATTCTGCAAATTGAGAATCCGTTGTTCCTATTTTGTTAGCATACATAAGCTGACCTATATCAGAATGCATATCTCCTATTTGCGTTTTAGCAGGGAAATACTGATATCTTTCTTTTAACAACGCAATAAGTTCGTTCGCATACTGAGTTTTTTCTCCATCGGTAGCCGCCTTTTTTAATTTAGACTCTATTAATTTCTGACCAAACTGGTAAGTTGCAACACTATATGAAGGGCATTCTTTTCTTACTTTCCATAAAGGCGCTTCTGCGGCCTCATAATTTTTTACTTTAGCGTGCTCATAGGCAATAGAAGCCGTAGTCGCACAGTCAGTAGCCTGAGCACTAACTCCTGTAGCGCTTAAAACTAATCCTGCTGCTATCGTATATAACACTTTAGTATTCATAGCTGTATAATTGTAGTTAATTAAATTTCACTTTTCTAAACCATCTATCATTTAGGGATAAACTTAATGATAGATTAAAAAATTCTTCCTTTACTAATCCTGCGTTGGTAGTTCCTCTTGTTCCGAACTCAAAACCTACATTAGCATTGGAGAATAAGTTGCCAACTGGTAACCCTACTCCAAAAGATATGCCAAACTCATTAATAGCTTGTCCATTGATATTTAAACCGGTCTCCTCATATCTCAATCCTGCTCTATAAACAATCCTATTAAGGTAACTTGTTAGCGAATTATATTTAGGTATATAATACCCTCCTAATTTTACCTTTGAAGCATTTTCGTATACAACATTATCTGATGTAAATGACCTGTTATCAAATTTACTAGCATCAAGATACGTATACTCAGCTCCCACGAACCATTTTTTAGATTCTCCTATTCCTGCACCAACTTTTACCTCTGCAGGAAGATCTAAATCTCTATCCTCTACTGCAATATCTTGTCGCTCCACAACTAATTCGGCTCCATTAGTTAAAACCTGAACAGTTGCTAATTCTAGACTATTCTCTGATTTTAATTTAAATGAAGGAGTGGACACAAGTGAAGTAGTTAACTCTAATTTTTCTGTTAGCATCTTTTTATAGGCAACCCCAAAAGATAAGCTAACTCCCGACAAATCAGAATTATTGATTTCTCTTGTATCAAATTCTAGCTCTGAACGTTTAAGAATTGCTTTATTCTCAATGTTCCCAAAGTTATAATTAATATCTAAACCAACGCTTAAATTCTCGTTAACTTTAAATCCCGCTGCAACAAACACTTTGTTAAGACCACCTGTTCCAAGGAACTGATTTTCTGAACCATCATCATTAAATGAATTTGTTTGATATCCAACAGAACTTACAGGAAGCACACCAAAACCAAAGCCAAATTTGCCGGCAGGAATACCTATGGCTAGGTAATCCAAAGATGCATTATCTTTATATGAATCTTCACCTGCAGCATTATCTAGATTTAAACCATTATAATTGGCACCTAATGTATATGTTGTTAATTTCAATTCTCCATACGATGCGGGATTCTGAAGATTTAAGTGAATACTGTCTGTAAGTATACCCAATCCCCCCATCGATCTATTTTCTACTGTTCCCTTAAACTTCTGTAACCCTATTCCATAAAAAGAATAAGGAGAAGAAGTTCCTTCTTGAGCATAAGATACGCTGGTAACTATTACCAGAATGACTACTAAAATCTTCTTTATCATTGACTGTTATTAAAAGCTAAAATGTGATTTAGTCCCTCCAATAAAAAATTAGAGGTGGCAAATATGCTATTTTTTAATCTTTTAGACAAAAAATGTGCATCTCCTCCGGTTAAAATAACTGTTAAATCGGGGTAAGTGTTGCAATATTCTGCAATTGCACCCTCAATTTCATACAAAACACCATTCACAATTCCAGAATGTATTGCTTGATTTGTTGTATCACCAATATAATTTTTCGGCGACTCTAGCTCTAATAACGGTAATTTTGAAGTGTAATTATGCAAACTTGCATATCTTAAACTTAAACCTGGCGCAATTGCTCCTCCCAAATATTCCTCATCTTTATTTTTAAAATCATACGTAATACATGTTCCCGCATCAATAACTAGTGCATCTTTTTTTGGAAACTGACCTACTGCGCCAGCAACTAAACCTAAACGATCAACACCTAAGGTAGTAGGTGTAGCATACATATTTTTAAATGGCATTCTTACTGTATGATCCAAAATAATCGTATTAAACAAATTTTTAATTATCGCTATATCTTGTTTCTTAATGATAGCAACAGAAGAAATTATTGCATTATTGATTAAGGGATAGTCTTGGTAAACTTTTTGTATTACCTTGGAGAAGTTCTCTGACTTCAGTGTTTCTTTGTAAACAATTGAATCTTTTTCGAAAACACCTATTTTTATAGAAGTATTACCTACATCAATAATGAGATTCATTCGTTTGTTTTTATTTCCTGAGTAATCGATTCTACTTTTCTTTAAAAATTATAATCTTTTTTCTATTATCCACAACTTCTAGATTACAGGATATTACGTGCTTTTATTTAAAGTTTGTAAAAGTACAAAACGATTTTTTTAATTTTTTCTTTTGAGTATTAAAAAAAGCGTTCTATATTTGCATCCGCTTACAGCAAGGTGCCTTAGCTCAGTTGGTAGAGCAAAGGACTGAAAATCCTTGTGTCCCTGGTTCGATTCCTGGAGGCACCACCTTTAAAGCCCAAACAAATTGTTTGGGCTTTTTGCTTTTTACACCTAAAAGCTTACAAAACGATTCAATTTTTTGCATTTGCCATTTGTTTACAAATAAGTTATTATTTTTGTTTACCAAATTATTCCTATGAAATATTTCCGCGTGTTACCTGCTTTCTTTTTGCTTTTTCTTATTTCAGAAAACTCCAATGCTCAAGAAAAATCTAATGAGAATCAGAAAGAACCGGTTCAAGAATCCATTGAAGAACTATCTAAAGAGAATGCTGAAGATGAATCTAATGATTTACAAAGCAACATGACTCGATGGCAAATGCTAAAGTATGATGGAGTTTCTGCATTTGGAGGTTTAAAACACGCATATACACAACCGTTTAGATGGAAAGGAAAGGATTGGGCCACATTTGGAGGAATTGTAGCAGGAACTACGCTTCTTTACCTAATAGATGAACCTGCGAATGATTTTTTTACAGATCAAAGAGATGATGTTCCTGATTTTATTAGAGAAACGGGATTTCGTTTTGGAAAACCCCTTGTAAACTATGGATTGACAACAGGAATATATGCTTTTGGACTAATTACAAAAAATGAAAAAGTTCGCAAAACAGGAGTATTACTAATTGCTTCGGCAACTGCAGGTGGAATTATCCAAACTGTCAGCAAAACACTAGCTGGTCGTGCCAGACCTTATACAGGAAAAGGTAAAGATGCTTTTAAATTCTATAGTAGCGAAGCTGACTACCACTCTTTCCCTTCTGGTCATGCCATATTATCATTTACAACTGCATATGCAATTAGTAAACAATTCAAAAACCCTTATATAAAAGGAGGTATTTACGCTTTGGGTTTAATCTCACCAGTATCACGATTATGGGAAGGTGCCCATTGGTTAACTGATGTGACTCTTGGTATTGTTCTTAGTGTCGTTATTGTCGATGGAATTGACAACTACCTGAACAAAAAAGAAAGATATGTTTACGATAGTAAGAAGTTTAAGATTAAATGGGACCTTAGACTTGGGGCAGGTCAGTTAGGAGTAATTGGCAGATTCTGATAATCATTAAAACTATTAATTTTTATTCGAAATCGGCACGAAAATTTCGGCTTTCCATTGAGAAGCATCACCGTCTTGCATTGGATTATTATAGAATATTTCTAGAGGTTTTTTTACAATTGAAATATTTCTTCTTTCGGCATACGCTATAAGTGCAAACCAGGCTTGATCACTATTTCTGTAATTACCGTAGAAAACAGCTTTTAAGGCTTTTTTTGGAGGTGATTTATCAAATTTAACTATTGAATTTAATGGCAGAGAATCTGTTTCCTTTATTGGAAAACCAAAATCAAACTTGATTGTATCATCTAAAACATCCCATTCTTTAATTTTTACAAATGGTGCTCCATCAACCGTTACATTATTTTCTAATATCTTTGGATAAAGATCAGAATTAGTTCTCATCATCATACCTGCCTTACCAAAACGATTAGAAGATGATGAAACAAATAAATACGTTAAACTAGGTATTTCGGATTCTCCTTCTATCTCTATTTTAAAAGTATCTGCAAAATCATTGGCTTGCTTACCAAAAACTTTTAGCTCTTTTTTTAATCCTCTAGTAAAGATTGTTTCACCCATAAGTATTCGTACTCTATTCTGTATGGAATACTCTTTAGAAATTGCACCTACTTTAATTTTAGTTATAGAATCGTTTAAACTTTCTAAAGTCCAATCTAGATTAATAACAGTATCTTTTACTGTTACTTTTTGGGACACTTGCTTAAACAACGTAGTATCCAAAGTGGTAATATTTTTAGCCTTTGGATCTTTGCCCCAAGACTCCCAACTAATTACCTGATAATACACACTACCTGGAGAACCTTTGACACTAAAAGAAACTTGATAATCATATTTTTTTATAAATAAATACCAAATAGAAACACCTATTAGTATTACCAAAGCTACAACTGCAATTCTCTTCATACTAGTTAGAACTTGCGACTTTAGAATTCGAAATATTCATTTTTAACTTACGTACTACAAAACTTCCTAATGCACGTCCTTGATCTAAACCTAAATCAATAGCTGCTCTATAATGAATCCCACCATACAACCTGCTTACAGCAGCTTCATCAGCCGCTTGATTAAAGGATATAAAGGAACGAACAGGCAATCCATATTGTAATTCGGTATCATCATCAAAAGAAAAATTATCTCCAAAAATATCCGTAAGAACAGTAGACGCTGCTCCAGAAACTACAGAATGTCCACTTGTATATTCGGGAAATGGAGGTGTCTGCAATACAGGTGTCCAATTTTCATCTATATGTTGATTAATCAAAGTTTCTGGGCGTATCAAATTACTTCTATATTTCTCGTCCCAACAACTTATAAAAGCATCTGCAATTGCGATGGAAGTTTTTGTATAAGCAAACACAGTCTTCGCAAAATCAGCATTTGTTTTTTTACACGCTATTTTACAAATACCTATCCAATGAGCTCCTGGTGTAATTTTCTTCGTAGCAAACATTAGATGTCCCTTATGTGTCGAAACATAAGGGTTGCAATCCCAGAATTGAGCTATTTCTAATTTTTCTGATTTTTCTCCTTCTTCTTTTATCGTATTCCCTACCTCATAAGTTTCCATCAATTCTTTATAAAAAGGTGTATCTTTTTCTAACGAAAAATCTGGATATCTAGCTGGCTTAAACTGAGAAGAAGAATCAATAATAGAAGGTCTTATTTCTTTCCAATGAGGTTCTATGCCATCCATATAATCTGGTGGAGTAGGTTGCCATCTAGAAGGATCTTCTGTATTAACCGAAAACTTAGGCATCGTTCTAGTTTGCGCATAATTATCGGAAGCGTACCAAATCTTAATATGCTCCGCAACCGCTAAACCATAGGTTTTAGAATCATTAAATATTTCTTCATTCTGTAATTCCCAAAAACCATACAAACTATCTCTGTAAACTTCTACTCGATCTTCGGAAAAAAGTAATGACTTTCCTACTTCCATATACGCCACTAATGCAGAAAGTTTATGATTTATATGTTTAGTCGTATCAGCGACAGGAATATTTTTTAGGTTATGTAATTGATTTGATAAAGTATTATAACCTGCCCCTTCTTGTCTTATCACCTCATAAGCAGCTATATTAGCATAGTTATATATGCGACTTGCTACAGGAGGAGAAAAAATATCATGTACCATTACCTCTGTGATTTTATCTACTGCATTATGGTAATCTTGAGCCGTAATTACAATCTGCTTTTCTTCTTTTTGACAAGCGTTTAAAAAAAGCAACGAAGAAGTAATTAAAAATAAACTCTTACTCTTAGTCATTACGTTAATTTTGCTCCATTTATTGAAACATTTCATAAATCTCTGCTTTTCCATTGTTTAGTGTGATAAGTAAATAATCCTTATTTACAAAATTAATAATATTTAATCCTCTAACGGATTTTTGACTTAAGTTAATCCCCAATTCTTGTGCTTTAATTATTAAAGCATCCTTTCCTATTATAGCACCTGCAAATCCATCAAACCTTCCGTGATATGGAATTACTCCGAAATAATTACCAGCTAATAACACTTCTTCTGTTCCATCTTTATTAAAATCATATTTTAACATCGACAATATAGGAGCTAATTGGAGTGAATCATCGAAAGGGACAAATGAAAATGTTCCTTGATCATTTTTTAAGTATCCAGAAGCTAGTTCGTGTACTTCAAACAACTTTGCATTTTCTAATACATCTTTACCAAAAATTTGATCTACAGTTTTACCTGCAAAACCGGTATAAGTAGTAAATTTTTTCTTGAGATAATTAAGCTGACTTGATAACTCATCTAATGCTAAAGCCGTATAATATTTACCATTCTTGGGTATTGCAACAATAGTTTCTGTTGTTTTGTTTTTATCAAAATCAGAATAATACATTTTTAGTGGTAAGTCTGAAGAAGCGGTAAACTTAGAATTTAGTCCAAAATTACCGAGCAAATAATCATTATCACCATCATTATCTATATCGAATTCGATAATAGATTGCCAAAGACCGTTTAAATTTCTTGGCAAAAATTTAGCAGTAACATCTATTAATTTTCCATTTTCATTTTTAAAAAAGTGTGGAGACATCCATTCTCCAATGACGATCAAATCTTTTATTCCATCACTATCAAAATCATCCCAAATAGCATCTGTTACCATACCTACTTGTATTAAATCAGGATTTTCTTTGATCGTAAAATTTCCTTTATCATTAATTAAAAGGTATGAATTTGGCATCTTACCAAAATCATTAGAAACGGCATACCCTCCAACGAAAATATCTAAATCACCATCGCTATCTACGTCATGAGTTTTTATTACCGATTCGTGTTCATATAGCTCCGGAAAACTACCTTTTACTAATCCTTTATCTGAATTTAAATACAATCTATCTATTAATTCCTTAGAGTTACCATAAAATTCGCCGCCAGAAGAACAGACCAATAAATCTTTTATCGTATCATTATTAAGATCTTCGATGATAGCTACTACATCTTCTTTCTTTTTATCAATATCAAGAATTTCCAACCGTTGCTCTTCGAAACCAGTTGCTGTCTGAATATATATTTTAGAAGACTCAAGTTTTGAACTTCCAAAGAAAACATCTTCTTTCCCATCATTATTAAGATCACCTATCGCAGTGGCAGGACCTCGATCAGAAATTTTATATGGAATTAATTTTTGGCGATTAAAATCTGTATAATTATTCTCTTTATGTACATATTGTAATCCAGGGATAGAGTCTATTTCCTTAAACCAACCTTTATTTTTAGGAAACAATTCTTCATAATTCACAATGTTTCTTTTGTGTAACAATTTAATTGTTAATGTTTGATTTGTAGTTATATTTTCTGCTACTTGAATCGTATTATCCGGCCATATAATTTTCAGAGAATCTATAGCTGCAATCGTATCGTACCCAAAATGAATCATAGGCTCTGAAGAGGATTGAAATCCCTTAGAAGTAAATAATTGTTTGTACTGAGCAATTCCCCGATGATAGGACAACACCTTAGTCCCAATACCTAGTTTATTATTATCTTTAAAATCAAATTTTAGTTTTAAAAATCGTTTTTGACCATTTGTTTTATTTCTATAAAAAGAGGGTCTCGCATTAATATTATTAGTTACAATATCTAGATCGCCATCATTATCAAAATCTGCATAAGCACTTCCTGTAGAAGCAGTGTTTTCTATCGGAAGCCAGCGTAATGATTTATCATTAAATTGAATCTCTTTATCTCCTTTAAAAATATAATTCTGTACTTCTCCGGAAGGCATAATATTTAAAGCCTCGTTATCTACTAACTTGGAGCTATTTAGCTTTTCTTGAATTTTCTCATTAGAGATATACTTAATATAATCGAGATCATTAGGACGTTTTGGGATTCCATTCGATATAAATACATCCTGCTCTCCGTCTTGATCATAATCCGCAAATAACGCTGACCAACTCCAATCAGTTGCAGCTACACCACTTAACAAAGCAGTTTCTTCAAAATAACTCCCTTGATTAACCTGAAGCATATTACGAGCATATTGATTATGATATCCTAATCGATTGATTCGCATCTGTAACATATCTACAGTTTCATCTCCAGCAGAAGCTTTGAGAACGTTTTCATCCTCTGGAGTCATATCCAATGTTATAATATCTGGATATCCATCGTGATTGATATCTGTTACATCATTACCCATAGAAAAGCGACTCGTATGGCCAAACTTTTCTTTTAGTGATTCACTAAAAGTACCGTCCGTGTTATTAATATAATAGTAATCATCTTCGTGAAAATCATTACTTACATAAATATCTGTATATCCATCATTATTAAAATCAGCAGTTGCGATTCCAAGACCATATCCATTTCCTCCTCCAAAAATCCCAGCTTCTACACTTACGTCTGTAAAGACTTTACCATCATTACGAAGCAGCTTATCACCACTTTCAGAACTTCGATTAATTCTAAGAGATGCTCTACCAAAAGAATTTTGAGTATGGATTGCATGATTTAATAAATACATATCCAAATCCCCATCATTGTCATAATCAAAAAAAGCAGCCGATGTACTGTAATTTTGAAAATCTAGTTTATACTCTGAGGCTTTTTCGGTAAATGTATTATCCCCATTATTAATGAATAATTCATTTTTTCCTTCTAGTCCTTGTAGCCCGACCACGGCACAAACATAAATATCGAGATATCCATCTCCATTAATATCCGCCATTGTGGTACCTGTATTCCAATCAGAATGCCCTATTACTCCCGCTTTATCCGTAATATCTTCAAATTGAAAATTTCCTTTATTAAGATACAATTTATTCTCGCCCTGATTAGAAGTAAAAAACACATCAACTAAATCATCTTTATTGATATCCCCAACAGCTACACCAGCTCCATTATAATAATATAGATAATCCAAAATATTTAACTCCTCGGTAGGAACTAACGTATTCTGAAATGACACGTTTGAAACCTCTGAAGTAACTTTATCAAATAATTCTCCTTGATTGGTTTCTTGTTTCTGACATCCTACTAAAAACAACAGCCCAAAAGTTAATATGATCCTATTTTTAATCATTTGTGTGAATTCTATTCTTTTTGGATATTATTTCGTGTTCATTTTAAATATTTTAGGCATTTGATTATTAATCCCTACAAGTAAATATTTTTCTCCAGATTTATTTTCTAACCAGTGCATTGCTCTAACCTCATCCTCTACCGAAAAGCCTGAATATTTTTGATTTTCAAAATTGCCTTTCCCATCTCCTAACAAAACATTTCCTCTACTAGCATCTAATCTTGAGAACTGTGGTTTAAAATTATAATTATTCCCTGCAATTATGAGATCTATATTTCCATCTTTATTTACATCTTCTGTCTCTACATCGCAGATACAAGAAAGTTGAGTTTCTTTAGGAAGTTCTTTTATTTCAAAATTATTATCACCTATATTGTAGGCAACTATACTTGCAAAGTTATTTACCGTTTTAATAGTTGTATTGTCTAAAACTTCTTTAGAAAACAACTCATTGATCGCCTTGGTTGCATATTCCGAAAATTTGAGATTCTGTTTCTTTAAGATATTTATTTGGGCTGTTATTTCTTTCTTTAGATGTATTGGAACATCTTTACCGTCAATTGTTTGTGTAATAATTTGTTCTACAGTACCATTATTATCAAAATCATTGATATACATTTTAGAAGGAGATTCTGTGCTACACTGATATATAGAATTCAATCCTCGATTTCCTAAAACTAGATCTGTATCGCCATCATTATCCAAATCACTTGCTTCTAAAGTATTATACCATCCAGAAATTGAATCTAAATTTGTTTTAATTAAATTTAAAGATTTTCCATCATTAATAAACATCTTTGGAGACATCCACTCACCTACTACAATAAGATCTTTTTTACCATCAGAATTTATGTCATTCCAGATAGCATCTGTAATCATTCCAATGTTTTTAATATCAATTGCTTTACTTACCGTAACATCTATAAAGTTACCATTACCATCATTTTCCAGAAAATAACTCTGAGGAGAAACACCATAGGTACCAATAACACTATGACTTCCTGCAAAAATATCAACATCTCCATCCTGATCATAATCATAAGCAGTTATTACAGAAATATTAGTATTTGTTGGTTTAATAATATTTCCTCTAGAAAAATTCCCTTTTCCATCATTAATATAACTTCGTACACCTGCTCTGGCTCCTTTAAAATTCCCACCAGAACCTATTACCAAATCTAAATCCTTATCTCCATCAATATCCTCGAAAACCGCGGTTACATCTTCGAAAAACTCTTCAGTTTCAAACGAAGTAGCTTTTAATTCACCAGAAGCATTCTGCATATACAACTTTCCTTTTTGACCATATGCTCCTCCTATATACACATCATCATTTCCATCATTATTTACATCAGAAATAGCTATTGCTGGTCCTTCTCTAGATTGCATTTTATAGACTAACCCTTCATAATCAAAATCTACATATGAATCTTCTTTATGAGCTGGTAGATCGTGTGAAACTTCTTTAAAATAAGATATACTTTTCTGGGAAATATATTGATAGTTTTGATTTGCGTTTTTATGGTTTAATGTAATCTGTTTATTTAATTGAACATCGTTTAATAATTGTGATTTTCCATCAGGATAAATAACACGTAGGGAATCTATTTTTTCATTTTGCCCTAACCCAATAGTCATTACATATTCAATAGATGATTGAAAACCTCGAGTAGGAATCAACTCTTGTCTAATTATCTCATCTTTAACATACAGCTCAACAATACTACCTATCGCATAGGTGTTTTTATCCGTTCCTTTAACCTGAACTTTCAGGTAATTATTATGCTTCTTCTCGCTATTATTTTTATAAATAGAAACAGGCATATTAAAGTTGTTTACTACTAGATCTAAATCACCATCATTATCTAGATCTCCATAAGCAGATCCGTTAGAGAACGTTGGCTCCTCAAAACCCCAGTCTTTGGTTTTATCCAAAAAACTAAGATTTCCTTTATTTCTAAAAGCATAGTTTGGTATGGGAGTAGATGGCATTTTATTAATAATCGAATCGACTTCTTCTTTCTTACCGGTTAACGTCATCTTCTGTATGATATCATTGGCAAAAAAGTTCATGAAATCTTGATCTGTTAGATCATGATATATCCCATTACTAACATAAATATCACGATACCCATCATTATCCATATCAAAAAGTAACGCTCCCCAACTCCAATCTGTTTTAGCTACCCCGCTATAAAAAGCAATTTCAGAAAATGTATTATCTCCATTATTGAGCTGAAGCGAATTTTGCATATATTGATTGTAGAAATCTCTACTCTTCTTCAATTTATACACATCATAACTTTCGAAAGAACTAGTCTCTTTTAATCGTTGATCGTCTTCTGGAAGCATATCTGTTACAAAAATTTCTGGATACCCATCGTTATTAATATCCGCCATATCTGCTCCCATAGAAGAAATACTAAGGTGTTTTACCCAATCCTTAATTTCCTCGTTAAATGTTCCATCACCCTGATTTATATACAAATAATCTCGCTCATAAAAATCATTGGACACATAAATATCTGGAAGTAAATCTTTATTAACGTCCCCTATTGTTACTCCCAATCCAAAACCTATTAGACTTCCAAATATTCCGGCTGTCTCGCTTACATCAGTAAACACGCCATCATCATTTCTCATTAACTTATCTCCTCCACCTTTCAGAATCTCAGGAATATCCCAATCTTTTGCACGAAGATTACGCTTGTTTACGTATCCCAAACTACTTACTGGTATAAAACTATTGTTAAGTATATATACATCAAGGTCGCCATCCATATCATAATCAAAAAAAGCCGCATGAGTGGTAAAACCACTATCAGCTAAATTATATTCTTCAGCTTTTTCAGTAAATGTTATAATTCCCGTATCTGGGGATGGACCATTATTTATAAAAAGTTCATTCTTTTGATCATCACCTTCTACATTTCCAGCATTACATACATAAATATCTAACAACCCATCTGCATTAATATCCACCATAACTACACCGGTAGACCAAGAATTTTTTCCGGTTATACCAGCAGATTCAGAAACATCCTCGAATGTCAAATTTCCTTTGTTAAGATATAGTTTATTCTCTTTTCTATTAGCAGTTAGATATACATCTGGTAGACCATCATTATTTATATCGCCAATCGCTACTCCTCCTCCGTTATAAAAATTTCTATATGTAAAAATATTGAAGTCTTTTTCGTTATCGACTTGATTTACAAAATCAATTTTTGTCTCTTCGGGAGTAAGTTTAGTAAATAAAGTATCCTCTTGTTCTATCTCTAATTTCTCAATTTTTTCCTTCGCACAAGATGAAAGGATAAGAATTATAAAACTCCTATATAAAAATTTATTCATATTACTCTTTTATCTTTTTGACTAACTGGATACTATCATTATTTATTCCGAACAATAAATATTCTTCTTCTTTTATTCTTATGGGTTTAATAGATCTAACCGCTCCCTTAACATTCAATTCTAAAGCTTCTGAACTAACAAATCCTCCTTTTTTATTATTTAATAATATAGTTCCGTATGATCCATCTAACCTACCCAATTGGGTACTAATTTCATAAGTGTTTCCCCCGAGAATTATGTCAGGATATTCATCCTCATTCATATCATGAATTAGTATATCATGAACTGAAGAAATTTGCGTTTCCCAAGACAAATCATGTGCTACAAAATCTAAACCTCCTTTATTCTCAAAATATGTCGTAGTAAGCATATACACTTGTTTTTTTTCTGCTTGATCCATTTTATCTTTTGAAAAATAATCCTTAAAATCAGCTTCAGAAAAAGCTTTATAGGACAAAAACTTTTTGTTAAGCTCTGGTATTTGCTTAGTCAATTCATCCTTAGTAGCTATAGGAGTTTCTCTTCCTTGATAGAAATAAGTTACTATTGGATCTACTTTACCATTATTATCAAAATCGTTTAAATATAACTGAATTGGTTGTTCTACAGAAGCCTTTAGCCTGCTATTTTGCCCCCAATTTCCTGCAATAATATCTATATCTCCATCTTTATCTATGTCACTAATTGATATACAATTCCAAAAACCATGTGTTTTACTCAATGAATGGATATCCTTTTTAAGAAGATTTCCTTTTCCATCATTGATAAATATGGTAATAGGCATATAATGACCAGCTACTATTAAGTCCTGATAACCATCATTGTTAGCATCAATAAATTTTGCATCATATACTAATCCAATAGTATATAAATCTGGTGCCATATCTAAAGTAACTTCTATAAAATTACCTTTTCCATCATTTAGAAAAAGATAATTTTTAGATGATTTTCCGTAGAATCCAGTTAAACTATTACTACCTATAAAAATATCTTCATCACCATCACTGTCTATATCAGAAGTAATTACAACCGAGGCATTCATCTTAATGTCCGGAAAAGCATTTGAATTCTCTTCAAATTCACCTTTGTTATTTACAAACAAAACTGGACTCGACTCATATCCCGCATAATTTTCATTACCCCCATAAACTGTGATTAGATCCAAATCACCGTCGGAATCTGCATCAAAAAAATGTTGATCAACATCTTCATATTTTTTATAAACATCTAAATCAGGTTGTTCTGTTTTTTTAAACGTTCCTAACTTTTCCTGTAAAAAAATCGTTCCAGATCTAAATCTCCCTCCAGGAGTATAAAAGTCATCTAATCCATCTTTATTTATATCCATAACAGATATATGAGGACCTTCATTAGATACCGCATATGGAGCCAAAGGTTCTACACTAAAATCTTTAGTTTCATAATCTTGGTGTTTATACTTAATCGGTTTAGGTTCTGCTCCAAGAATATCTGATTTTTCTTCAACAATTACCTGCGAGGTATTTGTACTATTTTGAGTTAAAGATATTGTACTATTTATTTCTACGTTTGTATATACAGAACTATCGCCATTAGGCCATGCTATCTTAATAGAATCTAAGACTTTGTTATCCCCTAAACCAAAATGTAAAATTTGAGAAACAGAAGACAAGTAGCCTTTAAAAGGGTTAACACTAGAAGTTTGCAATCCATTTTTAGAAAATACTGTTGCTTTTGCTCCTATTGCATTTAAATTTTGCCCAACACCTTTTAACTTTAATCTTAGGTAATTATGATTCATAATGGTATCTGCTCGATTTTTATAAACAAAGGCTTTACCATCAATGTTATTAGTAATAATATCTAAGTCTCCATCATTGTCTAAATCTGCATACACAGCTCCATTACTATATGATGGGATATTTTTGGACCATTGATTGGATACATTTTCGAAAGTTAAATCACCATTATTACGGTAAAAATAATTGGTAGTTTTTTTATTTGGCAGTTCATCAATTAAAGCCAAATCTTCTTTGGTCATGCCGTTATCTATACGTTTCTGAATATTATCATTAGCGATAAAACTTATAAAATCCATATCATTCGTAGCTCCTTTAATTCCGTTAGAGATAAAGACATCTTTGAACCCATCATTATCATAATCTGCAATTAAGGGCGCCCAACTCCATTCTGTAGCAGCTATCCCTGCAAAAAATGCAATTTCACTAAAACCTTCTCCTCCTCGGTTTAGTTGTAATCCATTCTGCATATACTGAGGTTTATAACCATTTTTAAGATATTGGTTATAAATAGTAAAACCATATTCAGTTCCAGATGATTTATACGTACTAAGATCCTCTGGCAACATATCTAGAGATAGGATATCGGTCCATCCATCATTATTTATGTCTGCAATATCGACACCCATAGAATAATGAGATGTATGCTGAATCTTAGAAAAATTAGAAGTAATTACTTCTTTAAAAATTCCATTTCTTTGATTGATATATAAATAGTCATTTTCAAAAAAATCGTTACCTACATATATATCCGGATATCCATCATTATTGATATCATCTGTAGCAATTCCTAATCCATAGCCTATACCACCTTGAAAAATTCCTGACTCCGCGGAAACATCAAAATACTTTCCATCATCATTTCTGTATAACCTATCACCAGAAAGAAAGTCAACTTGTTTACGTTTAGAACCTCTTCCATAACTACGATTAGGGTACACGGAATGATTTAACAAATACATATCTAAATCTCCATCTAAATCATAATCAAAAAAACTAGCCTGAGTAGAAAAACTAGAGATATCGAGATTGTAAAGCGAAGCTTGCTCTTCAAAAACTGGGATACCATCGCTATCTGGTCCTTGGTTTACAAACAATTTATTCTTCCCTTTTAAACCTTTATAATCTCCAACTTTACATACATATATATCTTGTAATCCATCATTATTAATATCTACAGTTATCACGCCAGTAGACCAACCATTAGTATCCTTTAGTAGATCCGTTGTAACTTCTTTAAATTTAAAATTCTTTTGATTAAGATACAATTGATTCTCATCCTGATTGGACACGAAATATATATCTTCCCAACCATCATTATTAAAATCGTTAACTGCCAAACCTGCTCCATTATAATAATAGAGATAGGTAAGAATATTAAGATCTGGAGTATCTTTTAAATCATTTCTAAATGAAATACTCGTTTCTTTTTCTGACAATAACTCAAAAAAATGACGCTCTCTATCCTTTTTACAAGAAATTAATACAATTACTAGTAGTAAGTTACAACAGATATTTTTTAAATAATTGAACAATTGTGATATCTAAATTTGAATATATTAATTAGTAGAGCCCTTCAATTTTTGAAGGGCTCTACTCTAACAAATCTTAGCAATTTAATATGTTAGTAACCAGGGTTTTGTATTAAATTAGGATTCGAAATAAGTGCTCCAGAAGGAATCGGGAACAACACTCTAAAATCTTCAGTATTACTTTTTAGCCCCCAAGTCTCTGCAAACTTACCAAAACGAATTTGGTCATTACGTCTCCAGAATTCTTTATATAATTCTCTTCCTCTTTCATCTAGAATATCCTGTTCAGTTACTGCGGTTAAACTAGTGGAAGTATTTCTAATTGTTCTTAATTCGTTAATCATCGTTAATGCATCATCTCCAGAAGCACCACCTCTAAAAATCGCTTCTGCCTTCATTAAATGCGCATCCGCATATCTAAATACAATTTCATGATTTGTAAAAGAACCATTTTCTGGGTGATATTTTATAGTACGAATTCCATTTCTTTCATCATTCCCTAATAAACCAGGGAAATCTCGAGTAAAGATTAAAGGTTGTCCTGGTCTATCTGTTAACGCTGCTCCAGTTTCATCATACTGTTGTCCTATTAAAAAACCAAAACCAATACCTAAATTAGATCCGTCCGTAGGCACAAAACCTCTTCTTTCTTCTTGTCCACTACCCGGAACATTAGTATTAGGATCTCCTTCAAAAAGATCGTAAAACTCTGCTAAAGTAGAAAAACCATTCCATCCTCCTCCACCATTATCTGGAGCATTTTGATTATAATGTAGACCATTCCACATTCTATTTCCTACACCTGTTTCTGCAAACCAAATAGTTTCATTATCGACATCTTGTTTAAAAATATCGAAATAACCGGCTACTAACCCAAAACCATCTCCAGCAATAGCGTCTACAGCATTTACCACAGCAGTCATATCTGTAGCATCAGGAGTACCTGAACCATTATAAATATGCTTATTTAAAAGTACTTTAGCTAACAAATAATTACCTGCAGCTCTAGAAGCTCTATTAGTAGAAGCACTAGGGCCTACAACTGGTAAATCAGGAATTGCTTCGTTTAAATCTGTAACTACAAAATCTAAAGCCTCAGCTCTTGTAAATACTCTAGGATCAATTTCCGGACCTTCGTCTGGCTCTCTAAAAGGAACTTGACCATACATATCCATAATCCAAAACATACTAAATGCTCTTAAAAACTTAGCTTGTGCTAATTGCGAAGCATCTGCACCACTTCGCGGATCTATAATTTCTGTAGTATTAAAAACATTCGTATTCATGTTATTCCAGTTGTTTAACACAAAAGGATGAATTGCGCTCCAAGTATGCTCATGTAAGTTTCTCCATAATCCATTATCACCCCAGTCAGTTCCTCTGGTAGGGATTAACAACTCATCCGAAGTAACTTCATTTAAAGCATATAAATCAGCTTGATTCCCAATCTGTCCATATAATGAATTATAAACATTCGTAACTGCTGCATCCACATCTCCAACTCCAGAAAATTCTCCAGTTAAGTTTTCAATTACCGAATCAGTAGGCTCTATCTCCAAATCTGTACAGGAGACCAATAGCATTATTGACATTAATGCCGATAATCCAAATTTAAATTTCTTTTCTTTCATAATCTTAATTTTTTAAAACGTTGCATTTATACCAAATGTATAGGTTCTTGGTCTTGGAAAGGCTGTGTAATCAATACCTGCTGTAGGTATACCGTTTAGTGGAGCACTCACATTTACTTCTGGATCTAAACCACTATAGTCTGTAATAACGAAAAGATTTTGTCCATTCGCAAAAAGTCGAAGACTTTTAAAAACTCCTTCTCCAGATAATGGCCAATTATATCCAATTGATGCTGACTGTAATCTTAAGAAATCTCCTTTTTCTAGGAATCGTGTAGATACATCAGGAGCATTAGATGCCGATTCTCCATTTGTTAAAACATCTGTTGTAACATTCCTTCCTCCATTTATACTACCCGCTGTAAAAAATGCATTAGCTGTATTATTATAAATGTAGTGTCCATATTGACCCGCAAAAAATACTGATGCATCCCAATTTTTATATTCAAAACTTGTTGAGATACCAAGATTAATATCTGGCAAGGCACTTTTACCTACAAACTCCTGAACATCTCCATTAGGATAAATAGATTGACCATTTGCATCAAACCCTGCGAATTCTCTTAAATAATAAGAAAAAAGTGGTTGATCTTGAGCTAATAATTGTGCAAAAGCTCCTGTCAATCCTTGTCCACTAATCTGACCTGATTGAATTTGCCCATCAAAATTCTGAAGTTCGTTCTTATTATATGCAATGTTAAATCCAAAATTCCAGTTTAACTCATCTTGTTGAATTATATCATAATTAATCGCAAATTCAACCCCTTGATTAATCACATTACCATCAATATTGGTAAAACTGAATGGCTGCGGAGTAGGCTGAGCGTTTGCAGCACTTAATAATAAATCCTTTGTGTCTTTATGATAAAAATCTACTGTACCAGTTAAACGATCTCCAAAGAATCCAAAATCAATACCAACATTAGCTTGGCTAGTTTCTTCCCATTTCAAATCGTCATTAACAAAAGATACTTGACTCGTTCCAGGAGCATTGATAACACCATCTTGAGCAATTCCTCCAGGACTAAACCTACGTCTAATTGTAAAGTTACCAAATCCAAGTCCATCTTGATTACCTGTAATACCGTATCCAACTCTCAATTTTAAGGTAGAAAAAGCTTCTCCTATAAAATCTTCTTGGTCTAACTTCCAAGCAAATGCACCGGAAGGAAAATACCCATATCTATTATTAGGTCCGAATCTTGATGAACCATCTGCTCTTACTGTAGCTGTTAAAATATATTTATCAGCAATTGTATAAATACCTCTAACAAAATATGACTGTAACTCATCTGTAAAATCGAATGTATCTCCTAAAACTGAAGAAACTGGTGTAGAAGGTGCATTTAAAGCTTCTCCTTGTACTATATCAGGAAATAATCTATTTACGAAAGATCCGTTTGGAGCTACACCATACTGCTGGAAAGATCCTTCAATTGAACTTTCTATCAAATTAGCTGAAGCTTCTAAACTATCACCCATTTGATCTAAATCTGTTGTCCCAAATCCGAAACCTTGAACGATCCTACCTTCTCTACCAAAATCTTGATAAGAAAATCCTGCAAGTGCAGATAATTTAGAATTACCAAACTCCTTTTCATAGTTTACAGTAAATTCTAAAAGTCTATTCTCTACATCAATATCATTAAGAGTACCTCTTCCATTTCCAGGAGCTCCATTATTGAAACCAGTTATGTTACCAGATAATACATTTATAGCCGTGGACTCCGAATTATCATATCCTAAATTTACCTTAGCACTTAATTCTGGTGTAATTGCATACTCCGCAGAAAAATTAACTAAATATCTATTTGTTTTAGTTTCATTTTGACTAAAATTAAGCAGTGCTAAAGGATTAATGTTTGATCCTCCTGGTTCAAAACCTGTTTGAGCTGGCCATGTCGGATTAGCGGAATAAGCTGCTCCTAATAAATCACCCTGAAAACCAGCATTATTAGTAATTGGTGGAGCTTCATCATTTACTCTGGATAAAGTACCTTGTAAGTTTAATTTCAATTTATTATTGAAGAAACGGTGAGTAGCATTAATTCTACCTGTAATTCTTTCTAAAGAACTTTTCTTTACCACACCAAATTGTTTACCATAACCAAAAGATGCTCTTACATTTCCATTTTGGTAATTATGAGAATATGATAAACTATTGTTTATCGACTCTGCTTGTCTAGTGATTTCATCTTGCCAATCTGTATTAGCACCAAAGTCCTGAGCAGAAACATTACCTCCAAATTGATCTATAGCTGCCAAATATTGTTCTCTATTTAATAAATCAAATTCTTGAGCAGGTTTTGCTATACTAAAAGAAGAAGAGTATTCAAAAACTCCTTTTGGAGCTCCTCTACCAGCCTTAGTGGTTATAATAACAACACCATTAGCACCTCTTGATCCATATATCGCTGTAGCGGAAGCATCTTTAAGAATACTTACACTCTCTATATCATTTGGATTAATAAAATTCAAAGGGTTTCTTGCAGAACTTGTTCCTAATCCCAAATCACTACCTCCAGCTGCAGTATCATCTCCTGCTAATGGAACCCCATCCACTACAAATAAAGGGTTATTATTTGATCTAACCGAAGTTGTCCCCCTAATCCTCAAAGCAACACCTGCTCCAGGTTCTCCACTTGCTTGCGTAATCTGCACCCCCGCAGTTTTACCTTGAATAAGTTGTTCAGGAGAGACAATTGATCCTTGATTAAAATCCTCAGAACTTACCACTGCAACCGAACCTGTAGCATCTTTAATAGATTGCGTTCCATATCCAATTACCACAACTGCTTCTAATTCTGCAGCATCTTCCGTTAAGGTAACATTGATAACAGTTTTCCCATTAACTGATACCGCTTTCGTTTGGAATCCAACATAACTAAAAATCAAGGTAGCATCTTCTGCTACATTGTTTAACGTAAAGTTTCCATCGAAATCAGAAATCGCTCCATTGGTAGTTCCCCTTACGAGGACATTTACCCCAGGTATGGGTCCGTTTGCATCCGAAGTCACCCCTGTAACTGTGATCTGTGCAAACATCATATTCCCCGAGATAAATACTAAAAGAAACATGAGTTTTTTAAGTATCATACTTTTCATAATTTAGAGTTTGATTAAATTTAAATATTTAGTTGTTAATTATTATTACTTTTATCGTTAAAAATCTGAATTTTTCTTAAAAAATTAAGTAACAGGGGCATCCTAGTCATACTAGAACAATTGACAGAATTATAACCACAAATAAATATTTGAAAACAAAAGTTACAATTTTAAGATGCCCCTATGTTACCTCTTATAAAGGAATTTCTATCAGAAAAACTCCTTCGCTAACAAACAAAAACTAATTTCACTTTCTACTCGATTCATATTTGCTATACGTTAATTTCGTCCTAAATCCAATATCACTCCTTGATATGGTTTTAAAAGAATACTTTTATCCTCTATTAGTATATCCTCATAATTATTAATAAGAACCTTAGAACCATTACCAATACTACTTCCATTTTTATAAAAATAAGATTCTTCAGAACTACTAAAATTTAGTAACACCATTATTTCCTCTTCTCCAAATGTCTTTTTGTAGATATACAAATTAGGATTATCAAATTCTACTTCTTCAAAATCACCAAATACGAATACATCATGTTTCTTTCTTGTTTTTAATAAATTTCTATAAAAATTTAATATCGAAGTAGAATCATCATCTTGACTTTTAACATTTATATCTTTATAATTAGGATTTGACTTAAGCCATGGTTCATTTAAAGAAAATCCTCCATTTATTTCATCACTCCATTGTACCGGGGTTCTTGCATTATCCCTACCTTCTTTATTAATCATTTGCAGAGCTACATCTTCTGAATACCTCTTTGTCAATTGATTCTCATTATAAAAATTTAAAGACTGTACATCTCTTACTTGATCGATATTACTTAAGGATATATTGGTCATACCTATTTCATCACCTTGATAAATATTCAGAGTTCCATTTTGTGTAGACAACATTGTTATCAACATTTTTGCAGACTCTGAATGATATTTCGTATCGTCTCCAAACCTTGATACCATTCTTGCAAAATCATGATTACCCATAGCATTAGCAATCCAACCAGTTTGATGAACAGCATCTCTCCATTTCTTAAAGATTTGCTTTATTCGAACCAAATTAAACGGAGAAACTTCTTCAAATTTTCCATTAATGATCGTACATTCTAAAATGTCAAAATGATACAACATATCTAATTCCTTCCTATCCTCATTAACATAAAGCCCAACTTTACTATCATCAATTCCAACTCCTTCTGCTAACGAGAATGCATCATATTTACTTATTACTTCTTCGTTCATCTCCTTTAAATATCTATGAACGGTAGGACCATTTGCATAGACCTCTTCAATAATTTTTCTGAATCCAAAATCAGGTGCATCAGGATACCCCACAGGTTTTGAAATTAAAGGAATAACATCCATTCTAAAACCATCTACCCCTTTATCCAACCAAAATCGCATTGCATTATAAATCTCTTCTCGCACCTTTGGGTTTTCCCAATTAAGGTCTGGTTGTTTTTTTGTAAATAGATGTAAATAGTATTCCCCAGAGGCTTCATCTAACTCCCAAGCACTTCCTCCAAAAAAGGATTTCCAGTTATTTGGAACTTCCCCGTCTAAACCAGGTTTTTTCCAATGAAAATAATCTCTGTATGGATTATCCTTTGATTTCTTAGCCTCTTCGAACCATCTATGTTCATCTGAACAATGATTTGCTACAAGATCCAATATCAATCTCATCCCTCTATTATGGGTTTCTTTCAATAACTCATCGAAATCATCCATTGTTCCAAACTCAGGCATAATAGAGCAATAATCACTAATATCATATCCGTTATCATCATTTGGCGAACTGAAAATTGGACTCAACCAAATAATATCAACTTGTAAACTCTTTATATAATCTAATTTTTCTATTATACCTTTAAGATCTCCAATACCATCGTTGTTACTATCATTAAAACTACGCGGGTATATTTGATAAATTGTTCCTTTTCTAAACCAAGTAAGCTTCACTTAATATTCTTTTAATTTTTAAACAATCTTTACTCTTACTTACGATAAAGGATTTAGAAATTCATACTCTAAAAGTCGTCGAAAAAACAACGTATTAATAGATTCAACAAAAAAACAGTTAAAAAATATCGATATTCATATTTATTAAACCATTTGATTACCAAAACTACAACATTATTCGTATAGAATTTCAAACATCCAAATCTTTACATTACCTATACAATGGATAAAAATCAAGGCCAAAAACAACTCAACATGTTCTTTATCAATGTTTTAAATAAAAAAAATAATGTCTCTACAAAAACAAAAAATAAAGAAAGCTATCGATTAAGTATAGATTTTATATAGACATATACTTAATAATTTTCTATACAATCCTAAGAAAACTACTCATAATCATCTTATCAAACTACATTTCAATTTCTTAAAAAACGTACGCCTTAATATTATTTATTATAAATTAGCATAAGTAGTTCGCACATAAAAGTCTGAACACTTTATTTTGGGGGAAAAGTTTAGTATAACCTTATTATTGAATAGATCTAAACGCATCTATTGATTATAAGCTTAACGTTATTACAATTTACATAACAAATAACACCCAAGAGAAATAAATCTTCTATTAATACAATACAAACGTTTGTATTATTGTTTTTTTAGTCAAATTAAAGATTTATTGATAATTTTTTAATACTAATTTTAATGGGTTTTAAAAAAAGAAGAGTAAAACTTGAAGATATCGCAAGAAGACTTAATATTTCTATTGCAACTGTATCACGTGCATTAGATCAAAATCCTAGGGTAAAGAAAAGTACTCAAGAAAAAGTGTTTAAAATGGCAAAGGTTATGGGATATATGCCCAACCAAATTGCTAAAAGTCTTAGTTCTGGAAAAACTAATATTATAGGTGTTCTAATTCCTAGATATGACGAACCCTTCTTTATTGAGGTATGTAGAGGAATTGATCAATATGCAAGAAATCATAATTATAAAATATTAATTAGTTCTTCTAGAAATTCTTATAAATTCGAAAAAGAAAACTTGATTTCATTTGAAAGAGGTCTTGTTGATGGGATTATTCTATCTCCAACTCATGAAACAGAAAACGTTGCACATTTAAATGATCTGATTAACAAAGGAATGCCAATTGTATTATTTGACAATATAAGAGAAGAAGTCTCAGGAGCTGATCATGTTTTGATAAATGATGAAAAAGCTTCTTATGAAGCTGTAGAATTTCTTATCAAAAAAGGAAACAAGAAAATTGCGTTTATCGGAGGTATTAAACAAAAGAAAGTATTTCAGGATAGATATAAAGGATATATTTCAGCATTGGAAAATTACAACATCCCATTATATGATGAATTAGTATTACATTGTAATTCGTTGGATAGGGAATTTGAAGACAAAGAAATTCTTGATTTTTTTAGTAGTCTAAAAATCTCTCCAGATGCTGTTTTTGCTTGCACAGATAACTACGGGCTCTTAACAATGAAGACATTATTAAAGATTGGAAAAAAAATACCGGATGAAGTTGCAGTGATCGGCTTTGGTGATCTAGGTCCAGGAGAAGTATTTGTTCCTACTTTAACCTGTGTATCTCAACCTAGTTTTGAAATGGGGCAAAAAGCAGCAGAACTCTTAATCAAACAACTTAATGAACCCGATGACATCGATCATAAAAAAATAATAATTAAGTTAGAAACAAAATTAACAGAGCGAGAAAGCACCTAAAAAACTAGTAAAGTAATCTACTAAAAGTATTGATGAATTTTAAACAAATCTTCTGTTTTTCAAAAAATACAATAATACAAGCGGTTGTATTATTGTATTTAAACATCTGATCTTAATTTTTAAATCTTCTTTAGTAAATTGAGTAAACCATTTATTATAAAACGCTTATAACTCAATTTATTAAAATCATCGCATTATGCAGTTTAAGAATTCATCGAACTCACTTATTTTAATTTTATTACTTCTTTTTATTATTAACCCTATTAATGCGCAAAAAGAGGGATGGACATTAACCACCAAGGAAAACGCAAATTACACTGGCATTGTAACAGCTAATGGGAGAATTGGAATTCTCCCTTCTTCTAATATATTAGAGATAGATAGGATTATTCTCAACAACGTTTATGACAAAGAATCTCCACTTGGAGTTAGCAGAATACTTTCTGGAATGAACTTCGGGAACCTTGATCTATACATAAACAACACCAAATTGAACAACGATAATATTAGTGGCTGGAAACAGACGCTAAATATGAAAGAAGCAAGCTTCACAACTTCGTTTAATTATAATTCTATTGCAGAAGTATCATACACCATATATGCTCTTAGAAATGTCCCTTACTCTGGATATATTGATTTCGAAATAAAAGCCTTAAAAAATATCGACATTAAGGTGGTAGGCAAAATAAATACACCAAAAGAGTATCAAACTCCATTGAGTACCTTTAGAATATTAAAAGATGCTGAAACAACAATGCCAATTCTTCAAACAGTTGCCAAAAGTAGATTAGGTAAACATACTGTCGGAACCTCTGCTACTTTTGTATGGCATAACGTCAATTCTGGGAGAGAAGATCAGCGTCCCGAATTGACTCATACTAAAATCTCGGAATATGATAATCGATTATCTTTTCAAAAAAAAATTACTAAAGGAAAACAGTATAAATTTGCTTGGACTGCCGCTCAATGTTCAACTCAAGATTTTTTTGATCCTCAAAATGAAAGCGAACGTTTTGTGATCTTCAATCTACTAACACCTCAAAAAGATCTATTAGATCAGCACAAAAGTTTATGGAAAGACCTATGGAAAGGGGATATTATAATAGATGGAGATCTACAGTCTCAGTTAGATGTAAGGTTAGCTTTGTATCATTTATATGCATTCTCCAGAGGTGATTCTAACCTTAGTATCGCACCAATGGGGTTAAGTTCGCAAGGGTATAACGGCCATATTTTCTGGGATACCGAATTATGGATGTATCCACCATTATTAGTATTAAATCAGGACATTGCTCGTTCTCTAGTAAATTACAGGTCCGATAGATTGGATGTAGCAAAAAGAAAAGCAATTAATTTTGGATACAAAGGAGCAATGTTTCCTTGGGAAAGTGATGATACTGGAGAAGAAGCAACTCCTGCTTGGGCATTAACAGGAACTTTTGAACATCATATTACGGCGGATGTAGGTATTGCCTTCTGGAACTATTATCGAGTAACTAAAGATAAAAAATGGCTTAAAGAACGAGGATATCCTTTATTAAAAGAAGTAGCTGATTACTGGGTAAGTAGATCAACTAAAAACTCTGATGGATCTTATTCTATCAAAAATGTAGTAGGCGCCAACGAATTTGCCCCAAATGTAGATGACAATGCATTTACCAATGGATCCGCAATTACTTGTCTACAATATGCTTCGCTTGCAGCCACTGAAATAGGTGTTACTCCAAATAAAACTTGGAATAAAGTAGCAGATAAAATTATCATTCATAAGTTTAAAGATGGAACCACCAAGGAACACAGCACATATTCGGGAGATAGAATAAAACAAGCAGATGTTAATCTTTTATCGTATCCTCTTGACATCGTTACTGATAAGGAAACAATTTTAAAAGATTTATCATATTACGAACCTAAACTTGCAGAAGAAGGACCTGCAATGGCTCAAAGTGTATTTGCTGTTATTTATGCTCGTTTAGGCGATGCAGAAAATGCGTTCAGACTTTTTAAAAGAAGTTATGAACCAAATAAAAGACCTCCTTTTGGAGCATTAGCAGAAGCTGCTACAAGTAACAATCCATATTTTGCAACTGGAGCGGGAGGAATGTTACAAACTGTTATTTTCGGTTTCGGAGGACTTCATCTTACAGATAACGGAATTATCCAAAAAAAACCAATATTACCATCTGCTTGGAAAAAATTAACTATTACTGGAGTTGGCCCAGAAAAGAAAACATTTATAATTGAGTAACACTAATTGGTGGAGTCCCTAAGTATTAATGAGGTATTAACAATCTCTGTATTGGATTTATAATTATTTTCTGAGGTGTCTGATATTCTATCAAGCAGCATTTTTGCTGCTTTTGTCCCTAACTCTTCAGCGTGTTGAGAAACTGTAGTTAATTTAGGATATGAATGCTTAGACAATATACCATCTGTAAAACCAATTACAGAGATTTCATCCGGTATCTTATACCCTAACTTATTGGACATATTTATTGCAACGGCAGCAGCAGTCTCATCCAATCCAAGTACTGCATCTATTTTATTATTTTTAATAAAAGATTCTATCTCTTTCTCTTCTGTTTCAATATTTTTTACTGGCAGCTCTATTAAAGTAACTCCATCATTTGCCGAAACTTCTTCTCGAGCACCTTCTAACCTTAGTCTACCAACACTAAGATCAAAAATAGTTGATATTACGGCTATATTTTTACATCCTGTTTTTATCAAATGTTTAATCGCAGTTTTTGATGCATGCTTATCATCAACAATCACTTTATCACAATCCACTTCACCACTTACCCGATCAAACATGATTAATGGTACATTATCTCTTTTCAAATCTTTGAAATGATCAAATTTATTAAGCATTTGCGTCTCCTTACTTAACGCTAAGATAAAGCCATCAACACTACTATAATTAAGCATTTCTACATATTCAACCTCTTTTTCATAAGATTCATTAGTTATGCAGGTAACTATTTTATATCCATTTTTAGACGCCTCCTGTTCAATACCAAATAACACCTTAGCATAGAAATGATTAAGAATCTCTGGCAACAGAACACCTATTGTATTGGTTTTATTACTTTTTAGGCTTACTGCCAGCGCATTAGGCTTATAATTATAAAAATTAGCAAGTTCATGAACTCTATTGATGGTTTTCTGACTTATTTCTGAATCATTTTTTAATGACTTAGATACTGTAGAAATAGACAAATTCAATTCCTTTGCCAGCTGTTTTAGGGTAACCTTTTTTCTCATGACCTTAATGATTAGAAATCCTTACTTAAGACTTATAAGGATATTAGTCAAATTATCTTTGGAGCCTAAATTAAGCTTTTTTCTTAATCTATGCCTGCTTACATCGACACTTTGTGAACTAATTCCTAATAACGGTGCAATTTCTTTTGAAGAAAGGTTCATTTTTAAGTATGCACATAACCTTAAATCCTTGGAAGTAAGATTAGGGTAATTTTTCGAAAGTTTTTCGTAAAATTCTTGATGTGATTTATCAAAATTAATCTCGAACAGCTTACTTTCTTTATCTGTAATGTAATAGTCCACTAGCCTAACCAATTCATTATAGCTATTGGTTGGAAGTTTTTGATCAGAAGCATTTTGTACCTTAACAATTTTGTCTTTTATTTTCTTTAAAATTTTATTTTTATTAAGGTTAACATATGCTATTTGAGTTAACTCTCTGCTCTTAGCTTTTATCTCATCTTGAAGTTTAGAATTATTCAATTCAATAATCTTATGTTCTTGTTCTAATTTCTGAGCGCGATGTTCTTCTTCTTGTTTTTTAAGTTTTCTGGCTTTTTCTTCTAACAGAATTCGCTCTTGTTTTTTCATTTTATATCGATTAATTCCTATAACCGAAATAACTAGTAATAAAAACAACAATAGATATAACAGATATGCCCAATTTGTTCTATAAATAGGTGGCTTTATGGTGAAACTAAAATTACTCTCTCTATAGTCTCCATTATATTTAGCTCTAATTTTAAAAGTGTAATCTCCTTCTTTAAGGTTAAACAGTGTTTTTTCAGTTGCAGTGGTATTTTCACTCCATTCGTTATCATTTAAACGAGTTTGATATTCGATTTCTTGACCATAAATAGGTAATGCATAATTAATTTTAAGATCATTATCAGAAAAGGGTATTTTATCATCAAAATTATATGACTTACCACTATTAACAGAAACAAAATTTCTGATTAAAATTTCACTTTTAATACCCTCTTTAATCGTTTTTTTATTCTTAGAATACATGGCAAAACCATTAAACACAGGTATAACCTTATGAGCATTACTTAAGGAAAAAACATTAACTACATCTGGAACAAGTTGATCTTCTAATTCGTGGAGCACCGTTAATCCCTGCGAATCCTCTACAACGACTTTATCATTATCTAAATACCAAATTTCATCTCCTTTTTTATAAATACGAGGTGCATATCCTCTATCAACTCCTATCTCGGATTTCTTGAAGTTATTAGTGTTTTCTGAATAAGTATAAGAATAAAAATTAGATGTAATTACAATCTTATTTTCTACTTTAGAAAGTGATAATCTATTTCCATCAAAATCATTTATGGGATAAAAACCAAGCTTTTTTAATTGCTTATTTTCATAATCCAAACTAAACTTGAAAACACCATTACTTCCTAATGCTACCCAGATATTATTGTTTTCATCTACTTCTAGATAACGCCCTGACTTTTCGAATCCAGCTAATTTATAACCTTCCCATTCTCCATCTTTTTTTTGATACAAAGAAACTCCGTTATAATTTCCAGATATTAAGACTTCTTCTTGTCCCGAAATCTTAAATTTTCTAAAATTCCATGCTCCTAAATCTTCTCCCATTCTTGTCAGAACCTTCCCTTCTAACGAATAAGCACCTTTGTCATGACCTACATATATTTTATCATCAACCTTTTCTATATTCCAAACTTGGCCATTAAGTAACAATTCCAGTTCATCGTTAGTATTAGAACTTATCTTATTTCCAACATACAAACCTTGATTAGTTCCTAGATAAGACAATCCTCCCTCTTTTACCACGGCATACGTAGTCCCAAGCTCTCCATAATAATCGTAGTAATACGTAAGTGGAGAATTTAACTCTACATAATCCACTCCATAATCTAAGGCTAACCAAAGATTATCTTCATAATCCTGGTAAATAGAAAGAATTGTGTTGTTTTGCAACCCATTTCTTTTATTAATGTTGTGAGTTTCTCCAGAATTTAAATCTAACAAATACAGTCCGTTAGAAACCGTTCCCAATGCAATTCTATTATCCTTAAGTTTAAGAAAAGAAAATATCTGAGCTTTTTGAATATCATTAGAATCAGAAAAACTAATAGGTATCAATTGATCTCCCTGAAGTTTAAAAAGTCCCTTTGTATCTGTTATAATAATTAAATCTTGATTAACCTTTGTAACTCCTATAATATTCTCATTTATATCAGGATCACTTACTACAGGAATCAAATTGGTTTCTTCTAACCGAAAAATACCATATTTAAGATCATTAACATATATCTGATTATCTATATTGTAACTCCACTTAAATCGATATGGAGCTGGGATTTTCGTAATAATATTCCCTTGATTAACATACAAATTCCTGAAAGTTTGAAAAACAATCTCTTTATTAATGAAATGAGTTCTCCAATACTCTTCAATATCTGCAGCAACATCTTTTTTGTTATTTCTTAATGGTTGAATCTTATAATCTTCATAACCATTATTAATTAACATACCATGATGTCCATCTGCACCAAAATAAATAGTGTCTTTATTCTTAACAAATAAACTTCTATTTACCATTTCAGGATTTGTAGCTACTGATGTCCAATCGGTTCCATCAAACACCAACACTTCATTCCCATTAGCTATATAAACTAAACCATTTTCATCCTGTTTAACATCCCAAGATTGAGCATTAAAACCCATATTCTTAGTATCATAGTGCGTTATTTTAGGAAGTGTTTTATCGCTTATAGACTGGGAAAAACCCGAAACAACTAAAAAGTAAAATATAATAGAAATACGACACATTAGACAAGTTTTTACATCAGTAAGCTTATCAAATATACCATTAAAATCTTAACACATTACACAAACTATAGGTTTGTAAAATATTAATAAGCTATCAATATTCATTTTAAACAAAATGCAAATATTAAATCTTGATAATTATTTAAGCTCAAATTTTTTCTTTAAATCTCCAATACTAATTTCAAATTCCCCCGATTCAGCAATTGTTTCCAAACTTTCGTTTACAAAAGACAATTCGTCTTTTGTTATTGTAAAAGAAACTTCTTTTGACTCTCCTTTGTTTAAATCTATTTTTTCATATCCTTTTAAGGCACGAACCTCTGGTGTAATACTAGCGTAGAGATCACTAACAAACAAAAGCACAGCTTCTTTTCCTTTTCTATTTCCAGTATTAGTAACTTTTACAGATACTTTAATTGATCCGTCTTGCGTCATTTGAGTAGAACTTAATGACAAATCACTATACTTAAAACTAGTGTAAGACAATCCATCACCAAACTCATACTGCTGATCATAATCCGATTCATAATAATTAGATACAGCAATGTTATCAGAATGTTTATGATTATAATTCACAAAAGCATGAGGATGTTTAGGATAATTTATTGGCAATCTACCAGATGGATTTTCTAAACCAAACAACAAATCTACTAAAGCATCAGCTCCATAGTTTCCTGGTAAATACCCCATATAAACCGCATCTACTAGAGGTTCTATTTCATTAAAAATAATCGGTCTTCCTTCTAATAAAACAAGTATTATCTTTTTTCCGGTTTTAGCTAATGCTTTGGTTAACTCTACTTGATCCTTTGGCAATAGTATTGAATTTATATTTCCTGGAGTTTCTGTATAAGAATTCTCACCTAAACACAATAATATCACATCACTTTGTTTTGCTGCTTTCACAGCTTCATTAATGTTGTTTTTTCCTTCAAAAGATACTCCTTGCGTAAATGTAGCATTACCTGATTTTGTAAAAGCATCAGCAATGGTGTTTTTATCTTTTGCATAATTATCAGCTTCACTACCTTGCCAATTATAAGACCATCCACCATTAAGCGATCTCATCGTATTTGCAGTTGGCCCGGTAACTAATATTTTAGATTTTCCTGCTATAGGTAAAATATTATTGTTGTTTTTTAACAATGTAAAAGATTCTAAAGCTGCTTTTTTACTAACCTCAGCAAACTTATCAGATCCAAAATCAGGATATTTTTTTGGGTCCGTAACAGGGTTTTCAAACAACCCTAATTGCATTTTAACTTTTAATATCCTGGAAACAGCATCGTTAATTCTTCCTTCAGAAACACTTCCTTCTTTCACTAATTCGACTAACAATTCTGAAAACTCAAAATCATGTGGAACCATACTCATATCTATTCCTGCATTAACTGAGATCTTAATAGCGTCTTTAATCGTCTCTGCAACTTTATGTCTAGTATGTAGATAGTTAATATCCGCCCAATCTGTAACAGCAATACCCTGAAAACCTAATTCGCCTCTAAGCACATCAGTCAATAAAAATTTACTAGCGTGTACTGGAACTCCATTAATTTCTCCAGAATTGATCATCAACGTTACCGATCCAGCATCTACAGCTTCTTTAAACGCAGGTAAAAAATACTGTCTTAGTTCTCTTTCAGGTATCCAAGCTGGTGTTCGATCTTTACCAGAAAGTGGAACACTATATCCTAGATAATGTTTCATACAAGAGGCAACCGTATTCGGATCCCCAAGAGTTCCTTGATAACCTTCTACCATGGCAACACCCATTGTTTTCCCTAAATAAACATCTTCTCCAAACGTTTCCCACAACCTAGGCCACAACGGATTTCTTCCCAACCCTAAAACAGGAGAGAAATTCCAAGGTATTGAAGACGCTCTAGTTTCATATGCAGAAATTTTTGCCGCTTCTTTTACCAAATCTTTATTAAATGTTGCTGCCAATCCTATCTGTTGCGGAAACAATGTTGCTCCGATAGTATAATTTACTCCGTGAATTGCATCAATACCATAAATAATAGGAATCTGCCTAGGAGTTTTAGCCGCTTCATCTTGAAAATTTTTAATAGTTTTATACCAATCTTGTCTAGATAGTGGTACTCCCGGAGTATTAAGTATTGAGCCTACCTTGTAAGTATGAATAGCTTTATGAACTAATGCAGAATCTAACTCATAGGGTTGTGCCGAACTAAACTGATTGTCGCCCTTGGTAACCACATCGAGTGTGATTTGTGTCATTTGCCCCACCTTTTCTTCAAGAGTCATCTCTGACAGTAACGAAGCTACTTTGTTATCTATTTCTGTATTCATTGCAGGGGTTTCTATCACAGATTCCTTTTTCTTTTTATTAACTTCAGAATCACAACTGATTACTGTTAGCACCAGCACTATTATATATAATTTTCGCATCATTTATTTTTTAAAAGAAAAATTAATTTCTAAATCTGTTTTTGAACTACCTCCAACGAATACTTTAAAATCACCAGGTTCAGCTTCCCACTTCTTATTGGCAGTATAAAATTGAATTGTTTTTTCGTCAATTTTAAAAGTTACTGTCTGGCTTTCTTTAGGGTTTAATTCTACTATTTTAAAGTCTTTTAACTCTTTAACCGGACGTGTTAAACTTCCAAACAAATCTCGAATATAAAGCTGAACTACTTCTTTCCCTTTTCTATCACCTACGTTAGTAACTGTCACAGAGACTGACAAATCCCCTCCAGTAGTAAAAGATGGCGAACTTATTTTAAAATCTTTATAATTAAACTTCGTATAACTTAATCCATGTCCGAAAGAAAATAAGGCATCATTCTTTTCATCAGTATAATGCGACCAAAACACCATTCCGTCAGCATTAACCGGTCTTCCTGTATTCTTTACGTTATAGTATATAGGTAATTGCCCAACATGTCTTGGAAAAGAGACTGGTAATTTACCTGAAGGATTATAATCTCCAAATAACACATCAGCAATTGCACTCCCTGATGTTGAACCCAAATGCCATGTCTCTAAGATAGAAGGTGCTTTTTCTGCAACATTAGAGATTGCCATAGGTCGACCATTCATAAGTACAACTACTATATTTTTGTTTACTGCATAAATCTCTTCGAATAATTTTTGCTGCGGTTTTGTCAATTCAATACTTACTTGACTTCTTGCCTCCCCAGATTGAAAAGCTTCCTCTCCAATAGCTAAAACAACAACCTCTGCATCTTTAGCTACTTTTACTGCTTCTTCAATACCACTAAAATCATCTCTATTCACTTTTAAATCCCTTACAAAACTCCTTTCTCCTACGCCTAGTTCCACTCCTTTTGCATATGATATTTTAGTAGTTTTTTCTACTTTAGATTTAATTCCTTCTAAAAGAGATACTGCAGAATTAGGTGTTGCCATACCTCTCCAACTTCCAATAGGAGTATCCTTATCATCTGCCAATGGTCCTATTACGGCAATACTCTTCATGTTTTTTTTAAGTGGTAGAATATTTTTATCATTCTTGAGCAAAACAATAGATTTTCTTGCTACATCTCTAGCCGCTTCTAAATGCTCTTTAGTATATATATCTTTTTTCTCACGATTTTCATCACAATATCTAAATGGATCATCAAATAATCCTAATTTAAACTTAACCCTAAGTATTCGCTTAGCTGCTTCTTCAATTAATTTTTCATCGACCTTTCCCTGTTTTACTAACTGTTCTAAACCTGCTTCATAAGCTCTACCTTCCATATCCATATCATTACCAGCGTTCATTGCTAATTCTGCCGCATGTGTTTTATCCTTAGCGTATCCATGAAATACCATTTCTGCAATAGAAGCCCAATCCGAAACTATAAATCCATCCCAATCCCAGGTTTTCTTTAGAATATCTCTCTGCAATCCTTTGTGTCCTGTTGCTGGTATACCATCAATTTCATTAAATGAACTCATCATAGAAGCAACACCTGCATCCACAGCAGCTTTAAATGGAGGCAACACAGTATTATGCAATTCATATTCTCCAATACTTACTGTATTATAATCTCTACCACCTTCTGCAAAACCATATGCAGCAAAATGTTTAGCGCAAGCCGCTAGTGTATTATTCTTGGACAAATCATCTCCCTGAAAACCTTCGATTCTTGCAACCGCAATCTTAGAAGCTAAAAAAGGATCTTCTCCAGCTCCTTCCATAACCCTACCCCAACGAGCATCTCTCGAAATATCCATCATTGGTCCAAATGCCCAATTTATTCCAGAAGCTGTTGCCTCTTTTGCGGCTATAGACGAAGACTTTTTTATTGCCTCTAAATCCCAACTTGCACTTTCTCCTAAAGGAATTGGAAAAATTGTTTTAAAGCCATGAATCACATCATACCCAAAAAGTAATGGAATCTTTAACCTTGAATTTTCAATAACCGTTTTCTGCAATTCCTTAGTTCCCGCTACAGAAGTGGCATTAAGCATTGCTCCCACTTCACCATTTCTAAGTTTTTCATATTTTTCTTTATTGCCTACATCAGAAGGTGGCCCAGTTACATCCCAGCTTCCATTATATAACACAAGCTGACCTATTTTTTCTTTTAGCGTCATAATAGCTATAAGAGAATCTACTTTCTTTTCTATACGATCAGAAGATTCTTTTTCCTTCTTATTTTGGGAGAAACTATATTTCGGTATCATTAAAAAAAGCCCCACTATAACTAAACTTACACCCCTAAAGTTATATTTTTTACAATTCTTCACTATACTTATATTTTAATTTTTAGCAATAAATGTATTTACAAATCTATCTTTCAAACCTTCTTAATAAATATCTACCTAAAAACACGTTAAAGAGTAAATAAATATTTTAGATTTTTTGTCATCAATAATGATAAAGCTACAACATTACATTGTATTTTAAACCAATCAATCAATCTTAACATTCTATGTACATGTAATGAACAAGGTTTCTTTCAAATTCAAAAATATTTAAAAATATTACTGTAAATCAATGATTTATACTTTTAAAGTGTTAAAATTTTAAAAAGAATCAGTATCTATGAAATCAAACCTAATATAGATTAAATAAATATTTTATCTAAAACCGCTTTATAGTTTCAATTGACAATAGTGTGATTTTTTTTAACCAAAACTGCATCTTAATATCTTAACAAGTACAACTAAAAACTTCTAAAATTGAAAACAGATTAAAACATTATTGAATTTTTAAACAATCTGTTTTTATTAGCTGGTTATAAATAATTTATAACAAAAACACTTAATTATTTAACATTAACTTTTATTTTATCTTCATAATGTTGACTTTAGTCTTTATTAAATAATTTGAGATTTATTGTAAGTTTTGATTCTTATTGTACGACTAATAATAAATGCTTGTAACTTAAAAACGACAACATATGTCTAAAACATATTATGATCCTGCGGATCTTAGGAAATTTGGAAAAATAACTGAATGGAGTGAAGAGCTAGGAACAAAATTCTTTGATTATTACGGAAAGGTTTTTGAAGAAGGTGCACTATCCGCTAGAGAGAAATCTTTAATAGCACTTGCCGTTTCGCATGTGGTAAAATGTCCTTACTGCATTGATGCTTATACTAAGGATGGACTTCAAAAAGGTATTACCAAAGAAGAAATGATGGAAGCTGTCCATACTGGAGCTGCTATAGAAAGTGGCGCAACCTTAGTTCACGGAGTACAAATGATGAATAAATATGAAAAGTTATCGATGTAAGACGATCACCTTGGTTATGGTAATCTGATAACGTGATACTATCAATGATAAAAATAATATATGGCTACTAAGTCACTTAAAAAGAGAAATAACGAACTAGCTGATTCTCATAGACAATTAGAAATTCTTAATAATGGAATCTTTGCCAATGGAGAGCTACCAAAGTTTGCAGATAAAATTGCAGAAATCGGACATAATCCACTACGTCCTAATAAATTAGAAATTCTACAAATCAATGTAGGATATATGTGTAATCAAGTTTGTGAACATTGTCATGTAGATGCAGGACCTGATCGTAAAGAAATTATGACCAAAGAAACTATGCTACAATGCTTAGAAGTCATAAGAAAAACCGGGGCGCACACATTAGATCTCACAGGAGGAGCTCCTGAAATGAATCCTAATTTTAGATGGTTTGTAGAAGAAGCGAGTAAAGCGGGAATTAAAGATTTTATCGTACGTAGTAATTTAACTATTATCAGAGCGAATAAAAAGTACTATGATCTTCCTGATTTCTTTAAAAAACATAATGTACACGTGGTTTCTTCTATGCCTCATTGGACTAGAGGAAAAACTGACAAGCAACGCGGAGATGGAGTTTTTGATAAATCCATAAAAGCACTGCAAGAACTTAACGAACGAGGATATGGGATGCCAGATAGTGATCTTAGATTAGATCTAGTCTATAATCCTTCAGGTGCTTTTTTACCAGGTGATCAAGTATCTATGGAAAAAGAATTTAAAAAAGCTCTTATAGAAGATTTTGGAATTCACTTTCATAATTTGTTTGCAATTACTAATTTACCCATCAGTAGATTTCTGGATTATTTAATTGCCTCTGAAAATTATGAAGATTATATGTACGCATTAGTAGAGGCTTATAATCCGTCGGCAGTGGCAAATGTAATGTGTACTAATACTATTTCTATTAGTTGGGATGGTTGGTTATATGATTGTGATTTTAACCAAATGCTAGATCTTAAAGTGGCTAGTAAGGTAAAGCATATTAGTGAGTATAATGAAGAATTACTGCAAAAGAGAAATATTATTATCTCACAACACTGCTATGGCTGTACTGCCGGAGCTGGTAGTAGTTGTCAAGGAACTGTAGCATAAAAATGAATAAAAAAACCGCCATATTAGTTTTTGCAAACTCTTCTAAAGAAGAGCTTCTAAACAAACCTATTATTGGTGGCGAAAAACTATTTACTGAACTTACTAAAAAAACACTAAGAGTCGTAGAAAGCTCTGGACTTCCTTTTTTTGTATTTACAGAAAAAAATCAAAGTGGTAGTAATTTTGGAGAACGTTTTGTAAATGCAATTCAAGACACTTATGCGCTTGGATATGAAAATGTAATTACAATAGGAAACGACACTCCCCACCTTAATAAAAAGCATTTATTAGATAGTGCTAAACAACTTGAAAATAAAAAATTTGTTTTAGGTCCATCATCGGATGGAGGGTTTTACCTAATGGGATTGCATAAATCTCAATTCAATTTAAGTACTTTTTTAGAACTTCCATGGCAATCAAAAAAACTAGCAAAGAGTTTATCAATAATGATAGATACTTCAAAAATTGAAGTGACTAGACTCGAAGTATTACATGATATTGATTCACTTGAAGATCTAAAAATTATAGCTAAGCTAAGTACTAAGTTCTCTAGAATTCTTACAACTATAATATCTCAGATTGTAAATACAAAAAAAGAGATATTCGATCGGAGTAAACAACTAAAAGACATTTATCTACTCTCCTCTTTTTACAATAAAGGATCACCTTCTTTCAGGGCTTACGTTTAATTAATTATTACTCTAGCCTTCTCTTCATAAAAAAGTTATCAATAACTTTTAGAAAACAAGTCCATATTTAATAATACAATGTAATGTTACAGCAGGTAACATATGTTATATGAAAACAATAATTGTAGTACTAACTTTTATTATATCACCATTTTTGGTTTTTAGTCAGAATTCGCTTAAAGAATTACTTGACCAATATAATAATGAAAGTATTCCATACATCTCAGTAAAAGAATTAAGTACCATAAAAGACAAAGTTATTTTATTAGATGCAAGGGAAATTATTGAATACGAAACAAGTCATCTAAAAGGAGCTATACATGTAGGGTATGATCAATTTAACATGGATTTCTTATCAGATCAAAACATTCCTAAAAAATCTAAAATTGTTGTTTACTGCAGCTTAGGAATACGATCAGAAGATATCTCAGAAAAACTAAAAGAAGCAGGTTACAATAATATATATAATTTATATGGAGGGATCTTTGAATGGAAAAATAAGGATCATAAAGTAATTAATGCTAAAGGAGAAGAAACAAACCAAATACATGCATTTTCCAGACAATGGGGGAAATGGTTACATAAAGGAAAAAAAGTATATAAAAAGTGATGGAAAAGAACCTATTAATGATCTTTACTCGAAATCCAGAATTAGGTAAGTGCAAAACTCGCTTAGCTGCTACTATAGGAAATCAAGCCGCTCTAGAGGTTTATGAGCTATTATTAGATCATACCGTAACTATTACCAAAAATCTTTCGGTTACAAAAGAAGTACATTATTCCACAAGAATTGGCCAAAACGATATTTGGGATCCAACCATATATAATAAAAAACAACAAGAAGGAAAAGATCTTGGAATTAGAATGTACAACGCTTTCCAAAACGGTTTTGAATCGGGATATACAAACATAATCATAATAGGCAGTGATATGTACGATCTAAGTCAGCATGATATAGAAAATGCTTTCGAAGCTCTGAAAAATAATGAGTATGTAATAGGTCCCGCAGAAGATGGAGGTTATTATTTATTCGGAATGAAATCTTTGAATTCAAAAGTTTTTCAAAATAAATCCTGGGGGACAAATACAGTATTACAAAATACATTAAACGATATACAACAAACTAACGTCAAATTATTAGAAGAACGTAATGATGTAGATTATTATGAAGATATCAAAGACATCTCCGTTTTTCAACATTTATTAAGCTTAGCAAAATGATTAAATACATTAAAGAAACAACTGAATACTTACAACAAAAAGGGTTTGAAAATCCTGAAATAGGTATCATATTAGGAACAGGTCTAGGGCAGTTATTAGAACAAATAGAGATTCTCAAAGAAGTAAGCTACAATCACATCCCTAATTTCCCAACAGCTACAGTAGAATTTCATAAAGGAAAACTAATTTATGGAAAACTAGAAGGTAAAAATGTAGTAGTGATGCAAGGTCGTTTTCATTTATATGAAGGATACTCGCTACAAGATGTGACATATCCAGTGAGAATTATGAATGAATTAGGAATCAAAACACTTCTTGTTTCTAATGCCTCTGGGGCCATTAATTTAAACTTCAAAAAAGGAGAATTAATGCTTATAGAAGACCACATAAACCTTCAGGGAGGTTCCCCGTTAGCATTTAAAGGTGTTGAGCAATTAGGAACACGTTTTACAGATATGAGTGCTCCTTATGATCAAAAGATCAGTAATAAACTGGAAGCAATAGCAAAAGAGAATAACATCAACTTACATAAAGGTGTATATGCATCTGTAGTTGGCCCACAGCTAGAAACTCGTGCAGAATATCGTTATTTAAAAATAATTGGTGCGGATGCTGTTGGTATGAGTACTGTTCCAGAAGTAATTGTAGCTAATCATTTAGAAATGAATGTTGCAGCTGTATCTGTTCTTACTGATGAATGTGATCCTGATAATCTAAAACCAGTTGATATCGATGAGATTATTGCGATGGCTGGAAAAGCTGAACCAGAAATGATTCTTTTATTTAAAGAATTAATAAAGTCATTATAAAAAACCCCACTTTAAAAAGAAAAAAGAATATGAGTTATTTAGAAACCACACACGATGTATATAAAGAAGCAGCATTGACTCCAGATATAGGATTATGTTGTACTACAAATCCTATTTGGGAATTACCTGGATTAAAAATACCAAAAATCATGCAGGAAATGAATTATGGTTGCGGAAGTACTGTAAATGCTCGTGATTTAACTAATAATCCAAAAGTTTTATATGTCGGTGTTGGAGGAGGAATGGAATTATTACAATTCTCATATTTCTCACGCCAAAAAAGTGGTGTAATCGGTATTGATGTAGTTCAAGAAATGTTAGATGCTTCTCATAAAAACTTTAAAGAGGCTGAAGAACAAAATGAATGGTTTAATAGTGATTTTGTAGATCTAAGATTCGGTGATGCGCTAAATCTTCCGGTAGAAGATAATAGTATTGATGTAGCCGCCCAAAATTGTTTATTCAACATTTTTAAGGCAGAAGATCTAAAAAAAGCAATTGAGGAAATGTATCGGGTATTAAAACCTCATGGTAGATTGGTAATGAGTGACCCTACTTGTGAACAACCAATGAATGACACACTTAGAAATGATGAACGATTAAGAGCACTATGTCTTAGTGGTAGTCTACCAATAGCAGAATATGTAAAAGCATTAACTGATGTCGGTTTTGGAACTATAGAAATTAGGGCTCGTAAGCCATATCGTATTCTAGATCCTAAAAATTATGAAACTGATGAATTAATCTATATAGAATCTATAGAAGTAGCTGCGATCAAAGATCCAATGCCAGAAGACGGACCTTGTATCTTTACTGGGAAAGCAGCTATTTATTATGGTGATGAAGATTATTTTGATGATAAAAAAGGACATGTTTTACTAAAAAATCAACCAATCGCAGTTTGCGACAAAACTGCTGGCGCGCTTGCTGATTTAGGAAGAAATGATATTTATATTAGTGAATCCACATATCACTACGATGGTGGTGGATGTTGCTAATACAATAAAATCAGAAATTATATCCCTAAAACAATGGTTTTAGGGATATTTCTTTTAAGACAACTTTTTTATCATTGCTTTTTTGAATTCATATAAAATCAAAAACATTGAGCACCATAAAGGGTTCATAGTAGTTTTCAAACCTTTGCCTTTAGAAAATCTTATAATCTGTCTGGCATAAAAACCACCTTCTGCTGCATCCTCAAATTGTTTTAAACCAGTCCTTAGAACTAGGTTCTTAAGATACGGTAATTCACCTTTTAGGAATTTTGGAATATCTTCTCTATTTGTTATAAATGGCCTCGCCATACCAACTAGATCTACCTCTCCATTGATCAAAACTTCATTACAAAAATCATAGGATCTAAAACCCCCTGTAACCATTAAGGGTAATTTACTAACAGCTCTAATCTTCTTGGCAAAATCAATAAAATAAGCCTCTCTTTGTTTGGTACTTTCCTTAAGTTCTGAGTCTTCTTCATTCATGGTAAAAAATGCTAGCTTCTCATAAGTTCCACCAGATATTTCAAGTAAATCGATTTTTTCTTCGTCTAACATTTTTATTACCTCTAACGACTCTTCTTCTGTAAATCCACCTCTTTGAAAATCGGCAGAATTCAATTTTACGGAAATTGGAAAATCGACCCCAACTACCTTTCGAACCTTTCTAATAATAGTAAGTAATAACCGACTTCGATTCTTTATATCCCCTCCCCAACTGTCGGATCTAACATTAGTATGAGGTGATAAAAACTGGCTCAATAAATACCCATGAGCAGAATGGATTTGAACTCCAGTAAAACCGGCTTCTTTAGCAATTCTAGCAGCTTGTACAAAACGTTCAATTACATCTTGTATATCTTTTTCAGTCATAGCTTTAGGTTTGCCAAAAAGTCCTAACTTTTTCAATTGTACTTCAGAAGGTGCTAAAGGGCTATTTGTACCAAACCTATTTGTTTGTCTTCCAGAATGAGAAATCTGTACCCATATATGGTTCCCATTCTTTTTACCTTCGTGCGCCCAAGATTTTAATTTGGGAAGCATTTTTTTCATCATCAAAACATACATTTCCTGCAGATTCTAGATGCTTTCGATCTATAACCACATTACCCGTTATTAATAAACCCGCTCCAGTTTTGGACCAATCTCTATATAACCGTTCATGCCCTTCTGTAGGTTCAAATTTGCTATTACTAATCCGCTCTGTCATTGCAGATTTTACTAATCTATTGCTCAATATTACCCCACAAGGAAGTTTAAAATCTGTACTAATCATATAAAAATAGTTCGATTACAATAATACGGAATAGGTAACTAACCTGCAATGTCAAAAAATAGCAATAACTATCTTTGTAAGGAGTGGCATAAACTTTGGACTAAGATCAAGTATTTAACGAATATTTAATATAGTATTGGTTATTTGGAAAACAAAAAAATAAACAAAAGTTGAACCTACTTAACCATTTGTAAAAACACTTACATCTGGATATATTTAAAAGATTAAAGAATGAAAACCCCTAAAATATTTGTATTCATACTAATTACATTTTTCTCTTTTCAAACAAAAGCGCAACAAAAACTTGATCACGCGATTTGGGATCAAATACTACTAATTAATGTTTCTGAAGATGGTAAAGTTGATTATAAAGGCTTTATGAGAGATAGCTCTCAACTCTATCAATATTTCACTTATCTTTCTGATAATCCCCCAACACCTTCTTGGAGTAAAGAAGAAAAACTAGCGTATTGGATTAATGCGTATAATGCGTACACTATAAAATTAATCATAGATAACTACCCTCTAAAAAGTATAAAAGACATTAAAGATCCTTGGGGTAGACAGTTTTTTAAAATTAATGGTGTATTACACAGTTTAAACGAATTAGAACACAAGATTCTTAGAAAATTAGGAGATCCTAGAATCCATTTTGCTATTAACTGTGCTTCTTTCTCTTGCCCAATAGTTTGGAATAGAGCCTTTACTGCTAGAAATGTAGATAATGCGCTGGAAACATTAACTAAAAATTTTATTAATGACCCTAAAAGAAATACAATCACCGAAGAGGTAGTAGAAGTATCTAAAATCTTCAGCTGGTTCAAAAAAGATTTTAAAATTGATGGTGAAGATGCAAAGGCTTTTATCAATAAATATTCAGAAGTTAAGATTGACAAACAAAAAAAGAAAGGATATAAAAAATACGATTGGAGTTTAAATGAGTAATTTTATATTTTAAATAATAGTTCCCTTTTGAAAATATCTATCATAATTCCCATTCTTAATGAAGCAGCTACAATTTGTAAGCTGCTTTCCCATTTGATACAAACTTCTTCCTCCCCAAATTTCATTAAAGAAATTATAGTAGTTGACGGAGGAAGCGTGGATGAATCTCAAAAAACTGTTACAGATTTCGCAAATACACAAAAAACACCTATTAAATTAGTATCTTCAGCGAAAGGTCGTGCTAAACAAATGAATACAGGAGCTGCTGCAGCTTCTGGTGAAATACTTTATTTCCTACACGCAGATTCTTTTCCTCCTGATGGTTATGATAAGGATATTATTCAACAAATTCATGAAGGCAATGAAGCCGGTTGTTTTAGAATGAAATTTGATTCTAAACATTGGTGGCTTCGATTCTTAGGTTGGCTCACTCAATTCGAAAGTAAGCGCTGTCGTGGAGGAGATCAAAGTCAATTCATTACGGCTTCATTATTTAGAGAAATAGATGGATATGATGAAGCTTATATCGTTTATGAAGATAACGATTTAGTAGACCGCCTTTTTGCTATTGATAAATTTGTTATCATCCCTAAATATGTTATTACTTCTGCAAGACGCTATAGAGAAGTAGGAGTTTGGCGATTACAATATCACTTTCTAAATATTCATATGAGAAGATGGTTAGGAGCTTCATCAGAAGATTTGTATCGATATTATAAGGAAAAAGTTGTTTCTTAAATCTTCTTCTTTATCTTTAATCCAGTGGAAACGTTAGAGATATTTTTGGTTATATTATTATGTATTGGTGCCATACAAGGAATCATTTTTGGTATTATTTTATGGCAAAAACAAGGAGTACACTACTTGGCTAATCGATTTCTTGCCACTATATTATTCTTTTTCTCTTATCGCCTAATTGTAGAGACCTTAAATATTTTTGGGCTAGGACGATATGATTTTTGGTATCATATACTATTAGAATACAATTGGATATATGGAACACTTATATATTTTTTTATAAAAAGTTACGTTAATCCCAAGTTCAAATTTTTAAGAAAAGATTGGATTCACTTCCTTCCTGTACTAATAGAATTTACTTGGAGCTTTTTTATAAAAGCGCAAAACTTTTACTGGGATGGCACTCGGGAGAGCCTCTCTTGGTTAGGGTATTGGGGATATGTAGTATGGATGCATTACCCTACTATGTTTATTGTTTCTGGAGCACTAATTGTTTTTTATAGTATTAAAGCTGAAAAAATACTTAGTAATACAATACAAGTAGAAGGATATAAAATTCTTGAAGAAAAACTCGACTGGATAAAAAGAGTTGTTTTAGTAATGAAAATATTTTCTATCATTTATGTGGTTGGGATATTAATCGATTTTTTCTTCTTCAATTTTGCAAGTAATTTTTTCTACGGACACCCAGTATTTATAGGCATGGCAATTATTACCTATTGGTTAGGTTTAGAGGGTTTTGCTCGAAGAAAAGAAAGTGCATTCAAACAAATTGCAATCATTTCTGACAAAGAGAAAGAGCAGCTACAAAATATCGGTAAAACCTTAGAAACTAAAATGAAGGAGGAACAACTCTTCAAAAATCCAGAGCTTACCCTAGCTTCATTGTCAAAACAACTTTCCGTAAAACCGTATTTAGTCACTAAATGCTTAAATACAATCTACCAGAAAAAGTTTACTGATTATATAAACGAACTTCGTTTTAAAGAAGTAAAGAGATTACTTAATAATCCTAAAAATGATAATCTTACACTTCTGGCTTTAGCTTATGATGCTGGTTTTAATTCTAAAGCTTCATTTAATAGAACTGTTAAAAAAATTACAGGAAAACCTCCTAGCGCTCTAAAAACAAAGTTTTAAAAGTTTCAATTAAAAAATTGAAACCTTGTTTTTATCTAAAATCCGTCTCATTTAGCAAATTGAAACGATTTTTTTCTGCATTTGGTCAATATTTGTCTCATACAAATTCTAAAATCAGAAAAATGAAACATTTTGCAATTCTAAAAAAAGTAAGCTTACTCGTTCTTTTCATCACCGCTTTCTCCGCCTTTTCTCAAGAAAATAATACAGACTTACAATTATTAATAGGTGAATGGAAATTAGATATGAGTCCTCAGGATAAAACAGACTCTAATTTTGCTATGATGCGTATTGATAAAATTAACTCCAAAACTGTACACGGTACATTTTATCGAGAAGGAGTTAAAATACAAGAAGGAAGAATTAATACCCAATTAGATGTTGTTTATGTTTCTCTGATATCTGGTGACAATAGCGGAAGTTATAACACAAGCTTTTACTATAAAAACGGAAAATTATACGGTTCTACTCATGCTGTGGATAGAGGCTTTTTAGCAGTTTGGATTGCAGAAAAAATTAAATAATAACACCATGAGAATAATAATTGCACTATTAATAGCATCTACCTTAAATTCATTGACCGCACAAATACAATATGGAACTCCCATAAATGAAGAATTACCTGATAAATTAAAAGCACTTCGTAAGGCAATTGAAGTAAATAACTTTCCAAAAAAAATTGATGCAATTAAGATTGATAATCGATTCTATTGGAAACATAACACAGCTATCCTATGTAAAGAAAGTGAGATTAAAATCATAGAATATGGTGCTTATCTGTTCTTCAATAACACTTGGAATCTTAGGAAATCATATCCATTAAAAGAATTAAATAAAAACTTTGACACTAAAAAAGAACTTATGAAACAGTCTCAACCATATACTTGGACAAAAAACTGGCGAACAGATAGTTCTCTCTTTGGCGGATGGGCTATGTGGTACTTTATAGGCATTACTGAGGATGGGGAAACCGTATGTGGATATGAAAAAATAGAAACAACCAATAAACTTCTGAATTAAAATGAGAACACTAAAAATTATATCCATAGTATTTTTTCTACTATTAGGACTACAAAGTATAAACGCCCAGAGTTTCGAATTAGATACAAAAAAATCAACATTTTTCTGGACAGGCAAAGCGGCATTTAATTCTTATTCTCTAAAAGGTACGATTGACGCAAAAAAAGGTGCCATGATTATAAGTGATACAGTAATATCCGCTATGAATATTACCATTGATATGAAAAGTTTAGATCATGAAAATACCGATCTCAAAAATCATTTAAAAAACGAAGATTTTTTTGAGGTTAAAAAATATTCAAAAGCTATATTTTCTCTAGAAAAAACTACAAAGATTGAAAATCATAAAGCTATTCTACAAGGTAAACTGACTATTAAAGGAAAAACAAACCTGGAACGTATTCCTGTTAACATAGAATACAATGACTCTGGAATTACTATTACATTTAATCATACAATTGACAGAACTAAATATGGAGTTAATCATAACTCTCCAAGTATTTTTAAACGTATGAAAGAAAATGCAATTGCAGATGAATTTACCCTAGAATGTAAGCTGAAATTCGATTCTGATTAAACTTTTGACCGAAAATCACTACTTTTATAAAAAGCCGTTATTTAATTATATACATTCTATTGATTTTCGCTTGTTATGAAAGTAGTTCCTCAAGTATTTTATCAACATCCTAGAATAGAAAAAGTTTTAATAGACGGTCTTTCTTGTGTAATTCTAAAAAATGTAGAACAAGCGGATCTTCAGAATGAAAGGTATTTAGCTGCTCACGCATTAACATTAGTGCTAAATGGAGGATTACAAGTCGAAACCCCAGAAGGTGATTTAACCATAGTTCAAAAAAATCAAATCATTCTTTTACCAAGAGGGCTATATATGATATCAGATATTATCCCTAAGGATAACTCTTTCGAAGCCGTTGTTTTCTTCTTTGATGAAGAAATTACAGATGAATTTTTGAATAATTTCGAAGTGTTTACAAAGGAAGATACCTCAACAAATTTAGTACTAGAGTATGATCAAAATCTACGACTTTTTACAGATACTCTTCTTACCCTTTACAGAGGTAAAAATCAGCATCAATTCACAAGACCAAAACTACTAGAATTACTGCATCTGATCAGTATTTCGAAACAAGGAAGCGAATTTCTGTCAAAGCTTTTTCAATTAAAAAAAAGAGCTAAAAAAAACATTCAGACTTTTATGAATAATAACTTTGACAAACCACTGGACGTTGAAGATTACTCTTATCTTACTGGAAGAAGTATCTCGACATTTAGAAGAGATTTTAAATCTAAATTTGGTATTTCTCCTAAAAAGTGGCTGATCGAAAGACGGTTAGAAAAAGCTTCTTTTTTATTAAAAGACACTAACGATTCTGTTACAAGTATCGCACGACAAGTTGGATACGAAAACACCCCACATTTCATTAAGACATTTCAAAAAAAATTCAATATTTCTCCTAAGCAATTTCAAATTAAATACCGAAAAGACATTATGATCTAAGTTTTTGATCGAAAAACACAACTTTTAGTTTTTTCGAAAACTTATTTTTTTCACTTTCTGTGACATTTGTATAAGAATTAAAACATATACAAATGAATAAAATAGGATTTATAGGATTAGGTATAATGGGAAGTAGAATGGCTTCTAATCTTCAAAAAGCCGGCCATTCACTTATTGTATACAACCGAACCAAAGAAAAAGCAAACCATCTACTGGATAATGGAGCAACATGGGCAGAAAACCCTAAAGAAGTTGCACAAAACGTAGATGTTTTAATCACAATGCTATCTACTCCAGAAATTGTAAAAGAAGTTGCTCTTGGCAGCAAAGGTTTTCTTTCTTCTCTTAAGGATAATAGTATTTGGATTAATTGCAGCACGGTAAATCCATCATTTACCAAGGAGATGGATATCATCGCAAAAAAACATAGAATTCGTTATCTCGACGCTCCAGTAGCAGGTACTAAAGCTCCTGCTGAGAGCGGTGAATTACTTTTTTTGTTAGGAGGCGATTCAGCTTCTGTTACTGAAACTAAATTCTTACTTGATATTATGGGAAAAAAGACATTGCATTTAGGAAAAGTAGGAATGGGTGCTGCTATGAAAATGCTAATTAATCAATTATTAGGACAATCTATGGTTGCTTTTTCGGAAGCATTAGTGATGGGTGAAGCTATGGGTTTAGAAAAAGAAACATTATTCAATGTACTACTAAGCACACCCGTTGTTCCTCCCGTAATGTCAGCAATCCGTTCAAAACTTGAAAACTCTAATTATGAAACAAATTTCCCCTTAAAGTGGATACAAAAAGATCTACACCTATCCACTATTTGCGCATATGAGCAAAATGTAGCGCTCCCTAATCTTACAATTACTAAGGAAATCTATGCACAAGCAAAACAGCATGGGTATGGAGATCTAGATTTTAGCGCAGTATATGAATTTTTAAACCTTAAAAAATAAAACTATGAAATTACTAAGAATAGATTCCAGTTCTAGAATCAACAACTCAGATAGTCGAAAAATAGCAGATCAATTTCAGCTACATTGGCAAAAAAGCAATCCACAAGGTTCAATTATAATTAGAGATATTATAAATAAACCTATACCACACATACATCAAAAAACAATTGAAGGGTTTTATACTTCTAAAGAACAATTTAGTGACGAATTAAGTAGTGCTACAAAATTATCGGATGAACTCATTGAAGAATTAAAGGAAACAGATATCCTACTTATAAGTACGCCTATGTATAACTTTAGTATTCCATCCGCCTTAAAAGCTTGGATTGACCACATAGTTAGAATTAACAGTACTTTTGGGATAAATGACCAAGGTCAATTTTATGGTACAGTCAAAAATGTAAAAGCTTATATCATTACCTCAGCTGGAGCCGTGTATAACTCAAATGAAATGAAAGCCTTAGACTTTGTTCAACCCTATTTACAAACAGTTTTAGGTCTTATTGGGATAACTGATGTAACCTTTTTGCCATTAGAAGGAACCACTATGAATGAAGAAGTATTTAAACAGTCAAAACAAACAATTTCTGAAATCATAAATAAATTGTAAAAAAGCAACAAATTCCCCATATTAGCGTTAAGAATTGCATAGACATAAACCTCAAGTGTCTCTAAATGTTTGGGGAAATATTATTCTTAAAACCTTAATTATGTTAAAGAACATTTTAAATTTAAAAAACGCTCAAACTCTTAGCAAAGATCAACAAAAGTCTGTAAATGGAGGTAATCTTGGAGCTTGCCCTAATCCTGTTGACGCTCAAAAATGTCAATCTTGTGGTGGATATCCTTTATCAAATGGTTGTTGTTTAGGAACAAGAGAAACGCATATGTGTATTTCAGGTATATTTGAATAATAATGAAACAAGGATCTAGTTTATCAACTAGATCCTTGTTCTATTTTGTAGCTATTATTTAACTCCATTTTTTTTCAGGAAAAATCTAATTTTCTTGATAATCGATTTACTTTCTTCCTCTAAAGCAAAATGTCCAGTATCATAAATATTGTAATCAATACTTTTTACATCCTTTTTAAAAGCTTGTGCCCCACTTTCTGGAAAGAAGGCATCGTTTTTACCCCAAACAATTAATAGTGGAGGTTGGTTGTCTCTAAAATACTTTTGCCATTTCGGATATAACTTTATGTTGTTTTGATAATCATAAAACAGATCTAAGTTGACTTTATGAGCATTCGGTCTTGACATTCGTAAGTAATCCAAATGCCAAGTATCTGGATTCACATTTTCTGGATTTCTGGTACCGTGAGTATATTGCCATTTTAATCCTTCTATAGAAAACACAGGTAACAAAGCCTTCTCAGTTTCTGGAGATCTATTTGCCCAAAATGCTTTAACATCCTTCCAGGCAGGTCCTAAACCTTCTTTATAGGCATTTCCATTTTGATTTATAATAGCGGTTATTCTTTCTGGATACTTAGTCGCAATTCTTAAACCTATTGGAGCACCATAATCTTGAATCATTAATGCATAAGACCTAATTTTTAACTTTTCCAAGAAAACCTCAATAGTATTAGCTAAATTATCAAAAGTATACTCGTAAGAGGTAGCACTAGGAAAATCACTATTCCCAAAACCAGGATAATCCGGTGCAATTAAGTAAAACTCATCTGATAATGCATTCAATACTTTACGGTATTGATGAGACGAAGAAGGAAATCCATGTAATAATACAATCGCCGGATTTTTAGGATTACCAGCCTCTCTATAGGCAACATCTATTCCTTGTATATTGATTTTTTTATATTTAACCGTATTCTCTATAGTAGTTTCGTAATTATTCTTAAGGGGTAAACCATGCGCTAAGACACTTGTGGTAAGAGTAATCACAAGCAATACCATAAAACGCTTTGTCTTTTGATTTTTCATCTTTATGTATGTATTTAAATTAGATTATAATTTTCTTTCTGTCTCTGATATTTCTAAATCGTTAATACTGGCATATCTTTTTTCCATAAAACCATTCTCATCAAACTCCCAATTTTCATTACCGTATGCTCTGTACCATTGATTGTTTTTATTTTGATATTCATACTCAAATCGCACTGCAATCCTATTATCTTGATATGCCCATAATTCTTTTCTAAGTTTATAATTGAGTTCTTTTTTCCATTTATCTCTGAGAAATTCCTGTACTTCTTCTCGTCCATTGATGAATTGATTTCGATTACGCCATTCGGTTTCTAAACTATAAGCCGTTGATATAGCTATTGGATCTTTACTGTTCCAGGCATCTTCTGCCATCTGAACTTTTTGTTTTGCCGTTTCTTCTGTAAAAGGTGGCAAAGGGAATTTTTTTTCCATTATTAAAATTTTGTTACCGAACGTTCGGTAAATTATTATTATAAAAAAATATTATGCTTTATACTTAAGTTTTATATCTTCTAAAGTATCCAAAAACAAGCTGTTATCAGACATTGCATTAGCTACTACAAGACTTCCTTGTATACTTATTAAACCCTGTTTTGCAATTCTCGTTGATTGATCTCTACTAAGTCCGAACTCTAATCCAAATTCTGTGAAATTTCTTATCCATCTATCCATCTCTTCTTTTATTTGATCTCCAAATATTTCCATTCCAGATTCCATTGATAAGGATCTAAGCACACAAGTTTCTTTTCCATCACCGTATAATTCCTTTATTCTGGTTAAAGTCGTTTCCAACCTTTCCTCTTTCAAAACTTTTTTATCCATCAGTAATTCATACAGATTCTTATGCAACCAATCCGAAGAATACGATAAGACTGCAAGACCAATTCCCTTTTTTCCATCGGGAAATCTATGATACAAACTTGCTTTTTTTAAACCGGCACCTTCTGCCAATTCGTTTAGACTAGCTCCTTCATACCCTTTAGATCTAAAAACCTGATTAAGGCCCTCCATCAACTGTTTATCTTCTACTTTTACTGGTCTCATAACACAGCAAATATATAGATAATTAGTTTTTTACCAAACGTTCGGTAATTAATTAACTTGTTTTTAACAAAAAAACTAATTTTTGATTATTAAAAATATTGCCCTATTCCGAATACAAATCCATTAGTAGCATCTTCGGTAACTCCATATCCATAATCTATTCTAAAGATTGCATTAAAAATACGTTTATGTATAAATCGCAATCCTACTCCTGGATATACTCTGAAATTTTGAGTTTCTCCGAAGTCCCCAAAATCTCCGCCAGGATTTCGCCAACTACCTCCATCAACAAAAACATTACTTTGTAATACAAACCAATCTTTATCATATAAAGTATGCCTATATTCTGTGTTCAAAACAATAACACCAGTTCCTCTATCAATTGTATTTCCAACCCCTCTAATATTTAGATTATTATCAACAGCAAAAGGTGCAAAAGGAGAATCATCATTGGTTGCTAAACCTACTCTCAATCTAGATGCCCAATTTCCTTTTTTACCAATTCGATGATAATACATAAAATCATTCCACCCAATTAAAAAATCTGGTAACACATTTTCCGTACTAATTACGTATTGAAAGTTTGCCACACTTCTAAATCCTGAGACATATTGAAAATAATAATCTAAATTGTTATACTCATAAATTAATTTAAAAAGTACTTTATTTACATCAAAATCAAGTGGCACATTAGGTCCTGTAGCTCCATTTCTATATGTATAATCTTCATTAAAATAATTTACACCTAATTCTATTCTATTTCGAAAATTAAATTGATACAATCCTAAAACTTCATATGACGTATTATTGTATTTATAATCCGCAGTACCATTATCTAGAAAAACAGGTTCCTGTGTAGTAAGATTCTGGTAATTAAATGCCAAACCAAACTTATTAGTAAATAAATATGGAGCTCTTATATTTAATCCAAAAGAGCTATAAATATCATCTTGATAAAACCCGCCTAAAGTGACATTCTGCCCTAATAAATTAAACTCATATAAGCCTACTCTAAATGCAAATTCATCATTATTAGTAGTGTATACATTAGCACTCGGAATTATAGTAAAGTTTTCTTCTACTCCATAAACTACTTGATAACCATTCTCTTTTTCGTGAACTTGATAATATGCATGCGCAATGCTAGGTAATCGTTTCAACCGTTTAATATCTTCTTCTATCTTAATAGAATCTAATACTTCCCCTTCTCTAACAGAATTCAATTTTATAATTGCCGCTGTTCTTGTCTTTTTATTTCCTTGAATTACTATTTCAGAAATATTTCTTTTCTGAGCATTTCCTAAAAAACAAAAACAAAAAGTTAGGAAGACAAGAGTGAGTCTTTTTCGCATTTAGTTCTAAATATTTGAAGCAATTTTATAACAAAGGTACACCTTATTGCACTGCAAATCAAAAATATTGTCCAATCCCAAAGGTAATACCATTGGTTGCATCATTTCCAATTCCGTATCCATAATCTAACCTAAAAACCGCATTAAAAATTCTTTTATGTATCAATCTTATGCCCGCTCCTGGGTAAAATCTTAGTGTACTACCATCTATTAACTCCACGAGTTCTCCTCCTGGATTTCTCCAGGTACCTGTATCAATAAAAACATTGCTCTGAACTACAAACCAACCTTTTTCATATAACGTGTGTCTATACTCGGTATTTAAAACTATTGCCGCAGTCCCTCTATCAATAGTATTTCCCGCACCTCTTATATTTAATTGATTATCTACAGCAAAAGGTGCAAATGGAGTATCATCGTTAGAAGCATATGCTAACCTAAGGCGATTAGCCCAATTTCCTAACTTACCCACTCTTTTGAAATATTCGAAATCGTTTCTACCGATAAAAAAATCATCTAAAAGACCATCGCCGCCAGTAACAAATCGAAAATCCAAAAGACTTCTTAAACCAGATACATACTGATAATCAATATCAATATCGTTATACTCATACTCTCCTCGGTAAGCTATTTTACTAGCAGAAAGGCGCGTAGGAATTTCTGAAGGTAAATCTCCTTCTATAAAATTATATTCTTCATTAGAGATGTTAACTCCAACCTGCGCTTTATGGTGAAAGTTAAATTCGTATAACAAATTAACTTCGAAAGCTCTTGTATCGAATTTATAATTAATCGTATTATTATTGTCAAGAAAAATAGGCTCCTGAGAAACTAGATTCTTATAATTAATACCAAAACCAAACTTATTTGTAAAAAGGTAAGGAGCTTCCCAATATCCACCATAAGAATCAAACACATCTCGCTGATAAAATCCTCCTAATATTTGATTTCTTCCGAATAAGTTAAACTCAAAAAGGGATACCCTATATGCAAATTCACCGTTGTTATCGGTTGCTATACTAAGCCCCGGAATAATAGTAAAATTTTCTTCAATAGTATAGATAATTTGATACTCTGAGCCTTGATTTTTTTGCACTATTGCTTCTGCATTTGCAATACCAGGAAGTCTTTTAAGTCTTTCTATATCCGTAGCTACCCTCAGAGAATCGTATACTGAACCTGGTTTTACCTTAACTAATTTCCTAATAAAGGATTCTTTTGTCCTTTTTAGTCCTGAAATTTGTAGTTCTGACACTAGAGCATCTTGAGAAAAACTTCCTTGATACACAAAGAAAATCAGTGCTATTAAGATTTTCTTCATAACATATTTTAAACTCGTAGACGAAAAACATGTTATGATCTTACATAAAAGATTAAATAAAGTTAGGGCTGAAATCTTTTTTGAATAAACAAATTCACCCAATTATCTTCACTGACTCCCATAAGAGTAAAATTATATGAATTAGCTGTGTCTAATTGTGGTGGAATTTCTTGGGTGATATTTAAAACTACATTATCCGTTTTATAATATTGGAATTGTTTTTGAAAAGTATAGGTTCCAGAAAGCAATTCATCATCAGTATCAGAAACTACTTGAAAATATATCTTATTATCATTAAACAATCCATCTTCCCAATTAAATATTGGCATATTTTCGCTATTTGTATTCACAATCACTTCATCTGTAAACTCTGTAGGTTTTGTTAGATGTTTTAATCTAATTGGATTTGATAAATGCAATTTTTCATTTTCAAAAAACGTAATAATTACCCACTTTTCTTCAATTGTAGTTCTTGTGAATTTTTTTAGATATCCATTAAAAATATCTGTTGGTGCTATCATTACCCGTTGGTAGTTTTGATAATCATTTTTATCAGCTTCTATATTTGCTGTTTCAAAATATCTAATATCTGTTACTCCTGGTCTTGGGTATAGGTATGCAATAATGACGTCTTCATCTGATTCAGATCCAGAAGCACAAGCAATTACATTATCGATTTCTATATCATTTAGAACAACCAAAGATGCAAGAGATTCATCCAATAGAATCGTATCTTGATCTTTATTACAAGCCAATAGAATGCAACATAAGACATATACGATATAATTGGTTTTAATCATCTTTATACAATGTTTGTATTAACTTTTCTGATGGTTTATTTTGTATTGTAAATCTATTATTATCTTCTCCACCCACCTTATCATGGTCGTGGTACCATTTCCAAAGAAATCCTCCGGCAAACCATTGTTCTTTCCAGAACTCCTCATATAATGCTGTTAACGCATTATTCTGAGCTTTTAAATCTACATTTCCTTTCACTCTATCAGAAGCCCAAGGTTCTTTCCCTGTATAATGTATACTTCTATATCCAAACTCTGTAAACAAAACAGGTTTTTCTATTGTTTTTTGTAATGCTATTATCTTATTTTTATGCTTTTGCCAACCTTCCCTCATCTCCTCTACACTAGGCGTTTTACTCTCAGAAACCGGAAAGTAAGCATCTACACCTATATAATCCAATTGATTCCAAAAAGGAGCATTTGCAAACTGATCCCAATTCTCTGCATAGGTTAACTTACCTTCATAAACAGATCTAACTTTCTGTATTAACTGCTTCCAATATTCGGGTCTTTTCTGTACAAAAGTGTGCAATTCTGTACCAATACATAATATTGGAACATTTAATTTTTGCGCCAATTTAGCATACAGCATAATAAACCCTTCATAAGAGCTTTCTAAGGTTTTCCAATCCTCTTCAGAATCCATAGAAATATTACCCGTAAACTCACCTCGCCAAACCCAAATCTGTGGCTTCAGCATGACTTTAATCCCTTTTTGGGTTAGTAATTCAATGGTACGCTCTGCTCCATCTGCTCTCTCCCCCCACCATTGCCTTTCTGTATTAAAAACAACTGATGGTTCTTTCAAATTTTTCACAAATCCAAATGGCATCACAGCAGCCCAATTTGCATTTACTTTTACAACAGGATCTATATTTGTCTCATTAATCTCTTTTGGCGATGCGACAAAACTAATCCCATTGATTTTAGATTGCTGTCCAGAACAGTTCAAAAAACAAATGCTAATCAGCAGTATAAAAAAACGTTTCATGATTATTTTTTATACCGCTGAAAATACAATTTATATTTTATAGTGCTTAAAATATTGCTCTTAAACCTAAGCTAAATGTTTGTTCTAAACCTTGAAAATTATTTCCTCTGGTTTGTTATAATGTTATACAAAGTTAACCTCAAACCAGAGAATGTTTGTTTTCTATAATACGTATCTTAAACCTATATTGTATGATTCTCCAAGACCAGAATCATTTCCTCTTGCAAAATAACTCCATAATGCTTCAATATTAAGCGATTTTGTAAGCTGATATTTTGCTCCTGCTCCTACTGCAGTTAGATCTTGCTCAAAATCATTATTTAAATCAATAAGTTGAAAATGTTGTACAAATACTTGTGCTGTAAACTTAGAGCTCGGAAAATAACTTAAAAACACTCCAGGAGTAAGACGAAAGCTGTCATTGGCAAAACTACCTTCTGATCTGCCATCGCTATTAAACTCAAGCTCCTTACCAAAATTATATTCAGTATTTAGATCAAAGAAAAGCTGCCACTTATTACTATTACCTAAAGCAAGGTCATAAAAGAATCTGTTTTGAAAAACAAACCCATCTTGATCAAAGAAAACACCATCATCAAACTCACTTTTTATTGTCGGAATCACCAAGCTACTTTGTACAGAAAAATTACTCAGACTTTTAAAAGGGACAAATTTTACACTTGGAGCAATACTGGTAATACCACTTCTTGCTGATCCACTTTCTCCATCAAAACTGAAGACATCAAAAGCACCACGGTCTCCTATTGTATTAGATCTAAATTCAATAATCGCACCTACGGTTATTCTTCTATTTTCTGAAATTCCATAGAAAACATCTAATGTCGAAGTAAAGAAATTCTCTCTATCTGCAGAAGATACATCTCCGTCAGCATTTGCAATACGAGTTTGTGTATAAAGATTATTAAACCATTTAACATCTACTTGTCCTTTTCCAATCAATTTTGAAGGAGTAAGGTTTTGTATTACAGAACCATTATCCTCTGCATCATCATCTTGCGCAAATCCAAAGCTTACGGTTAGTAATAAAAAAAATGCGGTTATTATATTCTTAGTTAATCTCATGATTTAAATATGTTTATTATTAGATTAAGTATTTATTGGATTACTTGTTATCCTTATTTATAGGTTTATTATTATTTTGCTACGTTTAAACTCCAATTATATGGGTAGTATGATATTCTTGCATTCGCAGGAATTTTTTCTTTTCTAAACTGGTTTACATAATCTATTTCTGAACCATTTTGAGTAAAGTCCCCTTTATACCATTCGAAAATTTGAGAAAGTTGTACTTTCTTTCCTTTTACTTTAATAAAATTAGGATTGTTTAATGCTATCGTAGTTTGACGCTGTAATTGTTTTTCTAGAAGCGAAGGAGTGTAAGCCTCAGAAATTATTGGAGGACAACCTAAACCTGCACAAACCAAAGCGAAATGAAAACGAGCTTCTGATGGAAAATTCTTTCTAAGAATCTTGTTTTCCAAATCATTTAATGTTGTCGATTTACCTGCTAAAGTATATGTTTTCTTATCAAAAAAACCTTTAATATCAAGCGGTGATTTTGTAGGGTAATTGTTTATCACTCCTTTTATTACTGATAGATTATATCCATTAATATAAAATGCTTGAAAAGTTTTAGCATCACTCTTAGAAACACTTAAATTAGCAGCTATATTCAATAATTCATCCAATTCCTTTGGATCATTTTTTATTGCCTTATAATTCACTTTTCCATTTGCTACGTGTTTTTTGAAAAACGCATCAGATTTAGTGAAAAATTCTGTTGTACTTTGCGAAAAGCTAACAGTAACCATTAGCAAAGTCAGTATAAAAATTATTTTTTTCATTGTTTTAAGTTTTAAAAACTTCTTATTATGAAGTTGGTTGAATACAAGTTAAGTTTACCTTGGTAACGGGCATTGAGTCGGAGCGTCTATATGCTACTTACAAATTATTTTCAATTTGTTTGAAAGATTTTTTTATTCATTTATAAAGAAAACCCTTGTTCGAATTCTTTACTAAAACTTACAAAAACCTAGCTTTTTAGATTAATTCTAAATTATTAATACTGGTTAAGTTCTTATATTTATAAACGACTTACGCACAGAAGCTTCATTTTAAGAACTAAAATTGAAAATCAACTAACACATACCTCTATGGAACATATTGTAATTATCGGCAACGGAATTTCTGGTGTTACTGCTGCAAGGCATATCCGGAAAATGTCTGATAAAAAGATTACTCTCGTATCTGCCGAAACAGATTATTTCTTTTCTCGTACTGCGTTGATGTATATATACATGGGACACATGAAATTCGAACATACACAACCTTATGAAAATTGGTTTTGGGAAAAAAATCGTATTGAATTAAAGAAAGGATTTGTATCAAAAGTAGATCACCAAAAAAGTCAATTGATTTTTGAAGATGGAGAAAGTCTGCAGTATGATAAACTAATAATTGCTACAGGTTCTAAACCAAATAAATTTGGATGGCCAGGTCAAGATCTAGATGGTGTTATGGGAATGTACCATAAACAGGACCTTGAAAATTTAGAAAAACATGCTCCTAATAATAAAGTTTGTAAAAGAGCTGTTATTGTTGGTGGTGGTTTAATCGGAATAGAATTAGCAGAAATGCTTAACTCCAGAGGAATCCCTGTTACTTTTTTAGTAAGAGAAGATAGTTTCTGGAATGGCGTTCTTCCTGCTGGAGAAAGTGGAATGATTAACCGACATATAAAGAATCATCACATTGACCTGCGTTTAGGTTCCAACCTAAAAGAAATCATTTCTGATAAAGATGGAAAAGTGAAGTCAATAATCATTCAAGAAACAGGAGAAGAAATAGCTTGCAATGTTGTTGGGCTTACCGCTGGTGTATCTCCCAATGTAGATTTCTTAAAAGATTCTGGAATTGAATTAGGAAGAGGTGTTAAAGTAAATCGTTTCTTAGAAACAAATATTTCTAACATATATGCTATTGGTGATTGTGCAGAACAACATGAAGCTATTGGAAACAGAAGACCAATAGAAGCAGTATGGTATACCGGAAGAATGATGGGCGAAACTGTTGCACAAACGATCTGTGGAAATAAACTAGAGTATAAGCCTGGTCACTGGTTTAACAGTGCCAAATTCTTGGACATCGAATATCAAACATATGGATGGGTATTTGGTAGACCTCAAGAATATGAAGAACAATTCCATTGGATACATCAAGATGATACAAAATGTGTTACCGTTTCTTATCATAAAGAAACTAGAGAGTTTCTAGGGATAAACACTTTTGGGATTCGAATGCGTCACGAGGTATTTGACAAATGGTTAACCGAAAAAAGAGATGTAGACTATGTCATCTCCAATTTATTAGAAGCCAATTTTAATCCTGAATTCTTCAAACATTTCGAAAAAGATATTTTAAATGCTTTCCAAAAGCAACAAACAATAAACGCATAAACAATGGCAGTAGAAAGAAACATGGCATTAACAGGACAACCTCCTAAGAGCCTAAATACGAAACAAAAGATTGGTGTTCTAGTTGGAATGACTGGACTACTTATATTATTACTAGCTACCTTTAATCTCAATTTACCTAATAAAGCTACTTGGCTTACCTTATCATTATCAGCTATAACTATAGGTATTGTTATCTTCTCTAAAGGTACATATGACAAAAAATTAGAAGGTATAAAAAATGATGCAGTTTGGTTTAATTCCATATCATCAAGAGGAGTCCTTGCTTGGATCGCCGGAATAGTACTTACAGGGTTTTATGTTGTCTTGTACTTTTTTGCTGATTTATTAGGTTTAGGACAAGGAGTAGATGGTGCTAATACCGGCTTAATTGCTTTATTTGACCCTTTGAGTTATGCGTTTAAAAATGAGCAAGCCAGTCAATGGTTCGTGTATGGAACATTGTATACTATAGCTATCATAGGGTTTGGAATAAAGTTTATAATGAAATATAAACATAATCGTTATGAACAACTGCGTACGGTGAGTGTTATATTTTTTCAAACCGCATTTGCTTTTGTGATTCCTGAATTAATGGCACGTTTAAATTCGGATACGTTCTCTTTACCTTATAATGATCTAAAAAATATGTGGCCGCTTAATTACTATGCGTTTGAACAATGGAGAGTAGATCAATTTATTAATGCACAAAATATTGGTTTATTCTTCTTAATCTTAGCTGTATTAATGGTGTTTGTAATTTCTCCTTGGTTAACATACAAATATGGAAAAAGATGGTACTGTTCTTGGGTTTGTGGTTGTGGAGGACTTGCAGAAACTGCAGGAGATTCTTTCCGTCAATTATCTGATAAGAGTGTAAAAGCATGGAAAATAGAAAGGTGGATGATCCATACGGTATTAGTGTTTTCAGTTATTATGACTGTTGCAACAATTTCAACCTTTTTAGGATATGACGCTACTAAATACTGGTTTACAAAAAATGTATTTTTAATAAGTGTAGGAGTATTTTTAACGTTACTTTTTGCAGGTATTTTGTATTATAAGAGAAAGCAACTTAACAAAAGTGCTGTTGCTGGGGCAACTGGCTTCTTCATCTTTACTATTGCATTTCTTATTTTAATCAGTTTTATCGACTTGAGTCAAATACAAATTCAGGCTAAATACTTCTCATTTGGCCTAAACAATAACAGCTATACTGGAGATAGTGCGCTTAGAGCTTTTTATGGTTTTGGTATTGGATCTATTTTCTCTGGTGTTATTGGTACTGGATTTTATCCAATTCTTGGAAATAGAGTTTGGTGTCGTATGGGTTGCCCAATGGCAGGGATATTAGGAATTCAACAAAGATTATTTTCTAAATTTAGAATTACTACTAATGGAGGTCAATGTATTTCTTGTGGTAATTGCTCCACCTATTGTGAAATGGGAATCGACGTAAGATCATATGCTCAAAAAGGAGAGAATATTGTACGATCAAGTTGTGTAGGATGTGGTATTTGTTCTGCGGTATGTCCAAGAGGTGTATTAAAATTAGAGAACGATAACTTAGATGGAAGAATCAATTCTAACGAGATTCTGTTAGGAAATGATGTAGATCTTATGGATTATGTGAATAATAAGTAAATTCAAAAATAATAATAGCACAAAAAAACAGCCTAAAATAGGCTGTTTTTTTATTTACAAAAGTTTAGTTCGTAAATTAGGCACTCATTGTATTTGGGAAATATAAATTAATCGTTGTTCCTTTATTGTATTCGCTTTCTATTTCTAAGACTCCATTCTGTTTTTCTACTAGTTTTTTAGCTATACTTAAACCAAATCCTGTACCTCTTTCATTTTCTGTACCAGTAGTAGAATTGTTTTTCTCTTTTTCAAAAAGATTATAAAGGCTATCATTGCACATTCCGATTCCATTATCCTCTATAGCTATTCTTACCTGTCCACCTATTTTTTCTGATTTTACAATAATGTCAGAACCTCGGTGGGAAAACTTAATGGCATTTGCTATCAAATTTCTCATTACAGTTTCCATCATTGCTGGATTTATAGTTACTTTTAGATCTCTAGGCAACTTATTTATTAGACTAATCTCTTTATTTTTTGTTTTTAAATCAGAAAACGCAAAAACTTTATCCACGATAACAGAAATCTCTTTTGTCTCCAGTAAAACTTGTGATTGTTTTTTGTAAATGTTTCCCCACTCTAACAAATCTTCCAACAAATTATTCCCTTTATCAGCAGCTTGTCTTATCATATTTCGTATCTCATCTCTTTCTTCATCATTCTCTACTTCATCTACCATGTCAATTAATGATCTAAGTTGATAAAATGGAGTCCTAAGATCGTGACCTATAATCCTAAACAAATCATCTTTGGATTGATTCATTTCTTTTAATTCTTCATTCTTGATACTTATTAATCTATTTGCTTCTTTAACTTTTCTAGATAACTGTACCAATAAACGCTGACAGAAATATGCCATAAGACCACCACCACTAACAATAACAAAATAAAAAGCAAACTTCTCTAAAGGAAAGTTAGGATAATAAAACATACATAATCCTATAAAAAGAAAATTAATCGTTAGCAAGAAAATTATATGCCTAAAATGAACCAACATACCTACTGCAAAAAACAAAAGAGATACAATTACTTCTACTTTTAGGAAAAATGATTCAAATATAAAATTAGGATCATCTACACCGAAAAATATAGTGGACATCATTCCTAAAACGATAGTATATACGGATAAAGTAAGAAGTTTTGATTTTCTAATAAAACCGCTTCTCTGCAATATTAAACCAAGAGTAACTATAGAAAATGTGACAACAGCTCTATTAAAATAAGCACTTAATCCAGCTTCATTAAACTCAACTAAGCCATCAAGTATTATTCCTGGTAATGCAATAAACATTACGGTAAACAAAACCTTATCAAACTGAAAAAATCCGGGTAACTTTTTAGATGTACTATTCATATTAACATCGATTTATTTAGCCCCGTTAAAACTTATTTCAATATAATAAAAAAATTCAATACATCGTTTAAATTAATAAAATAATCGATGAAATGCGCAAATTAGATGTGTATTTTATTTTAAGTAAGAAAAAATTAATAAACATTCATCTTTTACATCAGCTTATAAATACCAACAAGAATGAAGAATGTTTAATTAGAATATCTTACTCTTATAACAGAATATTGCAAATTCGTTTTAATGTGTAAGAAAAGAAGTAATAGAATAGATTACTATTTTATAAGTATTAAGCAACTAAAGGAAAAGTGAGTACTACTTTTGTTCCTTTTTTCAATTCACTATCAATTGAAAGTGAGCCCATTTGTTGTTCTACAAGTTTTTTTACAATTCCTAATCCGTAGCCAGTTCCTTTTTCGTCAGCGGTTCCGGATGTTGATTTAACCTGATCAGAAAATAGAACTTTCAATTGTTCTGAACTTATACCTACGCCTTTATCTACCACCGATATGTTAATATGGTTATTATTAATACTACAATTAACTATAATTTTCGATTTTGGATGAGAAAACTTAATAGCATTTCCAATTAGGTTTCTAAAAACAGTTTCCATCATAGAATTACTGATTCTCAATTTTATATTTTCTGGCACCTCATTAATCAACGTGATTTCTTTAACATCGCTATTAAACTTATAAAACTCGAAAGTCTTATTTACAATTTTTGCAATTGAAAACTCTTCTAAGTTTATATCACTATGATCCACATCTTTCTCATCCCAGCTTAACAAATCTTCCAAAAGTTCGTTTCCTTGAGTAGCTGATTCTTTTATAAGAGTAAGGTATTCTAACTTTTCATTCTCATCCTTACTTTCTGAAATAAGCTCGATTAGCAAATTCATTTGATGAAAGGGGGTTCTCAAATCATGACCAATAATTCTAAACAACTGGTCTTTTGTGGCATTCATCTTTTTTAACTCAGTATTTTGTTTCTCAATCAATACTCTTGCAGACTTAATTTTTCTAAAAAGTGATTGTACAAACTTTTTACCTGCATAGGCTATAAACCCACCTCCAGAAACCAAAACTCCGCAAAAGATAAATCTCATAACCGAATGTTCATTACCAATTGTTAATGCACAACAGATGACAAACAAAATATTCATCGTATTTAATATAAAAAGATGCCTCGCATGAATCAACGTACCTGCAGCAAATATAACCGTAGCAAAAATCATTTGAACGTGTATAAAATTATATTCAAACGCAAAACTGGAATCAAAATAACCAACAATAAAAGTGTAATCAATAGCAAATCTAATAGTGTATAAAGATATCACGATTAATCCCTTTTTAGTTATTAAATCAAGCTTGAGGATTACTAGTCCTAAAGTAAGAATGATAATATTAGCAATATCCCTGTAGAAATACAGACTAAATCCAGTATTTAAATATTCTATATAACCATGAAGTGCCGTAGCTGGAAGTATCACACAGAAAAAAGGTGCTAATACTCTATCATATTTCCAGGTACTATCAAATGTTAATAGCTTCAACTTCATAAATTTGATTATATTTTTTTAAAATAAAAAAGAGAAATAAAATAATGTAATCTTTTCTAATTATCGACAAATATACCAAAATCATCGATAAAATACATATTTTTATATAAACAATTCAAAAAAAGTAAGTTTTATACGTACATTTAAAACCGCTTTGATTTAGATTTTTAAAATAATTTGTAGGTATCTCTAATAGTTTTCGTCTAAGCTCGTAACCAATGATTAAAATGATGAAATACGTACTTTATATTGTTATTTCCTTTGTATGCTTTTCCTTTCAAACTTCTGTAGAAAAAGAATATCATAAAGAATACTACAATGATGGATCTATAAAATCCGAAGGTTGGAAAATGGATGGCCAAAAAATAGATTATTGGTATTCTTATTACCCTAACGGTACTATTTCTGAGCAGGGACATTTTTGGAATAATAAAAAACAAGGGTATTGGTATTTCTACTCATCAAGTAATAAACTAATCAAAGAAGGACATTTTATAAACGATAAAGCAGAAAAATGGTGGATTATTTACGATATTGCCGCAAGTAATAAGAAAAATCGTGTTACTAGAAAGTACCAATATAAAAATAATCAAAAAAACGGGTATTGCCTTTTATATAAAAATGATAAGCTTTTTAAAGCAGAAAAATACGTTGACGATCAGAAAACCGGAGAATGGACAGATGTTTTTAGCTTCAAAAAAGACAACCCCAACGCTTCGCTATAAATGAATCCCATAATCAAAGTAATCATACCTGCCTTTAATGAGCAAGACTCTATAGGCCACGTAATTAATGAAATTCCTGATTTAGTTTCTGAAATAATTGTGGTAAGTAATAGCTCTACGGATAATACCGAAGAGGTAGCAAGACAGGCTGGAGCTACTGTACTAAAAGAAGAAAGAATGGGATACGGATATGCTTGTTTAAAAGGACTTGATTATGTTGCCTCACAACAAGCTGTTCCAGAAATAATAGTTTTTCTGGATGGTGATTTTAGCGATTACCCTGAAGAATTGACAAAAATAGTCGCACCTATAATAGATCAAGATATTGATATGGTAATAGGTGCTAGAGATAAAAAATTACGAGAGTCGGGATCAATGACAATCCCTCAGATTTTCGGTAATTGGCTTGCAACAAGCTTAATGAAATTGTTTTTTGGTGCAAAATTTACAGATCTTGGACCTTTTAGAGCAATTAAATATGATAAGCTTTTAGAACTGAATATGCAGGATAAAACATATGGCTGGACTGTAGAAATGCAGTTAAAAGCAATAAAAAGGAGTTTTTCCTATATAGAAGTTCCGGTTCGATACAAAAAGAGAATAGGTGTCTCAAAAGTTTCAGGAACCATAAAAGGTGCTATCTTTGCAGGCGTTAAGATTTTAAGTTGGATTTTTAAATATAGCTTTGCGTAATGGATATTGCTATCATTGTTATTTATACATTAGCGTTATTAATAATTTTCTTGTACAGTTTAGCGCAGTTGAATTTACTTTTCAACTATCTCAAATCACGCAAACTGGATGACAAATCTCCTACTTTTGATCTTTCTAAAGAAGAAGAAACCCCTTATGTAACAGTTCAATTACCTGTTTATAATGAACTATATGTAATGGAACGACTACTTGATAATATTGCGCTATTAGAGTATCCAAAGGATAAGTTAGAAATTCAGGTATTAGATGATTCTACGGATGAATCTGTTCATACCACTGCTACTCAAATAGAGAAACTACGAAAAACGGGGCTTGACATTCAGCATATTTGCCGAGAAGATCGAAAAGGATTTAAGGCAGGTGCTCTAAAAGAAGGATTGAAAATAGCCAAAGGAGAGTTCGTAGCAATTTTTGATGCTGATTTCTTACCAGGAAAAAAATGGCTGCTGCAGACAATTCCTTATTTCAAAGAAGAAAATATTGGTGTTGTACAGACTCGTTGGGGACATATCAATAGAAATTACTCTATGTTAACTAAAATTCAGGCATTTGCATTGGATTTTCACTTTACTATGGAGCAAGTAGGACGAAATTATAAAGATCACTTTATTAATTTCAATGGAACCGCAGGAGTATGGAGAAAAAAATGTATTGAGGATGCAGGAAATTGGCAAGGTGATACACTGACAGAAGACTTAGACCTTAGTTATAGAGCCCAATTAAAAAAATGGAAATTCAAATATCTTGAAGAAGTAGAAACTCCAGCGGAATTACCTGTTGTTATTAGTGCAGCTCGCTCCCAACAATTTAGATGGAATAAGGGTGCGGCAGAAAATTTTCAAAAATTGTATTGGAAAATGCTTAAAGATAAAACCGTTCCTTTTAAAACTAAGTTTCATAGTTTCTTTCACTTATTGAATAGCAGCATGTTTTTATTAGTACTATTAGTTGCGGTATTAAGTGTTCCTGTGATGTATATCAAAAATAGTAACCCAATGTTTAGCTGGTACTTTAATGTAATTGCCTTTTTTGCACTAAGTACTGTGATATTTTTCTTCTGTTATTGGCATACATTCAAGAAAATTCATAGTGGTGGTTTTTGGAATTTCATAGAATATATAAAAATGTTTTTCACTTTCTTTTCTATAGCTATGGGATTCTCTGTACATAATTCTATGGCAGTTTTAGAAGGTCATTTTGGAAAGAAAAGTGAATTTGTTAGAACTCCAAAATTTAATATCAACACCTTAAAAGATTCGTGGAAAGGAAATAAGTATGTAAACAAAAATATTTCTGGAAATACCATTATTGAAGCTTTACTTATGTGCTACTTTGCCTTTGCTTTATATAGTGCTTTTAAACTACAGGATTTTGGATTGTTTCTATTTCATATCATGTTATTTCTTGGATTTGGATTTGTATTCTTTAAATCAGTTACTTCTAAATTATAATGAACGAATTATGGAAATACAATAAGTTTTCCATATTACTAATATTAATTTGTACCATATTTTATTGGAGTTTTGCTTATCAATTAGAACGCATTGATTTCGTAAAAATGTCTGCCTTATGGGTTGGTTTATTTTTTATTTCCTATAGAATCATTAAAATTAATTCTAGTAACATTAAACTATTAGCAGGTATTGCTTTAGCTTTTAGAATATTATTTCTTTTTGCAATACCTAATCTATCTCAAGATTTTTATAGATTTATTTGGGATGGCAGAATGTTATTGGAAGGATTTAACCCTTATCTATCCTTACCAGAAACATGGATTGCAGAAGGTAATGCCCCAATTGCTCAAGCACAAAAATTATATAATGGAATGGGCACTCTTAATGGCAGTCATTATACAAATTACCCTCCTTTAAGTCAATTTTGTTATGTTATCGCGGGTCTTTTTTCTGGAAACAGCATTCTAGGCGCAGCAATTGTTTTGAGATTATTAATCATTTTGGCAGATATTGGCACTTTTTTCTTTGGGAGAAAGTTATTGCAAATGTTGCATATACCAGAGCATAGAATCTTTTGGTATATCTTAAACCCTTTCGTTATTATTGAACTCGCCGGAAACTTACATTTTGAGGCAGTTATGATATTCTTTATTATTTGGTCTTTGTATTTATTGCAAAAGGGATATTGGTATTGGGCAGCAATGGCACTGGCATTTTCTGTATCTGTGAAATTAATCCCTTTACTGTTTTTACCACTGTTTTTTCAAAAATTCGTAACAGGATTTAATACATCTAAACTTAAATATCGTTTTTTCAAACTTGTGGGTTTTTATAGTATTGTTATTATAACTACTGTACTTCTATTTACTCCTTTTTTATCTGCAGAGTTCATAGCAAACTTTAGCAAAACCATTAGCCTTTGGTTTCAGAACTTTGAATTTAATGCGAGTATCTATTACATTATTCGTTGGATTGGATATCAAACCATTGGTTGGAATATAATTGGCACGGTAGGAAAGATATTACCATTAATCGTTATTGGAATTCTATTAATTCTCACATTTTTTAGAAAGAACAAAAAGACATCAGAATTAATTACCGTTATGGTTATTGGTATTTGTAGTTACTATTTTTTATCGACTACCGTTCATCCATGGTATATAGCAGTTCCTTTATCACTTTGTATATTCACTAACTATAGATTTCCTATTTGGTGGTCATTTCTTATTATATGTAGCTACACGGCGTATATCAACCCTGATTTTAAAGAAAATTTATGGTTTGTTGCTCTGGAATATAGTATTGTATTTGGTATTTTTATTTTTGAAGTATTAAAAAACACTTCAAAAATTTCATTAAAATCTATCTATACTTGAGTTTTAAACTAAATAACAAACTACACTTTCTACTTATAACAGTATTTATTAGTAGCTTTTCGTTTTCTCAAGATACTACAACTATCACAGAATTATTACAAAATAACTGGGATCTATGTAAATATAGAACGGATAGACATTTTTGCGAATCTAATTCAACTAGATTAGATTGTGATTATCAGCTTAAAATTACGCAAAATCAATTTACTTTATTTAAAGATTCTAAAAAAATAGATTCGGGAGTCTTCGAAATTGAACATCATTCTGGAGATACTTTCTTTATCAATTTTAACTCTTTATCAAATGATAAAATATTAGAATTATTTGGGGCGAATACTATCAAGCTTTTTAATAAAAAAGAAGAAGGTATTGCACTTTTTACAGAGTTGACAAAAACCCTTTTTGTACTAAAAAACACGCAACAATATCTTGAAAATTAATTTTAGAAAAATAGGACGTAGATTATTACGATTTGTAGGAGTCATTATTATTTTGATTCTCTTTATATATATCTTTTTATATGTAAAACAAGAACGTTTCTTTTTTAACCCAAAAGTATTAGACAAAGATTATTCGTATTCCTTTGATCAGCCATTTGAAGAGATCAACATAGCTGTAGAAGAGAATATCAATCTAAATGCATTGTTATTTAAAACAGATTCTATTAGCAAAGGGTTAATATTATATTTTCATGGTAATGCAGGAGCTATTCATGAATGGGGAGAGCGAGCGTATTTATATACAGAAAATAAATTTGATGTTTTATTCGTAGACTATAGAGGATATGGTAAAAGCGACAGTTTCTATGAAGAAGAATCCGAACTCTATCATGATGCTCAAAAAATATACGATTATGCCCTAACTCGTTATGACGAAAAAGACGTTATTGTATTAGGGTATTCCATAGGGACTGGATTTGCATCATATACTGCAGCAAAAAATAATCCTAAACTTCTTATTTTAGAAGCGCCATATTACGCCTGGAATGAATTCATAGCAAATATAGCACCTGTTCCACAATCATTAATTAATTACGAAATCCCGTCGTATAAGTTTTTAGGAGAAGTCAATTGCCCTATTCGTGTTTTTCATGGTTCCAAAGACTTTTTGATTAAACCAGAAGAACATTCTAAACGATTAAAACAATTATATCCGGATAAAATTGAACTTACACTTATTAAGGGGGCAGGTCATAATGGTATTTATCTTTCTAAACAATATTATGACGAGTTAAAGGAATTGTTGGATAGGTATTAATCATACAATAATTCTAATAATAGCAAGATCATCTGTTAGAATTTGGTCCATTCTAATTTCTAAATCTTGAATTTTCTTTTCTAGAAAGTAGTCATATTCAATTCCTGTCTTATCTTTCAATAAAAACTGAATAATCTCCATTTCTTTTTTCTGATGTTTTTTGTTTTTAAAATTTTTAAAAGAAAAAATACCATCTGTACAGATAGACAAATCTCTAAAGGATTTTATAGATAGTCTTTGTTTTTGTAATAAATACCAAGAATTAAAATCTTCATTTAAATGATATCCCAAATAATCTGGTTTATCATTTTGTTCATATTCGATAACATTATTATCAAAACAAATTAAACCATCTCCAATTGTCAAAAACTCACCAGTAGAAGTCTTTTTATCAACTATTCCAATAATTAAGGTTGATAATAATTCTTCTGTTTCGATACCTAAACTATTTTTAAACACTTTAAGCTGATTAAACAGTTTTTGAAGGATTTCTTTTAAACATAAAACTAACTCAGAAGAATCACTTTCTATAAAATCCGTATAAAACTTCTCTTTAGCTACATTTCTAAGAATTTTTCCTATAAGAATTGATGCGAATACAGATTCTTTTCCCATAGTACAACCGTCCATCACAGCAATCATAAATCGATTTGAACTAAGCTGTTCTTTTATTAAAAAATCTTCGCAATAATTTGTGTGAAAGTTACCTATTTTAAGTGCAGAATATATCTTCATAAATGTATACTCCGCGAAAATAAAAAAATTCTACATCATTTTCATATTAATCACCTCTTGTTCTGTAAGTATTCGCCAGTGACCTCTAGGCAGATCTTTTTTAGTTAATCCAGCAAAAATAACTCTATCTAGTTTTACAACACCGTAATTAAGATGTTCGAAAAGTTTAGTTACGATACCGTTTTTTGAAGACATTAATTGTATCCCAATTTCATTTTTAGCAGCTCCTTCTATATAAGATATCTCATCTACCGAAATAAAACCTTCTTCTAATCGCACACCTTTTTCTATCTTCTGAAAATCCTCGAACTTTAGATTACGATCCAACTCTACATGAAAAATTTTGCGAACTCCCGTTTTATGATGAGTTAACTTCTTTTCTAAATCTACATCATTAGTAAAAAGTAACAAACCTGTAGTATTTCGTTCTAATCTACCTACTGGTTTTAATCTTGCCTTGGATGCATTAGCAACTAAATCCATTACTGTTCTTGTTTTCTCCGGACTTGTAGAAGTCACAAAACCTTTAGGCTTATTAAGCAACACATATTCTTTTCTTTCTGGTGTGATTAATCGACCATCAAACTTAACCTCATCTGTTAATTTAACCTTATATCCCATTTCGGTAACTGGTTTCCCGTTTACCCAAACACTTCCTGTTTGTATATACAAATCGGCATCTCTTCTAGAGCAAACTCCAGAATTAGCGACAAACTTATTTAATCGAATTTGATCGGGATCAGAAATCTTCTTAGGTGAATTATTATTGCCCTTTATGGGAGCCTTACCTTTACTATATGATTTTCTATTAGGTTTTCCACCTTGTCTTCCACTTCCTTTTCCTCTATTGGAATTATCACCACGACTCATATCTTACATTTTTTGCAAAGATAGTTGTTTCGTTTTTAGAAATGACAACTATTCTTCACCAAACCAAACAGTACTTTGACGCTCTCTATTTACATTAAGCTGCGTTACATCTGGTCGGGAGTAATGTCCTACAGGATCAAAATTCTGGCGTTCTTGCAATACACGATTAAAGTCTAAAGTTTCTATTAACAAGCCTTCTTTATGAAGTATAGGTTCCAAAATCCACTCTCCATCTGGTCCAGCAATACAGGAACCACCATTACCTAAAACGTCAGGTGCTTTTTTCAAAATTTCATCTAAATGTGGTGTCGTAGAAGGAAAATCCTCTTTTCGCATTAAACTAGATACAGAAATAACATAAGACCTTGATTCTCTTGCTATAAAACGAGTAATGTCTTTAGTATTATAATCACTTCCCGGCCAAACAGCAATATGTAGGTTTTCTCCTTGTCCATATAATGCTACCCTAGGTAATGGCATCCAGTTCTCCCAACAATTTAAACCTCCCACCGTAAATGCTTTAAGCGAATGTACCCGAAGCCCGTTGCCATCTCCTGGAGCCCAAGTCAATCTTTCTTCATAGGTTGGTTGCAACTTACGATGTACAGATTTAATTTCTCCATCCCCATTTATATAAACTAAAGATGCATATAAACTATGACCTCCTCTATCCAATGGTCGTTCGATAACACCTAAATAGATTGCTATATTATTCTCTTTTGCTAAATCGCAAATTCCGTCTAAATCTCCTCGCTCTATAACTACTGCATTCTGAGCATAATGAGCATGAATTTCTTTCTGGATCTTATTGTCGAACTGAACTCCATCGGTTAGTGAAACCCAAAAAGGATATCCAGGCAGTAAAGTTTCTCCAAAAACAATAAGCTCTGCATTTTTTTGTGCCGCTTCAATAATTGATTTTTTTATTTTTTCTAGTGTAGCACTTTTATCCAACCAAACTGGCGATATCTGAGCTAAAGCCACAGTAAGTAATTGATCCTTCATAAAGAATGTCTAAAATTGATTTTTAAATTTATCCAGATTTATAGTTATTATTCACAAATCCTTAAGAGTTTAGTTAACGAATAATTAACATTTAAAAAATTGATTTTCAAACACTTAAACCTAAACAATCGCTTTACGGTTAAACCATCACTTAACATTATGGTAACATTAAAACAGATCCAAAAATTCAATTATTCGTATCGCAATAAGATTAAGACTTGAGAATTTAACATCAAAAAAATCAATCCTCCTAAATACTCCCAAAGTAAACTTATAAAAAGTATATATTATTCAAAGTTCAATTTATGTTAAAACGTTCTCTTTTTTACGCAAAGGTAAACTTAGCAATACATTCTAATAAAATATAAACTCAAAAATAATTACGTATCGGTTCTACATTTGTCTTGTAAAATTAAAACAAGTAAAATTTTATAACTCAAATAAAAACACGTAAAAAATGAAAAAATTAATTGTATTAGTAGTAGCCATTTTAGCAACAACTCAAATTTTTGCTAATGACAAAAACACTAAAGAAACTTCAGAGCAAAAACTAAGAAATGAAATTGCTCTTTTATTAGACAGACCAGAAATTAGATTAGAGAGTAACGAAATTAAAGCTAACATTGAGTTTATCTTAAATGCTAAAGGAGAAATTGTAATCCTTACAGTAGATTCAGAAAAGCAGGCAATAGAACAGTACGTAAAGTCTAGATTAAATTACAAAAAAGTTAACACTGACGCCATCAAAACTGGCAACAAAGTATTTAAGATTAAGCTAAAAGTATTAAACCCTGAAGCTTAAAACTTACTAAAACAAACCTTGTTTAAAAGAGCAGTTATGTCTGAATGATATAGCTGCTTTTTTATTACCAAAGCAGTCTATCCAGTATCATATTAACATCAATTAGTACAATACTAAATACTCCAGATACAATGATTAATTTTAAAATATTGTGTAACCATACATAATGTGTTCTTCCATCTGATTTCCATAACGCTATCAGAAATAACAACAATAATGTTAGACAAACATAAAAGTAAAGATACATGTAGCCTACTTCATACTTTGTAAGTAGTAAATAAATAGGCAGACACGAAGCTAACACTAATAAACTAATCATTTTTTTCGAAGCTGATTCTCCATAAATAATTGGAATCGTTTTATAATTTTGAGCTACATCGCCTCTAAGATTTCCTAGATCTTTCACCATTTCTCTCATCACCAGCATCAAAAACAAAAAGGTAGCGTGAACAAAAATCACTTCATCAAAATTTTTATAATAAATGAAAACAGCAAAGAAAGGAGTAATTGACAACGTAGATGCTACGAAATTACCTAGAAAAGGCATTCTTTTTAGCTTATGAGAATACAACCATATCCCAAAGACGTACAAAGAAAAAAACAATACCGCTTTAAAAGAAACATAACTGGCTAATATTACTGAAAGAAAGTTAAGCACAAAATATCCTGTTAATTTAGTTCGTTGACTTACTAAACGATCTAACATTGTTTTCTGAGGTCTATTTATAAGATCCTTTTCCCTGTCATAAAAATTATTGATAATATATCCTGCTGCAATTACCCCTGCAGACGCTAAAACGATAACAAACAAATCTGCATCAAAAAGCACATCTCTTAAAGGGATGTGAGGGGCTAGAATAAAAATCGAAGTAAGATATTGAGCTAAAACAATAATGAGTACATTGTATCCTCTAACAATAGAAAATAGGCTCAATAATTTGAGTAGGATGAGTTTATTTTTTCTAGAAAACATCCTACTGTAGTTCTATTAAAAGTTGTATACCACTTCTAATTTATAATCTTTTAGCGCAGTTTGGGCTTTGTTAAAATCTTGGGTAAAACCTAATATATAACCGCCGCCTCCAGAACCACATAATTTAAGATAATAATCATTAGTTTCTATCCCGTTTTTCCATAATGCATGAAACTGCTTAGGAATCATTGGTTTAAAATTATCTAATACAACATTAGACAACTGTTTAATATTAGAAAACAATGATTTTATATCTCCTTTTAAAAAGTCATCAACACAAGCATCAGTATGCTTAACAAACTGATTCTTAAGCATTGATCGAAATCCCTCTTGCTTCATGCTTTCCATAAAAATGCTTACCATAGGAGCAGTTTCCCCTACAATACCACTATCCAATAAAAATACAGCTCCCTTTTTATGATCCACACTTTGCGACGGAATTCCTGCCGGTTCTATATTATCTTTAGAATTAATTAGAATTGGAAGACTTAAATAACTGTTTAAAGGATCCAAACCAGAACTACTTCCATGAAAAAAACGACTCCATGAGTCCGAAAATCTCTTTCAATCTTAGCAATTTATCACGAGTAAGGTTTTCTAAAACCGTAATCTTATCCGTAGCGTATTTATCATAAATTGCTGCTACAAGTGCCCCACTACTACCCACTCCATATCCTTGAGGAATACTACTATCAAAATACATCCCAGATGCTACATCGTTTTTCAATCTTTCTAAATCGAATTCTACGATATTTTTATCTTGAACACTCTCTAAATAACTAGTGAAATCAATTAAACTTTTATTGGATTTAGTTGCTTGTTCATCAGGATTATCTGATACTTTTAAAGCTCCTTTGAAGAAGTTATAGGGTATAGAAAGTCCTTTCGAGTCTTTAATTATCCCATATTCTCCAAACAATAATATCTTAGAGTAAAAAAGTGGTCCTTTCATCTGTTCGTATTCCTTTTATCCAATTTGTCTAACTAATTAGGATAAAGTTACAACAATTTAGCACCTAATCCTATTTTGTCGCAAATATACTGTCCTTTCTCACAATATACAACTAACTCTCTCTTAATGAAGTCAATTACCTGTTCCTTCTCCGAATCTGGATATAATATATGAACATTAGCTCCAGCATCTAAAGTAAAACAAATTTTAGATCCTGTCTCTTTTCTATATTCCCAAATCCTATTAATAACAGACAATGTATTAGGTTTCATAAGAATAAAATAAGGTAAAGAAGTCATCATCATTGCATGCAAGGTCAATGCTTCATTTTCCACTACTTCAATAAACTTATCCAAGTCTCCAGAAATTAAAATACTTTTAAGTTTATCAATATTTTCGTTTGCTTGCTTAAATCTTTCAGACGAAAAAGGGTGACCGTGCATTAAATCATGACCGACAGAACTACTCACTTGTTTTTCTCCTTTATCGACAAGAAGAATAGTATCTTGATAATTCTTAAAATTTTGGTGAATAGTGTAAGGAAATTTTACCGCATATGCATCATTACTTCCTTCTACATTTTTATGCGCTCCCCAAACTGTAATCGGCCCTTCTATACTTCTACTAGCACTTCCTGAACCTAATCTAGATAAAAAGGAAGTTTTCTGAACAAACTCTTCTTTAGTCATTTCAGGGTTTAACTGCTTTTCTAACTGCATTAAACAATATGCCAAAGCACTCATCCCACTTGCAGAAGAAGCTATTCCACTACTATGAGGAAATGTATTACTCGTTTCTATTATAAATTTATACTGTTTAAGAAAGGGAACATAAGTAATTATTCTTTGAAAAAAACTTTGAATTTTTGGTTTAAAATCTGGCTTGGGTTTTCCCTCAAAAAATAATTCAAACTGGAAATTTTCAGAAATACTTTCTAACTTTTCATATCTTAATACAGTCTTCGTTTTACAAGTATCTAACGTAAAACTTATAGAAGGATTTTCTGGTAATTGCACTGGTCGTTTTCCCCAATATTTCACTAAGGCAATATTACTCGGTGATGTACAAGAAATAGATCCTTTATCAAGAACTACAGAAGATATTTTAGTGACAAACTGACTATAATCACCCATAACGTAAAAAATAATTTTGGCAAAGATAAGTTGTTATATGCTTTTAAAAGTAAGCTAGTAAAAATAAATTGCTATTTTAGTATTTAACTAACTAATTCGAATGAAAAAAAAAATACTGCGTATTGGTATTGCCGTTTTGTTATGCTTAGTAATTGGTTTTTTGAGTAGTATTGCTACGCAAACATCGATTACCACTTGGTATCCAGGACTGCAAAAACCTTCCTTTACGCCCCCAAATTGGCTCTTTGCTCCAGTATGGACAGTCCTATATATTATGATGGGAATTGCTGCCGGAATTGTTTGGAGTAAAGGTTTTTATCATAAATGGGTAAAAACTGCGTTATATCATTTTGGGTTTCAACTTTTACTCAATGCTGCGTGGTCCATTTTTTTCTTTGGATTACGTAATCCATTGATTGCACTTGTGGATATACTTGCCCTGTTTATCCTTTTATTGTTTACAATCAGGTGGTTTAAAGTTGTTAACTCAACAGCCGCTTACCTACTTATCCCTTACTTGATATGGGTTGCTTATGCAACTGCATTGAATTTTGCTATTTGGCAACTTAACTAAACCAAGAATGAAGGAATAAAAATTTTTATGAACAAAAAGTCAATTGTCTTACAGACAACTTTAGAATTAATCACAAAACAAGGAATACGGGCAACTTCTCTTTCGCAAATTATTAAAGAATCTGGTGTTGCCAATGGAACTGTATATCACCATTTTAAGAATAAAGAGGAAATTATTACAGAACTCTATTTAATGCTTACTCAAGATTTTGGAACTGTTGTTATGCGTAATGTCCCTGAGGACGATATTAAAAAGCAGTTTTCAATTATGTGGCTTAATCTATTTCATTATTTCGTGAACAACCCATTAGCTTTTGTGTTTTCTGAACAGATTGCAAGATCTCCAGAAATCCCTCAATCCTTAAAAGATAAAGCGAGACAATATTACGGGGAGATCGAGAATTATTTTAAATCAGGTATTCGGCAAAAAGTATTCAAATCATATAACTCCATGGTTATGGAAGAATTGTTTTTTGGAAATGTCGTATCCCTAGTAAAAATTCACGAAAATGAAAAAGTGAAATTATTAGATAAACATATTAATCAAGCAATAGAAATATCCTGGAAAGGGTTTCTTAGAGATTAATTTTAAAAAATACAACAATAATAAAAGTATCCTACAGACATATATCGATAGGATACTTTTATTATTGTTGTATTATATTTGAGCTAGCCTAATTAAATATTACATCTACGCAGGAATCTTTATATAATTTTTTGACCGCTGCTTGTATGGCTTTTTTGGGCTCTTTTGTCTTTCCTATAGATTTACCTTTATAATAGACACCTCCGTTTCCTTTCCAAGAAAATTCATCACTATGCGATTTAATAACTCTTACTCCATCCTTTTTAGTAATCTGAAAAGACTCCAATTTTTGATCGTATTCTAATCCTGCAGGAAAATAAACTTCTGTAACAAATTTAGTGTCTCCATTTCCATACATATAACAAACACACTCTCCTATATCTTTTGCTTCTGAAACCCTCACCATATTATTTTGAACAATCCTCCACCTCTCATTAACCTTTACACCCACCAAGTCCATCAACATGGTTCCCCTCTCTGCTAATTTCTTATCTATAAATGACTCAAAATTAACCACTGCAGAAATGATTCCTGCATTCTCTTTTTGGTTTTGAAAAACAACTTTATCTAGTGTAAGTTTAAAACTATAATTATCATCATTAATGATATCATCCAATTGCGAAGAAATATTCTTTTTATCATAATCTTTTCTGACCAAAGCTCCTGATAGATTAACATAAACTGTATTTCCACTATATTTCTCATCAAATAGATATAAAACACTATTTTTTTTTGCTCCTCTTTCTAAATCATTAATCTTATTGATATAATCCATCAATAATTTTTTTATAGGTTCTTTGTCATTCGCATGAGCAACATATGCGTTATTATAGATAAAAACGATAATAAGTATTAGTGTAATTTTTTTCATAGTGTATAAGGTAATGGTTAAACCTTTTTAATATACGAAAATTTACACAGATTTCCGAGAAGTATTTATACAACCTATTTAGGTAAAGAACTTAATTCCAATAATTTATTCATTGTTTTAAGGTTTCTAGCTGTAGCTTGACACTTTAGTTTCTTTTCAAAGAAATTACTATGAAGCTTTGTTTTACCATAACCATTTGCAGCGAATAAATAGACTACATCTTTGGTTATACTAAACTCTTCTGGAGCAAAAGAAACTAAAGACAGTTCTTCCGCAACTTTTATATCCGGATGATCATATAGTAACATAAAATACATTTTTTTACTTTCAAGCTCATCATCTTTTATTTTATCAATAAATGGATTATTCTTAAGTATCTTATCTAATTTTTCATAAGTAATCATCAAAACAGGGACATCAAAACCAAACCGCTCCTCAATACCAACTCTAATTCTCATTTCTAACGATCGAATATCTTCTGAACTATGTTGAACAGAAACATTACCACTTTGGATATATGTAACCACCGAGGTAAATTCTAAGCTTAAAAAAAGTTGTTTAAGATCGGCCATTTTAATCTTTTTATGACCTCCAACATTAATTCCTCTCAATAAGACTATATATGTATTCATATTTAAGATATAATAGCTTGAGCAGCAATATACGCACCTGTCCAGGCATTCTGAAAATTAAACCCTCCTGTAATTGCGTCAATATTTAATATTTCTCCGGCGAAGTATAGATTCTTATATTTCTTACTTTCAAAAGTTTTAAAATTAATCTCCTTAAGATCAATTCCTCCAGCAGTAACAAACTCTTCTTTAAAGGTACTCTTCCCTTTGACCTTAAAAATTCCTTGAGTCAATTCTTCTGATAATTTAAATAATTGAGATTTATTAATATCTGCCCATCGAGTAGTATTATGTATCCCAGACGCTAGAACTAAGCTCTGCCATAACCTTTTTGGTAATTCAAATTGAGCATATTTAAAAACCTGTTGCTTAGGATTTTTATTTTTTAGTGACTTTAGTATATCTACCACCTCTTCTTTAGTATAATCCTGTAGCCAATTAACAATAATCTCAAAATTATATTGATAGGAATTCAACTCTACCGCGCCCCAAGCAGATAATTTAAGTATAGCGGGACCACTCATACCCCAATGCGTAATAAGCAGAGGACCATCACTAGTCAATTTGGAATTCTTTACTGCAACCGAAGCTTCTGTAGCGATTCCTGGCAATTCTTTAATTCTACTATCTTTTATATTAAATGTAAATAATGATGGGACGGCATCAATAGTTTTAAGATCTAACTCATTAAGTTTTGTCCATATCTTAGGATTGCTTCCGGTAGCTAACATTAATTTTTTAGCTTCAAAATCACCTTGATTCGTAATTACCTTCCAAATTTCTTCTTCCTTATGAAAGTTTTTGACCACATGATTTTTTAAAACTTCAATACCAAGTTTTTTTGCTTCTGAAAGGAAGCAATCAATAATAGTCTGTGAAGAATCAGAAACAGGAAAAATTCTTCCATCGTCTTCTATTTTTAATTCTACTCCACGACTACTAAACCATTCCATAGTATCACCAGTCATAAAAGTATGAAAAGGACCTATAAGTTCTTTCTCTCCTCTAGGGTAATTCTTACTTAATTCATCCGGAACAAACTCTGCATGAGTAACATTACATCTCCCTCCTCCCGAAATTCTTACTTTGGATAAGACCTCTTTCCCTCTTTCTAGAATCCCTATCTTAAGCTTAGGATTCTTTTCTGCCACATTTATAGCTGTAAAAAACCCTGCGGCACCTCCACCAATTATTAAGAAATCATATTGCATTAAGCAAAATTAGGGAAATCTGTAATGATACCATCAACCTTCCAAGTTTTTGACGACTTTATCTTAGACGAATCATTTACGGTCCATGTATACACTTTAAACCCATTGTTCTTTGCTGAAGTGACTTCTTCTTTTTGTAAAGAAAGTATTGGTGGATGGACAGAAAATGCTTCTAGTACTTCTGCAACCTTAAGTATTGATGGAATATTTTTTTCCGTCAAAACCCCTAATTTAAACTTGGAAGTTTTCGATTTTATCTGAAACAGCTGAGAATGATCAAAACTAGACAAGATAAAATCATCATAATCCCAATCTGAATCTTTGATTCGTCGTTCTAAAAGCTCCATGACTGGACCAGCAGTTCCAATTCCTTTTAGCTCAATATTAAGTATACATTTGGCGTTTATAAAATCTAGCACCTCATTAAGTGTTGGAATTCTATACCCTTCTTTTGTTCTATATTTTTTCAATTCCTGTAACGTAAATTCCGAAACTTTCCCTTTACCATGTGTTGTTCTCTCTAAGGTTTCGTCATGGATCACAACAAGCTCTCCTGATTTACATTTATGAATGTCAATTTCAATTCCCTTAACATCATATTTAAAAGCCTCAGCTATCGACTCTACTGTGTTTTCCGCAACTAATCCAGCTGCTCCACGATGTCCAATTATCTTCATAATTAAAAACTGTTTTCTAAACCACAAAAATATTAGCACAAAACATCTTACTATTCAAGATATTTGTGTTTTCTTTAAATTATTAATTATTTAAAAGCTGCAATCCCTGTTATATCCATACCAGTTATCAAAAGGTGAATATCATGAGTACCTTCATAAGTAATCACACTTTCTAGATTCATCATATGTCTCATAATACTATATTCTCCTGTAATCCCCATTCCTCCAAGAATTTGTCGAGCTTCACGTGCTATTTTTATCGCCATATCGACATTATTTCTCTTTGCCATAGAGATTTGTGCAGAGGTGGCTTTTCCTTCTTCTCTTAAAACCCCTAATCGCCAAGCTAGTAACTGTGCTTTAGTAATTTCAGTAATCATTTCTGCCAATTTCTTTTGCTGTAACTGAGTCCCTCCAATTGGTTTATCAAACTGAATTCTTTCTTTAGAATAACGTAATGCAGTATCATAACAATCCATAGCGGCTCCTATTGCACCCCAAGCGATCCCAAAACGCGCAGAATCTAAACAACCTAGTGGAGCTCCTAATCCACTTTTTCCTGGCAATAAGTTCTCTTTAGGCACTTTTACATTATCAAAAATAAGCTCTCCGGTTGCGGATGCACGTAATGACCATTTATTATGTGTTTCTGGTGTAGAAAAGCCTTCCATACCTCTTTCTACAACAAGTCCATGAACTCTTCCTTCTTCATTCTTTGCCCAAACTACAGCAATATCTGCAAAAGGAGCATTTGATATCCATAGCTTAGCTCCATTTAATAAATAATGATCTCCCTTATCTTTAAAATTAGTCGTCATCCCGCCTGGATTAGATCCATGATCAGGTTCGGTAAGACCAAAGCATCCCATAAATTCTCCGGATGCTAACTTAGGAAGGTATTTATTTCGTTGTTCTTCAGTTCCATATTTCCAAATTGGATACATTACTAATGAAGATTGTACTGATGCGGTAGAACGCACTCCAGAATCTCCTCGCTCTATTTCCTGCATAATTAAGCCATAACTAATCTGATCTAATCCTGCACCACCATATTTTTCTGGAATATAAGGCCCAAAAGCTCCTATTTCTGCTAACCCCTTAATAATTTGATTAGGAAATTCTGCACGTTGCGCATATTCTTCTATAATCGGAGACACATCTCGTTTTACCCAACTGCGAGCTGCATCACGAACCAATTTATGTTCGTCTGTCAAAAGTTCATCTAAATTATAATAGTCTGGTGCTTCAAAAAGATCGGGCTTCATTATATTTTATATTTATATTTTATACTATTTTCAAAATTATGGTTATTAAACCGCTAACAAATGTAATTAATGAAAAAAGAGCAACCAATTTTTTTTGACTTCTTAAAATATATTATAAAACGCTGAGGATAATTAATAGTTAGAATTTAAATACAGGTATACTGAATATAAAAAGTCCCATACAGACATAAAACCCATATAATTTGATGCAAATTTCCGCATTCCTCACCTTATTTCTACACATTTTAGATACCCTTAACATTATTAATGTTTTATTTAAAATACTGTTTATCAGTGTTTTAAATTCAAAACCGTTTAAAAACATCGTCTGGCATAATTATTCCAATTAACTAATCATCGAAATAAAGAATAATTAAAACCTAAAAACAAAATGAAAAATTTATTTGTATTACCAGTATTAGCTTTTGGACTTTTATTAGGAACTCAGAATATAAATGCTCAGGAAACATCTGCTGATGAAACTGTAGAAGTTATTACTCAAGAAAAATATATTGAATTAGCTGTTGAAAATTTACCTCAACCAGTACTTGACGCTGTAGCAAAAGATTTTGCTGGTGCAACCATAAGCAAAGCCGCTGCAAAAGAAGATGCATCTGAGTTTAAATTAGAACTTACTAAAGAAGACGGTGAAACAGTTGAAGTACTGTGTGATGCTGAAGGAAACTGGATTGGTAAGAGCTAACCGTATTAAAAATCTTTAAGAGTGTTTGTTTATAGAGATATAGACTAAACTTCGTAGAGTGATTGAATTTGGAAAAAGAGGAGTTATTTATAGCTCCTCTTTTTTATTTACATTTTTAAATAAAAATCTTTAGTTAACTCTATATACTCAGGAGTATACTGATGCCTACCAGTTTCAATAATTAGCTCATCCTTTTCGATTTCAACCTGATCAAAACCAAACAACAACAAACTTCTCTTAATTTCAGAAGAAGGATTTCCCTGAACCCTAGTTATCTTTTCCGGAAACAATCCTGCACTTTTAGCGATCTTTATGGCGTTATTTTCTTCTTTAAAAGGCAGTACAACTGCAAACTTACCTTTTTCAGAAAGTAAGTGCGAAGCTCCTATAAAAAGATGTTCAAAAGGTAACGCATCCTCAAACCTAGCTACATCACGAGTAGCATCTTCGGTTTTATACGTATCAGTATAAAATGGAGGGTTACTAATTAATAAATCATATTTATCATCAATCTCTTGAAAGAATTCCTGAAAAGAAGCGTGATAGCAAAATAAACGATCACCCCAATCAGAAGCTTCGAAGTTTTCCACCGATTGCTCATAGGCAGCAGCATCAATCTCCACTGCATCTATAATCTCCGCATAAGAACGCTGAGCCATTATCAAGGCAATTACACCGGTTCCTGTTCCTACATCAAGGATGGAAGAAACATTATCCGATACAGGAACCCAAGATCCTAATAAAACAGCATCAGTTCCTATTTTCATAGCACACCTATCCTGATGCACAATAAACTGTTTAAAACGAAATGGCTTAGACATATATTACAGATATAGATCTATCAATCCCTCTGGAGTACTTACAAAAACCGTATTTGTTTTCCTATCTACCTTATCTATAAATTCATCATTCATTGGTATCAATATCTCAATACCATCACGATCAATCTCAAAAAGAGCTTGAGCAGTACTATCATTTATATGCTTAATAATACCTACCTCTCCAAAAGCAGCATCTACAATCTTAAAACCAATTACTTCGTGGAAATAAAATTTATCTCCTTCCAGTTTTGGCAAAAGACTTAAGGGCAGGTATATTTCTGCTTTCATTAGATCATCTGCATCCTCTTCTGAGTCTACATCTTCAAATTTCACTCGAAGCAAATCACTTTTATGAAGTGAACTTTTTTCTATAAAAAATGGAACCAAATTTTTATTATAATTAATAAAAACTGATTCCATTTTTACATAATTTTCAGGTTCATCAGTATCAAGTTTTATCAATACCTCACCTTTAAAACTAAATTTGCTTACGATTTTGCCTAGATAGAAGCAATCTTCTTTCTTCATCGTCAGTAATGCAACTATTCTTCCTCGTTGCTAGCTTCTTCAGTTACTTCTTCTGCTGCTTGTGCAGCAACTTCTTCCGCTTTTGCAGCAGCCTCAGCCTCAGCGGCTTCAGCTTCACGCTTAGCGTTTACTTCTTTTTCTGCAGCAATAGCTTTTGCTTTTGCATCAGCTTCTGCTTTTGCCAAAGAATCTTTCTTAGCAGTTACAGAACCTTCTTTTTCCTGAACCCAAGCATTGAATTTTTCCTCAGCTTGTTCCTCAGTTAAAGCTCCTTTTCTAACACCTCCTGCAAGGTGGTTTTTTAGCATTGCTCCTTTATAAGATAGAATAGCTCTAGCCGTATCAGTAGGTTGCGCTCCATTTTGTAACCATTTTACAGCACCATCTACATTTAAGTCAATTGTTGCTGGGTTAGTGTTTGGATTGTAGGTACCGATTTTTTCTAAAAATCTACCATCTCTTTTTGCTCTAGCATCAGCTGCTACGATCCAGTAAAAAGGTTTTCCTTTTTTACCGTGTCTCTGTAATCTAATTTTAACAGACATATGAATTAATTTTTGGGTACTCGACCCCGATTATAATTAAGTGCGCAAATGTAATCATTTTTAGCAAATTAGCTTCAAAATAATTAATCTTTAATTCTAATAGAAATTTACCTAATACTAGTCTTATTAAAAAAACGAACTCTTAAAAGCAAATAAGTAACACAAATCAAAAACCGTAAAAACTTACTTTTTCAATGTTAAATATTGTTTTTTGTGCATTTCGTCGATATTATTTTGACATTAATCGTCAAAAAAAGTGATTTTGTTTGTAAAAAAATTGTTTAATACAGATTTTCATGATATGTTTGCATAAGTAATTTTAGTTACAGTTATCTGTAACTAGATTTTTTAAAGCCCCAAGCGTATGATTAAAAAAATTACTCCAATACTGGCAATTATATGCCTTTTTCTTAATTCTTGTACCACTGACATCGAGGTTAACACACCCGGTTTACAAGCTACTATTGACGGAAAATTATTTAGACCAGAGATCAAAAAAGCTATAATCCATGATGATGGCACATTAGTGATTGTAGGAAATACAGGTAATGAATCGATAAGTTTTACTACTTCGTCAACGGATTTAGGAACTTATAGACTAGAACAACAAGCTATCAATACAGTAAGTTTTGAAGAAAATGATATAAAGTTTATTTCGGAGAATGGAATAAGCAACGGACAAATCGTAATTACAGAAATTTATAACAATCAAGTTTCTGGTAATTTCTATTTTGAAGACTTAAAGGGGACGAATGGTAAATCCGTAAGTTTTAGAAATGGGTGGTTTTATAGATTACCTATTGAAAATTTCGTTCCTGAAGTTGAAGAGGAGGAAGAGATCATTATTAATGTGGAAGAAGAGGAAGAGGAAGAAGACCCAGAAATAAACCCTTGTCTACTTAATGCATCTTTAGTAGCTATGATTAATGGTAATGAAATGATTACTGATGATCACGATGCTATACCATTTGGAGTAAACAATCCTTCTATCTTGATCAAAGCAAGTAATGAAAATGAAGAAATAACTATTGTTTTCCCTATTGACGTAACTGTTGGAGAGCATTCTTTAACTGGATCAGGCGCTTACAGTGCAACGTACAGTTTATACAACGATAAAGCATCAGCTGTCTCCGGAACATTGACAATAACTTCTCATGATACTGAAACAAAATGTATCAGCGGTAGTTTTGAATTCACCACTACAAGTGGAGTAGTTGTTACCGAGGGGCGTTTTGAGTACGGATATTAATCACAACTCAACTATAATCCGAAAAGCGTTCACTAACCCAGTTAGTGAACGCTTTTTACTTACATCAAATATTGGTAGTTATTCAACACCTTTTCAATTTTAATAATATCACAAAGAATACTTCAGGCATTAATAGTTAATAAATCTGAATAACTTTTAACTAATGTAACCTATCATTTTGGTTATTTTTGTGAATCACTTCCTTTGGAAGCTTGAACTTTCTCGAAACTGATCTTTTTATGTATTTAATTTTTGATACCGAAACCACAGGTTTACCTAAACGCTGGGACGCTCCTATAAGTGACACTGATAATTGGCCAAGGTGTATACAGATTGCTTGGCAATTACACGATGAAATGGGGAACTGTATCGAGCATCAAGATTATTTAGTAAAACCTGAAGGATTTAATATTCCTTATGACGCAGAAAAAATACACGGAATTTCCACTGCTCTAGCAGAACAAGATGGTATTACTCTAGAAGAAGTTTTAGAGAAATTTAATATTGCCTTATCCAAAACTAAATTCGTTGTAGGTCAGAATGTAGGTTTTGATGTCAATATCATGGGAGCTGAGTTTTATAGACTTGGTGTTGATAATGTTCTACAAGAATTACCTGTACTAGATACCTGTACAGAAACTACTGCTAGCTTATGTCAGATTCCTGGAGGACGTGGAGGAAAGTTTAAACTTCCTACGTTAACAGAATTACATCAGTATTTATTTGGAACCGCATTTGGAGAAGCACATAACGCAACAGCCGATGTAGAAGCTACTACTAGGTGTTTTCTGGAACTAATACGTAAACAAGTTTTTACTCAAGAAGAACTCGATGTACAACCTGATTATTTCCAAAACTTTAAAGAAATTAATAAAGAACCTATTCAATTAATAGGTCTTAAGCACATAAATCTAAAGAAAGCTTCTCAAAAAATACAAGAAGCTCTGAATCAACAAGGAGGTTCTGATATTTCTCAACAAGAGATTAAAGACAATATTGCCGCCCTAAATTCTGTAAATTTCGCACACCTCCATAACCATACTCAATTTTCTGTTTTACAATCAACTACTAGTATTCCTGATTTAGTAAAAGAAACTGCTAAACATAAAATGACAGCAGTAGCGATGACAGATCATGCTAACATGATGGGAGCTTTTCATTTCGTGTCTGCAGTTACCAATCATAACAAAAGTGTAAAAGTAGCAAATGCAGAAGCAATAGAAAATGGCGAAGAACCTACAGGTGTAGAAATAAAACCAATCGTGGGTGTTGAATTCTTTGTTTGTGAAAATCATAAAGATAAAACGAGAAAAGATAACGGTTATCAAATAGTTCTACTTGCCAAAAACAAAAATGGATATCACAATTTAGCAAAAATGTCTTCTATCGGTTTTGTAGATGGATTCTACTATTTACCAAGAATTGACAAAGAAGTCATTAAACAATATAAAGAGGATATCATTGTACTCACTGGAAATCTCTATGGAGAAGTTCCTAGTAAAGTATTAAACATTGGTGAAAAACAAGCAGAGGAAGCTTTATTGTGGTGGAAAGAAGAGTTTGGAGATGACCTGTATATAGAGGTTATGCGCCATAATCAAGAGGATGAAAATCGCGTAAATCAAGTTCTGATAGATTTCTCTAAAAAACACAATATCAAAACAATTGCCTCTAACAACACCTATTATTGTGAAAAAGAAGATGCTAACGCTCACGATATTCTTTTATGCGTAAAGGATGGAGAAAAACAGGCTACGCCAATTGGTAGAGGAAGAGGATATCGTTACGGTCTGCCAAATCAAGAATATTATTTTAAGTCTTCTGAGGAGATGAAAAATTTATTCAAAGATCTTCCTGAAGCAATTATTAATATACAAGAGGTTATTGACAAAATAGAGCCTTTTGTACTCGCAAGAGATGTACTTTTACCAGCATTTAATATTCCTGAAAAATTTCAATTCGAAGAAGATCTAGCAGATGGAGGCAAAAGAGGAGAAAACGCATATCTAAGACATATCACTTATGAAGGTGCAAAAATACGATATGGAGAGATTACTCCTTCTATTGACGAAAGACTAGATTTCGAACTAAAAGTAATTGAAAAAACCGGATATCCAGGATATTTCTTAATTGTAGAGGATTTTATCCGTGCTGCAAGAGACATGGGAGTATCTGTTGGCCCAGGAAGAGGGTCCGCAGCAGGATCTGCTGTTGCCTATTGTTTATGGATTACTAACCTAGATCCAATTAAGTATGATTTACTTTTTGAGAGATTCTTAAATCCGGATCGTGTAAGTATGCCCGATATTGATATTGATTTTGATGATGAAGGACGTGGACGAGTAATGGACTATGTGATTGAAAAATATGGTGCCAATCAAGTAGCACAAATTATTACATATGGTACTATGGCGGCAAAATCATCTATACGAGATACGGCTCGTGTACTTGATCTTCCTCTTGGAGACTCGGATCGTATTGCCAAATTGATTCCTAATATGTCCAAACTAGGGAAAATATTTGGAGTAGATGAAGCTACATTAAAAAAGAAATTTAGAAGTGATGAGCTAGAAAAAGTACACGAACTTCTTAAAATTGCTGAGGGTAATGACTTAGAAGCCGAAACTTTAAATCAAGCAAGAATATTAGAAGGCTCTGTACGAAACACAGGAATCCACGCCTGCGGAGTTATAATAACACCTGATGATATTACGAAATTTGTTCCGGTAGCATTAGCGAAGGATTCAGATATGTACTGTACGCAGTTTGATAACTCAGTCGTAGAAGATGCTGGATTACTAAAAATGGATTTCCTAGGGTTAAAGACACTGACTCTAATAAAAGATACGGTTAAAATTGTAAAAGCAAAACATGATGTAGATCTCGACCCAGAGAATTTCCCTCTAGATGACGAAGAAACGTATGCTTTATTCCAGAGAGGAGAAACAGTTGGTGTATTCCAATATGAATCTCCTGGGATGCAAAAATACATGAAGGAACTTAAACCTACTGTTTTTGCCGATCTTATTGCAATGAATGCATTATATCGTCCAGGTCCATTAGAATACATTCCTAGTTTCATTAATAGAAAACACGGTACTGAAGAAATTATTTACGATTTAGAGGCCTGCGAAGAATACTTAAAAGAAACATACGGAATCACGGTATACCAGGAGCAAGTAATGCTACTTTCCCAAAAACTTGCGGATTTCACTAAAGGTGAAGCCGATGTACTTCGTAAAGCGATGGGTAAAAAGCAAAAAGCTGTTTTGGATAAAATGAAACCAAAATTCATTGAACAAGCTGCCGCAAAGGGTCATGCCGAAGACAAATTAGAAAAAATATGGAAAGACTGGGAAGCTTTTGCTGCTTACGCTTTCAATAAATCCCACTCTACTTGCTACGCTTGGATTGCCTACCAAACTGCCTATCTAAAAGCACATTATCCGGCTGAGTATATGGCCGCTGTTCTTTCTAATAACATGAACGATATTAAGCAAGTTACTTTTTTCATGGAAGAATGTAAACGCATGAAATTAGATGTATTAGGACCAGATGTTAACGAATCTTACAGAAAGTTCTCCGTAAATAAAGACGGTGCTGTTCGATTTGGTATGGGAGCAATAAAAGGTGTAGGAACCGGAGCTGTAGCGACTATTGTAGAAAATAGAAAAGAGGATGGTCCGTACAGATCTATTTTTGACATGGCAAAGCGAATTGATTTACGTGCTGCCAATAAAAAAGCGTTTGAAAGTTTAGCGCTCGCAGGTGGTTTTGACTCATTTCTAGAAACACATAGAGGACAATATTTTCATCAAGATGGAGATGGAATTACATTTCTAGAAAAAGCTATGAAATATGGTTCTAAATATCAAGAAAATGAAAATTCTTCTCAAGTAAGTTTATTTGGAGAAGCTAGTGATGTACAGATACCTGAACCCGTAGTTCCTCCTTGCGAAGAATGGGGAACCATGGAAAAACTTGCCAGAGAAAAAGAAGTAGTTGGAATCTATTTATCTGGTCATCCATTAGATGATTTTAAATACGAAATGAAATATTTCTGCAATGGAAACCTTCTTAATTTTGCTGATTTAGAAAACAATCTAAATCGTGAAATCTCCTTTGGAGGTGTAATTACTGGTGTAGAACATCGAACTTCTAAAAACGGAAAGGGTTGGGCAACCTTTACTATAGAAGATTATAATACCGCCCATGAATTTAGAATTTTTGGTGAGGACTACCTGAAGCACAGACCATTTTTAGTACAAAGCACCTTTGTTTATGCAAAAGCTTTTATTAAAGAAGGATGGGTAAACAGGGATACTGGCAAAAAAGGAGATCCAAGAATACAATTTAATAGCTTTCAATTACTGCATGATGTAATGGAAACATATGCCCGAAAACTAACAATACAATTAGATATTAATGATCTATCTGATAAAAGAATTGATGGCTTAAAAGAATTATTAACTGAACATTCTGGAAATCATACATTGAATTTTGTAATCTTCGAAATGGCAGAAAAGCTAAAATTACATATGCCAAGCAGAAAACAAAAAGTTAATATTTCTCCAGAATTACTAACCGCTTTAGAAAACGATTCTGTATACTATAAATTGAATTAAAATTTATAGTAATTCCTTTTTTATAACTAGAGATTTTTAGATTCTTTATAAAATAGAAAATCTAAAAAACCTTCCTATAAAAAAAACAAAAATAGCAATACTACATGTTAGTTACCTAACACTTATAAAATTTTCACACACTCTTAAAAAGTGAAAAAATATAATAATTATTTGTTAAAAACTAAGTTTTTTAAAATTAACAATCTTTACAAGTGTCTAATTTAAAATATTGATTATCAATATTTTAAATACTATTTAGTTTGTTCAATAAATATTATTTCTCTCGTTTTAACATTACCTCTTGTAAGTACAAAATATCGATGTCGTCTCAAACTATGTAAGATCTTAAGACCCTTATATAAAACGATTGGCCAATTGTTTTTCTATTTACTTTTTCAGAATATAACTATTAAAAACACAAAAAATGAAAAATTTTAAAACCATACTTTTAAGTATTTTCACTATCTCATTATTTATGGCCTGCAGCACAGACGACACTGTGGTTACAGAAGAACAATTAACAACGAGCGAAACAGCTGAAGACGCTTTAGAAAAAGAAGCTCAATCTAAAGGACTATTTCAATCTCTAAGAGCGCTAAAAGAAGCTAAAGTTCTTTTAACCAGTATTCATAGAGATGGTGGAGTTCCATTTAATGTATTTAATCCTGCATTAAGATTTACAGAATCACAAAATGTTTTTTTACCTAGTGTTTTAGGAATTGATTATAGAATTGATAGATCTGTTGTTCCTGCTGGACCTACAGCTAGATTTCCAATGTTTCAAGGTTGGGAAACATTGCCTGACGGAAACCTTAGAAAAGGTTATTATGTAATTACAGAAGCTTCTGACAAATTTATGGCCAAAAAACTAGGTGTTATTTTTTCCCCTAGAATGGCTGCATCAATTGGATCTGGAGGAGAGCAAAAAGCATATTTTAATCGTAACGGAAGATTAGTTTTTGAAGGATCTGTAGATTTTTCTCCAAAAAGATCATTAGTAGCTGGAGCGCCTGATGGATTGTTATTCGGTTTCCCTCCTGCAGAAGCTAACCCTGGTGCTATTGCAGATTCTAAATGGTCTTCTTATGTAGTATTACCAAGTGGTGTAGTTGTTAACGCACAATTAGTAGCTAACAGTACTGGTATCCATGATAGAATTCCAAATCCAAACGGAAATAGTATCGAAGATCAAGACGACTTAAACAATCCTAATTTAGCTATTGATCAGGCATCAGTTGTAATGCAACTTTTAGATGGATGGCAAGCCGGTAAACCATACTATTTTCATATTGTTACTGACACGTCAGATCCAGGACCTGCAGCTATAGAATTAGGAGTTTTTGCTCCAAGGTTAGCTAATTTACCAACATTTGGTCTATTCCCAGGAGGGTCCATGTTGCCATTTAGTCCTACAGCAAATGGTAGAACAACTGATACTGATGGTTTTGGGGTACAAGGCTTAAATACGGCTTCTTTAAGTGATCAACAAGTACAAGATCCCACAAATACATTTCCAATAGATCCTAGAGATACAAGATATGCTCCTATGTGGGATGCACATGTAACTGAGTTTACAATTCCAGAATCAGATCGTCCAATCTTAAGAAGTTTTGACCAAGTAAATCAACTTCTCGAAGAAGGAGTTCTAATTCCTTTTAGAGGAAATGCAAATCCTAGCCCATTGGCAAATTCGTTATCAGATCTATTAACGGCTACAGGAGCCATTATCAACTGTCCTGTTATTACACAACCTGATGCTAGTGTTATTGGTACTCAAATAGGAATACCTACAAATAATTAGTAGTAACTTTTATAAACCTTTTGAAAAAGCTCAGTAACCTATAGGTGCTGAGCTTTTTTTTGCAAAAAAAGCCGGCATCAAGTTGCTGAATCACAACTTTAGACACCGACTTTGCAAAGAGATAATACTATTTTTTATTGACAAGCTTCCACTTCTAACATAGTTTATCAAGAAATAACTCCTGGTAGGCAGGATCTTTTTCCAACATTTTTATTAATGTCATTTTTGCTAGAAATTTCTTTTTCCTGCATATCCTTCAGTATACCCATTTATTTTAGCAATTTCTCGCATTGTTATTCCTTTGAAAAAAAGACATAATATCTTCTTATTTGAGTTACTAAGTTTCTCAAAATTTCTAACATAAATATGATTCAATTCTTTCTGATCAAATTGATCTTCGACAAAAGAATTCTCATTAAAAGAATTACTAATTAATAACAACTTCTTTTTCCTGCGTAGTATATTTTTCCACAAATTCTTACAAACTCCAAAAAAATAAGAATTTAATGATGACTGTATTCTTAAAGAATCTGAATTTAATTTTTCGTATACTATTATTAAAGCATCTTGAAATAAATCCTTAGCATCTTCCTCATTTCCTGAATTCTGAATAACATAGTTTTTTATCATTGAAAAATTGTCTTCGTAAAAATTTTTAACAGACAAAGAATTGTTATTATATAATGGACTTTGAAATATATCTTCATTTATTATATAACTCATAAATATCTTATACTTTGTAATTGATTTGAAATAATTAAAATAGAAGGGTATTAAAACCGGTATCAAGTTGTTGAACTACAACTTTAGACACCAACTTTGCAAAGAGATAATACTATTTTTTATTGACAGGTTCTTACTTTTACTTCTAACCAAGGCTCTCGATAAGATTCAAAACAATCTTCATAATCATGTACATATCCTCCAATGTTATCTGTCCATTTATTTTCATAACCAGTACCCGCTTTTGCTCGGTCGATATAATAAAAGATATCGTAAGCACCGTCTGGTGGAGTAATTGTAGTATTCTCTCCATCTACTTTATTCTCTACCCAAACAATTTGCGAATAAGGAACACTAGTTCCATCTTTAATTTTATATTCAATTCCTATTCTGAAGTTATCTACTACTCTATTCTTAAATACTATTCGATTATGTTCACGCATAGCGGTAGTGCAATTTAATGCTACGTAATCTGTAGTATATCCCATTTTTGCCAAACTATTATCTTTTAAAAATCGTATAGTGTACGCAATAGGCACCCCAGGATTATTTCTGCTATACACTGCATTTTCTCCTTTGATAATAGACTGTAAATCTCCAAAATTTTGTGCGGATACTGCTTCAGAAGCTACCGCAGCGTTTCCTCCAATAGTTACTGTAGTGATATTGGATTCATTCAATATTTCTTTATACTTAGCTTCTACATCTCCTGATGCATTCGTTACTCCACTTGCATAATTAAAAGCTCCCGTTAACTCGGATTCTGTAGCTTCGGCAGTGGTTTCCATTCTAAACATAATAATCCTACCATAATTTACCGAATGTACATATGCTGGCGGCGTATTAGAATTAAATGCATTCTCAATTTGTGTTAATGGTACATCTGCTCCAAAAACATCTGATGGATTATCCGGTGTATCCATAGTTATTGTATAAAAAACTTGTTTAAACACCATAATAGCAACTCTTCTTGTAGATGTGGTTTCGTAATTAAACTGAGCTGAAACATCTCCTGTTGCCCATTCGGTATTCATCCCTACTTCTAAGCTCATTTGTTTAGAGTTATAGGATGTACTTGCCGAATACGAAGAATTAGAAGCATTTACATACCCTTCTTGATACGCATTAGCATTCCAATATTCTAATGCTTCATCGATCTTAGATTGCACATTAGAATTTCTAGGGTCCTCTACTCCAATATTTCCGGCCTCACCAATACCTGGTAAATCCAATCGAATAGTCATAGGTGCCCTCCCTAACGTAAATGCTTCAGGCAAACCGTCTCTCATCGTCTGATTCCCTATCACTAAAGCACCTGGCCATATGATACCATTTGTAGGTCTCAAAATAGCAACATCTTCAAAATTGGCTTTAAGGTTATAATCCACACGTACACAAGTTGTTTCCACTCCAGAATCATATGATTCATCAGTACTAGTTTCTCCTGCCGTTTTTAATAACGCCTCACCACCTGTCTCTTCTACACCTAATAACTGGTTAGCATCATAGTCAAGATTATTAATAAAATCATTGATAGTATTGGCTTCAGGATTTGTAGGTTCTGTAGGAATAGGATCTTCATCTTTACTACAAGAACTGCAGGCTATTAATGTAGATATAATACAAATTAAAATAAATGCTTGGGGCATTTTTAAAATTGAAGTTTTCATGATTTATGTTTTAATGATTCAACGAGTCAAAACTATCTGAAAACGCAGCTGAAGCCTAATTTTTGGGATGGACAAAGTATGGACACTTATTAAAAATTAATGAGTTACAAAAATTTATAACCCTTTACCTAATTGTAAGTTTACCGTAAATATTCTCTAATGTTTTCAATGGCTTACGCGATTCGTAATAAAAAAGAAAATCGATTTTAAGAGCCTTTTAATGAAAAAAACATCTGTTTTCTAAATGGACGGAACCATCTTATTCCATTAATTATTTCCTAACTTAGATGGAAACTAAATAATCATTTTCATGAAGTTCTCTACTTTCATTCTATTCATATTTCTTTTTAGTCTTCAAAATATATACAGTCAAAATGATAAAAAATTAGATAGTTTGCTAAAAGCATATCACTCGCATAAGGATGATTCAGTCAAAGCAATTACAATTAATTTATTATTTAACCACTTCCTCTATAATAATCAGGAAAAAGCAAAAAAATATGCACTAGAACAATTGGAGCTTTCAAAAAAAATTGATTTCTCTAAAGGAATAGCTAAAGCTCTTAACAATTTAGCTGTATATTATAGTAATACCGATAAGGTTGACTCTTCAAAAACATTTTACTTAAAATCTCTCAAAATATATGATCAGAATCAAAATTTTGATGGCATAACCGGTGTAAATCACGGAATTGCAATTTTAGAATACTCTTCTGGAAACTATCAAAAGGCAATTGAACTTTTGAATGAAAACATTAAAATTTATACAACCAAATTAAACGACTCTTCGGGACTAGGTATGTCTTACGATTTTATAGGCTCAATAAATTTATATCAAGGAAATTATAATATAGCACTAAGAGAAACCTTAAAAGGTTTACGAATATTTGAGCAAATTAATGATGAAATTAGAAAAGCTGATGCTTTAAATCATTTAGCCAGTATAGAGGCTTACTTAAAAAACTATGATAAATCCATAGAATATAATAAGCAAGCACTTACTATTTACAAAGAAAAAAACGACAGATTATACGAATCTCAAGCATTAAATGATATTGGCAACTCATATTTTTATCTAAAAGATTATGAAAATGCAATTAAATACCTAAACAAAGGTTTACCTATTTCTAGGGAAATGGGAGTAACTACCTTAGAAGCTACAATTTTGAATAATCTTGGAAAAGCCCATACAGGAATAAAACAATACAAAAAAGCAATTACCTATCTTGATCAAAGTTTATCTATATTACAAAAAACAGATAATAAAAATAAAATTATTGAAGTATTAAATGATCTGGGTAAAACATATAATTCTATAAATAATCCGATTAAAGCAAAGGCTTTTTTAAATAAATCTATAAAACTAGCTACAGAAATCGGTGTAAAAGGAAACCTACAAATAGGCTATTTTAATAGATCAGAATCCTATGAAAAGCTTGGGGATTTTAAAAATTCATTAAGTGATTTTAAAAATTTAAAAACAATAAGTGATACCATATTCAATACTAAAAAGTCACAGCAGATAGAGGAACTCAAGATTATATATGAAACCGAAAAAAAAGAAGCTGCGATTGCTTTGCAAAAAGAAGAAATAAAAAACCTAAACCAACAGGTAGAAATCAGCAATCTTCGTAAAACATTATATGCTGGAGGAATGATCTCGTTTATAGCTGTCTCTGGATTACTATTCTTCGGATTCAAACAACGAATAAAAAAGAACAAAATAGAGCGCGAAAAACAAGAAGAAATTTACAAACAAGAAATCGAATTTAAAAAGAAAGAGCTTACTTCGCAAACGCTACACTTAGTGCAAAAAAACAGCTTTATTCAGGAATTAAAAGAAAACCTAGAACGTATTAAAAATTCACCAGAACTTTTTAAAGTAGAATTCAGACGTTTGGTATTATTATTAAAAAAAGAAAGCGCAGAAGACAAAGATTGGGAAGTGTTTAAATCTTATTTCGCAGATGTGCATAACAACTTTGATAATAAACTCAGGTCAATCTACGCGGAAATTTCTGAGAAAGAAATACGACTAGCTTCTTTTTTAAGAATGAATCTTACTACCAAAGAAATAGCTACTATGCTCAACGTTTTACCAGATAGTGTATTAAAATCAAAATATCGTTTAAAAAAGAAACTGAATTTAGACAAAGAAACGGATCTATATCAATTCTTGAACAGCTTATGAAGTTATTAAACATTAAATTACCCTATCTTGTAATAGATTCTAAAATTTCATGAAAAAACGTACTTTATACATAGCTAGTATAATTACTATTATTGTGGGTATGATCAGCTATTTCGCTTTTTATATAAAAAAGTCAGATAACACTAGTGAATATATCGCCATTACTCCGATTGCTACTCATATCAACGGAATGGATTTTATAGACTCTGCTACTTGTGTAGAATGCCACGCTCAAATAGTTGAAGATCATTATAAAACTGCACATTTCAATTCTTTGCAACCTGCAAATGAAACCACTATTAAAGGTAGTTTTGACAAAATAAAAACACACTAAATCTAAACGACAAGGTCACTTTTAATTTTACTAAAAAGGATTCTGGGTTTTATCAAGAACCTGTATTTAATAATCAAAACACTCCTTTTTACTCCGCCAAAATGGATATTGTGGTAGGCTCAGGAACCAAAGGACAATCATATTTAATGTGGAATAACAATAATTTATTGCAACTACAGGCATCTTATTTTACTCCCACGGATAGTTGGATTAATAGCCCTGGAGCTCCAGATCAACTAGCTCCAGCAAGACCCGTATTAGAACGTTGTTTAGAATGTCACACTACATACGCGCAAAATATTACGGGAGACAAAAACAGCAATCAATTTCACAAAGAGAACTTAATTTATGGTATTGATTGTCAAAGATGTCACGGCCCTGTAAAAAAACACGTGGTATATCATAAACAAAACCCTACGGACAAAATTGCTAAACATATTATACAATACGGTTCTTTATCACGGCAGCAAAGATTAGATGCATGTGCGCTATGTCATTCTGGATTGAGAACAGAAACTACAGAACGTGCATTTTCTTTTGCAATTGGAGATACATTAAAGAAATTTTCATTTCCTGATTACGATGAGTCCAGTTTAAAAAACCTTGATGTACATGGAAATCAATACGGTTTACTAAAAGCAAGTAAATGTTTTACAAATAGCAATTTTCTTGATTGTACTACCTGCCATAATCCTCATAAAAAGGAAAGAGGAAACATCTCTTCATTTAATCAGAAATATATGGATTGCCATACATCGTTATCAAAACCAATCAATTGTTCTGGTGATAAAAATGAAATTAAAAAAATGGGGAATAACTGTATCCAATGTCATATGCCTTTAGTAAAAAGCAAAACGATGAAGATACAGATTTCAAAAAATGAAGAAATTTCTGTTGATGTTAGAACACATCTTATAGGCATCTATAACCTAAAGAATAATTAACCAGTAAATAAAAGAATAAAAACAATTATTAAAGTCAGAATAATTTAATAGTATATTTGGGTATCAGCAAATTCAATACCCCTATAGTCAAAACTAATATTATGACTGTAAGCTTTGGGAGAATTATTGACTAATTTTGTGAAATTAAAAATGAATAAAAATTTAAACAATAAATAACTATGGCATTAGAAATAACAGATGCTACTTTTGATGAAGTAGTACTTAAGAGTGATAAACCGGTATTAGTTGATTTTTGGGCAGCATGGTGTGGTCCTTGTAGAATGGTAGGTCCTATCATCGAACAAATCAGCGAAGAGTATGATGGAAAAGCAGTAGTAGGTAAAGTAGATGTAGATGCAAATCAAGAATTTGCTGCAAAATATGGAGTAAGAAATATCCCAACTGTATTAGTTTTTCAAAATGGAGAAGTAGTTGGTCGCCAAGTAGGTGTTTCTCCTAAGAATGTTTATGCAGAAGCTTTAGATTCTTTAATCTAAGAAAGTATATTTTCTATAAAAAAAGGGTAGACGGATTGTCTACCCTTTTTTTATAGAAAATAAATTAGTATCCGTATATTGTTTGAATTATTAAAAACAAATACTCTTAATAAAAGCGGGGGATGATGAATATCCAAAATGAAATTAACAAAACCGGAGGTTTTACTAATCTTGAACTTTTAGCTAAACAAGTGGTAGAAGGTTTTATTTCTGGAATGCATAAAAGTCCTTTTCATGGATTCTCTGCGGAATTTGCAGAACATAAAGTATACAATAACGGAGAAAGTACAAAGCACATAGATTGGAAACTATATGCGAAAACAGATAAATTATTTACTAAAAGGTATGAAGAAGAGACCAACTTAAGATGTCATATTATTATTGATAATTCTTCTTCAATGCATTATCCAGAGATTAAAGAACATCATTTAGGATCGCTAAATAAAGTTAGTTTTTCGGTACTGGCAACTGCTTGTTTAATGAATATACTCAAAAAACAACGTGATGCTATTGGATTAAGTATTTACAGTGATACTTATGATTATTATTCTCAAGAAAAAGGTAGCGAGAGGCATCATCAAATGCTTCTGAGCAAGTTAAGTCAAATTGTAACTTCTACTCCAACTTCAAAAAATACCGATACCTATACTTTTTTACATCAAATTGCAGAAAAAATCCATCGTAGATCTTTGATTTTCTTATTTACAGACATGTTGCAGGCCACGTCAAGTCCCGAAAAATTATTTGAAGCCTTAAGACATCTTAAATATAACAAACACGAAGTAGTGCTGTTCCATACCTTTGATAGCACTAAGGAGCTAAACTTTGATTTTAATAATCGTCCTACCAGATTTATAGATGTAGAGACTGGTGAGCACGTAAATTTATATGCAGATAATATTAAAGAAAATTATCAAAAAGCAGTCGCATCTTATTTTTATGAACTCAAGTTAAAATGTTCACAGTATAAAATAAAATATGTAGAAGCTGATATTACAAAAGATTTTGACAAAATTCTCACAACATATCTTGTTGAAAGGCAGAAATTTGTATAAATCGACAAAAAATAAACTAAAAAAAGTTGAAAAAACATTTGCGGGTTTTAAAATGAGGTGTATATTTGCATCCGCAATAAGGCAATGGTCTGGTAGTTCAGTTGGTTAGAATACCTGCCTGTCACGCAGGGGGTCGCGGGTTCGAGTCCCGTCCAGACCGCAAATTGCAAAAGCTTCAACTAACATTGAAGCTTTTTTTTGCAATTAACGAAGTTGTGTTGTCCCATGCCGTTTGCATGGGTGGTTTAGTAAACCAATGAGAAGCTTTTCCTGAAAATGGAGAGGCTTTTTTTAATTTACATACTTATTGTCCTTCTAAAACCTACAAAATAGAAGGAATAAAATCATAAAAGCCACTTTAAAACTTGTAATACGATATCTTATATTCCAAAAAAGGAAAAATACATCCTTATCATGAGACAATGATGTTAAATTTAACAATTGTAGTATTAAACCTACTAAATTTAATAAAAATGTATATTTTTTTGTTAAAATACATTTTTTAACAGACAAAATACACAATTAATTTGGTAGAAAGGTTTTTTTTTACTATCTTTACAAAGTGAAAATGAGTTAGTACTTTCATTATCCCCAAGATGAAAGTTTTTATAAAAGTGAGTTTTAATTTTAGAATAAGCCCCTAAATTAAGATGATTTGTGTGAAGAAAAAGAGCGTGGAGACGCTCTTTTTTATTGTTTATAATTAAAACAATTCTCCCCAATACTCCCAAACCTTATTTATATATAATATCACAAAAGCTACGGATACTATAAATTTTACAAAGGTACCAGCAAGAAAACCAAGAAAAGAACCAAAAGCTGCTTTTAAGGCTTTAGAAGAATCGTTACTATCTTTTATAAGTTCACCGATGAATGCTCCCGCAAAAGGCCCTATAATAATCCCTAATGGACCTAGAAACAATAATCCTATGATAAGCCCCACAGAACTACCTATCATCCCATACTTGGTACCACCAAAATGTTTGGTTCCCCATGCAGGCACTATATAATCAAGTACCCAAACTACTAATGCTATTGCTAATGTAATCCCAAGAAACGTCCAGTTTTGAGGGATAACCTTAGTAAAATGTAATATCAAAAGACCTACCCAAGAAGTAAAAGGTCCTGGCAATACTGGTAGAAAGCTACCAATAATACCTACTAAACATAAAATAAACCCTATTATGACTAATGCTATATCCATTGTAATTTATTAGACTATTAAAAAGGTATATTGTTACTGTAATATTACTTTTTTAATCTAATCCTTAAAGTTGTATTAACACTTAAACTTATTACAAGGTCTAAATTTGTAGGAAAATAAAATACTTTTATCAACCTATTCTACCCCCAGAAATGAAAAAGTGTATTCTTATTACTACAATTATGATTTTTACTGGATTTTTTGTGTGTTCCCAAAACAATCCTACAACAGTTAATTGTAAAAACAAAACTATTGAACGTGTAAGAAAACATTGTGTATGTAAAGATATAGAACAATATGCTAAAAATAATTATGATGTTATATCTGTCTCTTCATACGCGCAATCTGGACTCAATCGTATTTACACGAGATTTAACATTTCAAATGATGGTCAAATCAATAATATTCAAGTAAAAGGGTTTTCTCCAGAATTAGAAAAAGAAGCTATTAGGACATTGATGTCATTTCCTGATATAATTCCAGCATCCGACCTATCAACATCAGTAGCAGATTCTAAGGAATTCTATACTATCCTAATACAATTTGAGGTAAAAAATACTATTACCAATCTATAAATAGAATGCAGTATACCTTACATTGCATTATTTAGTTTTTGAAACCGCAATTGGATAAAATCAAATATCCATAGAAATCATCTATAAAATCCAAGAATAACAATCCGTAGCGAAATTTTCATATTTTTTTTAACTAAAAATTTAGTTAAAACAAAAAAATACATATATTTGTCATTCAACTAAACTATTAGTTGAACAGATATAGTTATCTAAAAAACAATATTGGGGTTGTCAACTTGAGTCTGATATATTCTTTTTAAACACGAATATTCAGACTCTGGATTGGCTAATACCTTAACTGTTTTACTAAAAAAGAAAATATGTTTTATTACCTCCTCCAAATCTTAATATTCCAGCTAGTTTTTCTTCTGATATATGACATATTACATAAAAAAGACACTTTCTTTAATTGGAATCGTCTATATCTATTAATAGTTCCTTTCTTATCTCTAATATTACCTTTTATTGAAATCGATTTTCTAAATTCAAGTACTACAGAAGCTTATGTTTCTACTATTGAAAGAACAATTAAAGCAACTACTACGCGTACTATCTTAAATACAACCACGACTAAGGACAACACTGATACTTTTTCTGATTCTACCAATTGGTGGTTAATAATTTACGTAATAGGAATAGCCATCAATGTTGTACTTCTGATACTCAAATTTCATAAACTTCATATACTGCGAAATGTTTCTAATATTTCTAAAGCTTTTGACAAAAGAATAGTAATACTCCCTAATAGCTCTCACGCATTTTCATTTTGGAATACCATTTTTTTAGGAGATTCTTTAACAGAAGAAGAAAAGAAAAACATTATTTCTCACGAACTAGTTCATGTAAATCATAAACATACTATTGATCAAATAAGTATCGAAATATTAAAAGTATTATTATGGTGGAATCCATTAATATATATCTATCAAGCACGTATCACACTACTTCATGAATATATAGCTGACTCAGTTACTATACATAAAGTAAATCAAAGAAATTATATAGAACAGTTACTTAATTCTGCTTTTCAAACAGAAAAAATAACTTTTATCAATCAATTTTTCAATCAATCATTAATCAAAAAACGAATACTTATGTTACAAAAGTCCCAATCAAAATCTATTGCCAAATTTAAATACCTATTATTAATACCAGTAATTACAGGAATCCTTACCTACACTTCTTGTAAAGATGAAAGTACCTCTAATCCAGAAAACCCTGCTATAGTAGAAGGAGAGACCACTGATATTAATGAAAAAATAACAACTAGTAATCAGCCTTCCTGTCTTAACAAAGGTTCTAAGTATGATTATACGTTAGATAATTACTTAAAAATTACAAATGGAAAAAATGCTGATATAATTGCCAAAATTGTCTCTTTAACTACAAATGAAATTATTAGAACAGCTGTAATATATAAGTCACAAATTCATTTTATACGAAACATACCTCAAGGTTCATATCGAGTAGATGCCATTTATGGACATCAATATAAAGAAGAGGAAAAAGATGGTTATTGTTCGGGGAGTTTTGCAACAGAGCTTATTTCCGAAACTGGAGAAGACGTTCTCGATTATAATGTTATCATAAATGAAAAAGGAAAAAACGTTCCATCATACTCATTAGCACTTAATCTACTTCCAGAAAATTTAAAAAAACAAAATGATTATGCGCTAGAAACCATTAATAAAACCGGTAAAGAAAAAACAGAACAATCTGATCAGGAAATGCTCAAAAATGCTCAAAAATTGGCTGAAAAGTATAACAAGGAAGCTCATGCTAACATCCCCAATGATATATCCAAAAAAGAAGCTGAGCCTTATTGTGCAAATTATGATGAATCCAGATATGATTATAAATTAGATAATTATCTAAAATTAACCAATGGAAAAAATACCGAAGTAATCATTGATATTGTTAACTTAGAAACACTGAAAAGTACAAGAACTGTTCATCTACCTAAGGACACTGAATACTTTGTTAGAAATATCCCAGAAGGCACTTATAATCTTAAAATTGTATATGGAGAAGGTTATAAAAAAGAAGAAAAGAACGAAAAATGCGTACTTTCGTTTACCAACAAAAAAATAGAAGAAGAAGGCCAAGATATCCTTGATTTCAATACAGTTATATCCCCACAAGGTCTTAATGTACCATCATATGCTATGACTTTAGACATGTTGGACGAACATACACATTAATAGAATAAACTATAAATACTAAAAGATATGCTTCAATATTGTATTCAAACCATATTATTTCAGTTAATATTTTTATTAGCGTACGACTTGTTTCATAAAAAAGATACTTTTTTTACTGTAAATAGAGTATATCTTTTGGTTACTTCTGTACTTTCTTTAACATTACCCTTCATTAAGGTAAAAAGCATACAAGAAACGATCCCAGACAACTATGTAGTTAACTTACCAACTGTTTTTATTGGCGAAAGAATTTCTGACAATACAGTGGAAATAGCAAATACTGTTTCTTCTGCATCTTTACAGATAAATTGGTGGTTAGTTCTTTATACAATCGGAATTTCTGTAGCCGTGTTCTTGTTTATTAAAAAAATACTAATCATTCGTTCTTTAAAACAAAAATCTTCTAAAGGGATGATCAATAAATTCCCTGTTAGAATATTACCTGATAGTAAAGATGCCTTCACTTTTTGGAATACTATATACGTTGGAAATGAATTATCGGAAACAGAAAAAAATAAAATTCTAATTCATGAGATCGTACATTTAAAACAAAAGCACACATTAGATCTAATTTGGTTCGAAATAATCAAAATCCTTTTTTGGTTTAACCCATTGATCTATATATACCATTCTAGAATCATCACTTTACACGAATATATTTCTGATGCATCTGCCATTAGACAATTAGGAAAGAGAGCATATTATGAACAATTACTTAATTCTAATTTCGAGACTAAAAATGTAAAGTTTACTAATAATTTCTTCAATCATAAATTACTTAAAAAAAGAATCATTATGCTTCAAAAAACGAAATCAAAATCAAATGCTAAATTAAAATACTTGGCAATTGTGCCCTTATTGATTGTTATGCTTACATTCACTGCTTTTTCTCAAAAAGCTGTTGCTATTGCAAATATTTCATCCGAAAAAATAACAGATGAGATTAAAGAATTGACAAATTCACTTTCTAATAAAGAAGATGACCTCAAAGTTATTGAGGAAGAAAAAAAGGCTCCGACAGAAACTAAAATAAATGATGATAATCAGACAACTGATATTATTGAAACTAGTCCAAAAGAAGAAGAAATACAGATCCAGCAACAAATAAAAACAATCAATAAGGATTCTTTATCTAAGGTTGATCAAAAAATCGTTGATAGACTTTTAGAAATTAAAAACGATATTATTCAAAATGGTAAAAGCTTTGCAAGTAGAGCTGTGCTATATTCAGAAGATCCCGGATCCAAAGGTAATGGAGGATTATATTTTGTGCAAAAAGACACTCCTTTTCATGAAAATTTTAAAGCTGTCGCTTTCAGTCTAAAAGAAGGTGAAATCTCTGAACCTTTTAGAACATCTTTTGGATGGCATTTATTAACCGTTGATAAAATAAAAAAAGATGGAGTAGATGTAAGACATATCTTAATTTTAAGAGAACAAAACATTCCTTATGCAGTAGTAGAAAAGGTGCCAAAAACACAGAATTGCAAAGGACTTACAAATAATGAGGAAATTAAAAAATGTGTCTCTGACGAAATCAAACAATTCGTAAATAGAAACTTTAATGTAGGCATTGCTAAGTACATTGGTTTAACTGGAGTAAATCGAATTTACGTACGGTTTAAAATAGATACTTTAGGAAATGTTACAGAAGTTGAATCTCGTGGGCCAGCGATAGAATTAGAAGAAGAAGCTAACAGAGTTATTGCTTCATTACCTAAGATGATCCCAGGAGAGGCTAAAGGAGAAAAGGTGAATGTCTTGTATTCTCTGCCAATCGTTTTTAACATTGAAAATGATTCCAAAAAAGTATTAGAAAAACAAAATATCGTACATCCTAATCAGAAAGAAACAGTTCTTACCGAAGATTTGTCATACGTTGGAGGACATGATATACAAAATGGATACTATCTCATAACCAATATTTTTAAACATAAAAACTATCTTGATAAAGGAATAGCCAGATTAAAAAAACAAGGTTTTCAACCAAAGTATTTTAAAAATCCAAAGGACTCATACCTATATCTATATTTAGAAAAATACGACTCTCTAGATGAAGCCAAAGCAATGTTAACTTCTGATATGAATGGACAATACACAGGAGATTTATATATACTAAAAATCCAATAATAAACTAAACGTAAAAAATAAATACATAGAGTCAAACAAATGAAACAACTCACCAAAGCAGAAGAAGAAGTAATGCAGCTTTTATGGCAACTCAATGAAGGAAATGTGGCTGCTATTATCGAACAAATGCCAACACCTAAACCGGCATATAACACTATCTCTACTATCATTAGAATTCTGGAAAATAAAGAGTTCGTATCTCACCGTAAAGAAGGAAAAGGATATGTTTATTTTCCTTTGGTAAAAAAAGAGGAATACAGCAATCAATCATTGAATAAATTAATGAACAATTATTTTAATGGTTCTTTTAGAAATATGGTATCCTTTTTTGTGAAGAAAAATGACATGAATATGAACGACCTCGAAACCATACTTAAGGAAATCAATAAAGATGATAATAACGATTCTTAAAAACCTAAAATATCTTTTTTGCATCCTAGTCGCCTTAACTTTTATAAAAGTTGAGGCTCAAGACGCTCAGCTAAAAATTGCAGACAGTCTTTACGCAATAGGAAACTTTTCTGAGGCTATACATAATTATAAAAAAATTCCTGCTAAGGATGACTATATACTTCTAAAAATAGCTAAAGCTCATAAAGCAAAAGGTACTTATAAGGATGCCTTAAATTATTATGAAAAAGTAATTCTAATGAACACAGAATTACTTTCGGCAAAATTAGAATATGCTAAATTACTGATCTCTACTAATCAATTTAAAAAAGCAGATAGTGTATACTCAGACTTGGTTGCTAAACATAATGATAATCCAAATTTCCAATATCGTTTAGGACTCGCCAAGAAAAAATTGAAAGATACTACTGCAATAACATATTTTGAAGAAGCCTTTAGACTAGATAGTACGCATCAGAAAAGTTGTTTTGAAGTTGCAAAACATTATCTTAAAAAACGAAAATACATCAAAGTAGAAGATATTGCCAATAAAGGACTAGCATCTTATCAAGAAAACCCAGAGTTAATTAATGTAATTGCACAAAACTATCTTTTAAGAAAATACTACTCAGAAGCTATACCATATTTCGAAAAACTTATTGAGTTAAATCATAATAACGAATTTGTTCACGCTTCTCTAGCCTTATGTTATCATAAAGATTATGAATATAAAAAAGCTATTGAACAATATCTACAGGCCTTAACATTTAATAATCAAGTCCCTTTAAGGTATACCCGATTAGCTCAAGCCTACACTTCTATCAAAAAATATGATGAAGCTCTAATTAGTTATAAAATGGCATTAGAACTTAAGGATCTTCCTATTGATAAAGACCTATATAACATTGCTATGACATATAGGCATAAAGAAGAATGGGAAAATGCCATTAAGCATATGAAATTATCTATTAAAGAAAACCCAAATTATCACAATGCGCAATACCAGCTGGCAACTTTTGCCGATGCCTATTATAAGGACCCTAAAGTAAAGCTAAAGTATTACACTGATTGTCTAAAAAAACTAGAAGCAAGTAAAGAGGACAATACATTCATCAACTTTCTTAAACAAACTACCAATAAAAGGATTAGACAACTCGAACAAGAAATCGAGAAAACTAAAAATAATATTGAAAAAAAATAAATCCATTTACAAAAGTAAAAGAGCATTCTTATCACATTGGTATTAACCTTCTGAAAAAAAACTTTAATTTTATGCGCTTAGAAACACTTAAGTTCTTTTATAGCTATTAAAATTAATCAATGATTAAAAGGTTTTATTATATATCTGTTTTAATTTTTACATTATTTTCTTGTGACAACTTAGTGATCAAAAAAGAGAATCAAGAACAAGTTTTAAAGGAGAAATGGAATGAAATTGACAAAAATCAAGTTGAAGAACCTCCTCTATTTGATGACTGTAAACACCTTTCTGGAGAAGAAATGGAGCGTTGTTTCCATAACACCATAAATGAACAAATAGGAAACTATCTCCAAGATCAAACAATTAAAGTAAAAGAACCTATTAACGATACCATCTGGGTTCCTCTGTTGATCACCAAAAATGGAGATATTATTCTTGAAGACTTTTTAGTTCCAGATATTATAACATCTCAGATTCCAGATTTTAAAAACATTATAGAAGAAAGTATTGATAATCTTCCTGATGTAGAACCTGCTCATACCAGAAGTACTCCTGTAAACACAAGATATAAACTTCCATTAGTAATTCGTATTAATTAAGCTTACATTCCTTAGTTTTGTATAAATTGAAAGCTATTGGAAAGTGAAAAAATAATATTAGGTATTGATCCTGGAACTACCATCATGGGATTTGGTTTGATCAAAGTTGTTAAGAAAAAAATGTCTTTCTTACAACTTAATGAGTTACAACTTAGCAAATACGACGATCACTACGTAAAGTTAAAACTTATCTTTGAGCGTACAATAGAACTCATAGAAACATATCACCCAGATGAAATAGCTATTGAAGCCCCATTCTTTGGTAAAAACGTACAATCTATGCTTAAATTAGGTCGTGCACAAGGAGTTGCTATGGCAGCTGGATTAAGCAGAGAAGTGCCTATCACAGAATACTCTCCAAAAAAAATAAAAATGGCAATTACCGGGAATGGTAATGCCAGTAAAGAACAAGTCGCTAAAATGCTTCAAAGTCTTTTAAAAATCAAAACGCTTCCTAAAAATCTAGATTCTACAGATGGATTAGCAGCCGCTGTTTGTCATTTTTATAATATGGGTAGAGCAGATATTGTAGGTAAAAGCTATACTGGTTGGGCAGCGTTTGTAAAACAAAACGAGAAACGAGTTAAGAAATGAACTTTATAGATACTCTTTTATGGCTTGAAAATCTAGATAAAGAAAGAGAATTTCTTGTAACTGAAAATACATCAAATAAAAAAGGACGGTTTTTAATAAAAAAAGAAGCTGAAGGTCTTTGCTTTAAACTTGGTTTTCCTATTGATGAATCTTTCTTTCAGAAAGATTCAAAATTCTCTTTGACAGACAATAAAGTTAATTTAAGAATAAATAATTTTATTCTTAAAGGCATACTCCCTGAAACAAAATTTGAAGGATATATTTTTGAAAGTAAAAACTTTGATAGTGAAAAAAAAAATTACTACAGATTATTAACTAGGTTAAATAGCTGGTTTTATTTGGATTTTTTAGAAAAAAATAAAAAAGAATTTAAAGTTGTTTTAAATAACATTGAATTCAGTATTAGTCAAAAAATCTTTAATAGTAATAGCAAAAGCTATCTATTAATTGAGTCTTTTGATATTTTAACCCTAGAAGAATTTAAGCATATCACTAATAGTATCTTATGGTCGGTTGGTTTTTTAAAAGGTCATTGTATTAGAGAAGAACAGATATTCTTTCAATCGGAAACTTTGAACTGGGATCAAAATGTTAACTTTTTTTCAAGACTGTCCTTAAAATCAAAAATACTTGAGAAACCAATTACTAACACTACAGGCGAATATCGTGACTTTATCGAAGATGAAAATTTCGATTTTGATACTATAGATTCTAAAATGAGTGATAAAAGCCTTGAAAAACTCATTAGTTTACTTAACGCAAATCATAATACTTTTGGAGCTATCGTACTTCTTTTTGAATCGTTTAATAATTCTTACACCACAAGACCCTCAACACTTTTTATTGTTTTAGAAATCTTGATAGAAGAAATATCCAAAGTCATAAATCCACAAAAAATTAAGGCAATTAATGTTAGAGATAATGCTATAAAGACAATTGAAAAATACAAAAGTAAAATTAAGCTTGACGACTATAATTTATTGAAGAAATCTATAAATGAGATTGATAAAAAGCTTTCACAAAATAATATCAAAATCGAAAGTGTTTTTAAATCACTGCAGGTTACTTTATCAGTTGAAGAAAGGGTAATAATTGGAAAACGTAATAAATTTTTTCATGGAAAACTTATAAATGATCTTTTAACCATTAAAAATGAAGAGGATTACACCAAAATAGAAAAAGAATATCAATATTTGACTTATAGATTGTATACAATGATTTCAAAACTGATTCTAAAATTTATCGGTTTTGAGGGATACATTATTAATCATTCCAAGCTTCGAGAAAAACATTACGAAAAAAATCTTGATGAAGATTATTTTATTAAAATATAATTAACTCTAAAAACTTAAAGTCATCAGCGGTATTTACATACATATTCCATTTTGCAAACAAGCATGTCACTATTGTGATTTCCATTTCTCTACCTCTGGTAAAAAGAGAGATCAAATGGTTTTTGCGTTATGTAATGAGATCAAACTAAGAAGATCAGAAATTGATGATCATCAAGTAATTGAAACTATATATTTTGGAGGTGGAACTCCAAGTATATTATCTGTTTCTGCTTTAAAATTCATTGTCGATACTATTTATGAAAATTATCTTGTATCCGATACTGTAGAAATTACTATAGAGGCCAATCCCGATGATCTTACAGAAGCGTATATAAAATCATTAGCTTCTACCGAAGTAAATCGTCTTAGTATTGGTATTCAATCATTTTTTGATGAAGATTTAAAACTTATGAACCGAGCTCATAATGACAATGAAGCTAGGACCTGTTTATCGATAGCGAGTAAATATTTCGATAATATCTCAATTGATCTGATTTATGGTATTCCAGGAATGTCTTCAGAGCGATGGCAAGAAAACTTAAAAATAGCCTTAGAAACTAATGTTCCTCATATCTCAAGCTACGCTCTAACTGTAGAACCCAATACTGCATTATCATCATTTATCGAAAAAGGAGTCATTGCTCCAGTAGAAGACGAACTAGCACAAAAGCATTTCAATATTTTAGTAGATACCATGGAAAAAGAAGGTTTTGAATATTATGAGTTTTCTAATTTTGGAAAACCTGGATATTTTAGTAAAAACAATACTGCATATTGGCAAGGCAAACATTATCTAGGAATTGGTCCTTCTGCACATTCGTATAATGGCAAAGAACGTAGCTGGAATATCAAAAACAATATAAAATATATCAAATCACTGCAGGAAAACAAAATTCCAAGAGAAATTGAAGAATTAACCACTACTGACAAATACAATGAATACGTAATGACGGGACTAAGAACTATTTGGGGAGTTTCTCTTCAAAAAGTTGAAGACGATTTTGGACTTACATATAAAGAATATCTACTAAAACAGGCTCAAAAACATCTAGATGAACATCTCTTGTTTCTTGATGGAGATATATTAATTGTTACTAAAAAAGGAAAGTTTTTAAGTGATGGGATTGCAAGTGATCTTTTCTTGTTAAATTTAGGGTAACTAGTTTCTTTAAAATTAAACTAGTATAAGTACAACTTCATGATTACTACTATACAATACAAAGAATGTCTTTACAAAATAGATCTCTCTAAGCCTTTAGATATTTCAATTCTATTAAGAGGAACCCTTGATAATGTAAACGCATGGTATATACCTGCTCCAAAAATTGAACCTGTTACAGATGGAAATTGGATTGGTAAAGTTTCTGAAGGTGCCTCTACGAATTTTAATAATATCCATTTTAACCCACACGGACACGGAACGCACACCGAATGTGTTGGCCATATAACAACAGAGTTCTATAGTATCAATGACACCTTAAAACAATTCTTTTTTACTGCGGAGCTTATTAGTGTAAGTCCAGAAAAAAAAGGTGAAGATTTTGTGATTACGAAAAGTCTGCTCCAAGAATTCATTCATTATAATACAGAAGCTCTAATTATCAGAACGCTTCCTAATCTAGATGAAAAAATTAGCAAACAACACTCTCATACTAATTGGCCCTATTTATCAGAAGATGCAGCGATATATATTCGAGAACTGGGGATAAAACACCTATTAATTGATCTACCGTCTGTGGATAAAGAAAAAGATGATGGCAAATTATTAGCTCATAAAGCTTTTTGGAACTATCCAAAAGCAACAATATTTGATGCTACCATTACCGAAATGGTATTTGTTAATAATGATATTAAAGATGGAGATTATATTTTAAACCTTCAGATTGCCTCTTTTGAAAATGATGCTTCTCCTAGTAAACCAATTTTGTATAAAATATTAGAATCCTCATGAAATCGACTTTACAATTAGAAGAGCTAGCTATGCTTGGACTAGGAATTTATTTATTTAGCCTATTACCCTTTTCTTGGTGGTTATTCTTGGCTTTATTTTTGATTCCGGATATAGGGATGCTAGGATATGCGATTAATAATAGAATAGGTGCCTTTTCATATAATCTATTTCATCACAAAGGCCTCGCTATTTTGATTTACCTCGTAGGAATGTATTATTCAAACGAATTTATACAACTCTGTGGAATTATTTTATTTTCGCATGCTTGTTTCGATAGAATTCTAGGGTATGGTCTTAAATATGAAAAAGGTTTTAAATTTACACACCTTGGTGAGATAGGTAAAAAGAATTAGTATGGAATTATTATTTATTGGATTGTTAATAGGTTCTGTTTTGGCATATTTTATTTTTGCCAGATTTAATGTCATAAAAAAAAGAGCAGGCATACAAACACAATCTACCATCTTAATGGAAAAAATCAGAAGTGTTTGTAAACTTGTTACTGTAGAAGGGGATTTTGCAGAAATCTATCACTATGAAAGTGTAAAAGAAAAATTCTTTAAAACCATTAGAGGAAAGAAAAAAGCTTTGATTCTAATTGATGCCAAAGCACATGTTGGTTTTGACCTTTCTAAAATAAAAATGGAAAGTGATACAAAAAACAAACAAATCATACTAACACAATTCCCGAAACCAAAACTTCTTACAATAGAAACTGATTTTAAGTATTATGACAAAAAGGAAGGTTGGTTAAATCCAATGACATCTAATGATCTAACAGATATAAACCAAGAAGCTAAACAGTTTATTATTGATAAAATCCCAGAAAGTGGATTAATAGAATCTGCAGGAAAAGAATTACTTACTGTTATATCGCTTATGGAAACAGTAGCAGAATCCATAGGATGGACATTAGACTACTCTGCTTTAGAAGTCAATAATGATGCTGACACAAAACTCTTAAACTAGAAAGATGAATGTTATAATTTCTACCGAAAAATCAAAATTAGACATTGATTTTATTCATCAATTTTTAACGACCGCATACTGGGCAAAAGGAAGAACAAAACAAGAAGTAATAACCAGCATAGAACATTGTCTTACTTTTGGCGTTTATATTAATGACAAACAAATTGGTTTTGCGAGAGTATTAACGGACTACACGGTTTTTGGATATCTTATGGATGTTTTTATTGCAGAAAACCATCGCGGAAAAGGGTATTCGAAAAAATTAATTGAAGCAATTATGGAGCATCCGGATTTACAAAAAGTTAATCGATGGATGCTAGCCACTTCTGACGCGCATGGATTATATAAACAATTTGGATTTGATGCACTATCTAATCCAGACATGATTATGGCAAAATGGATATAGAAACTTTTAGAGATTATTGTTTATCAAAAAAAGGAGTAACAGAAGAATTCCCTTTTGATGAAACTACCTTAGTTTTTAAGGTAATGGGCAAAATGTTTGCGCTAACTGGATTAGAAAGACATCCTTTTAGTGTAAATCTAAAATGTGATCCTGATAAAGCTATTGAACTAAGAGAATATCACTCAGAAATCAAACCAGGATACCATATGAGTAAAAAACATTGGAATACTGTTAACTTTTCTGGCAGTTTAGCTACTAATATGTTATGTGAATTAATAGATCACTCTTATGCGTTAGTAGTAAGTGGTTTAACAAAAAAAGTAAAGCAAGAATTAGAAAATCTTTAATATTAAAACTAAAATAGAGTACGATAAAAAACACTCATTTTTTTATCAATATCTCTATTTCTATAACATACAATGAATAATCCTCAACAATTCTATAACACACAAATAAACACTTATAGCCTATCTCTAAAAAAGGTAAAAAAACAACTAACTCTTTCTAGTACAATTAGACTTTTTGTCTTCTTAGGTATCATAGCCGGTATCTATTTTGGGTACCCAAATACGCAGATTATTGTTGGAAGTATCGTAATAGGAATTGCTCTTTTTATTGTAATGGTTAATCGCCATACCAATTTATCTTACACAAAAAATAAACTACAGAAGTTAATCGATCTTAACACATTAGAAATTGATGTTTTTGGTGGAGATTACAGTAAATTATCTAAAGGAAAAGAATTCATAGACCCTTCTCATAAATATAGCCATGATATTGATTTATTTGGAGATAGATCTTTCTTTCAATATACAAATAGAACAGCCACTGCAGCAGGAAAGAACAAATTAGCACATTTATTAAGAAGTAATAACATAAATAACATCAATGACAAACAAGAAGCTATAAAAAACTTGGGGAATCTAGCAACTTGGCGACAGGAATTTAGTGCTATTGCCTCACTTGTTGATGTTTCTGCTTCAGTATCTACAATTCGACAGTGGTTACAAAACTATGTCCCATTTGTTCCTAAAATAATGAAGGTTCTTCCTACTATTATTTCATCTATTTCTGTAGTGTTACTGGTATTATTATTCTTGGAAATTATTACTTTCCAAATGTTCTTAATTTGGTTTTTTATTGGTTTAGGAATAACAGGATCTCAACTAAAAAAAATCAATAGCTTATACAATGAAGCAAATAAAGTAAAAGATACTTTCGAACAATATTATAAACTAGTAGATAAAATTGAAAGTAGCAGTTTTGATTCAACCTTGCTTCAGGAAAGACAGCAGAACGTAATTAACGAAAAAGAAAAGGCATCACTCATACTAAAACAATTTGCAAGTATTCTTAATGCTTTAGACCAAAGAAACAATATGATGTTTGGTGTTTTTGCTAATGGTCTTCTTCTCTGGGATATTATGCAATGCTATCGTATAGAAAAATGGATTGCCACGCATCATCACAAAGTAGATCAATGGTTTGAGGTTATTGCCTTTTTTGACGCCTATAACTCATTAGGGAATTTTGCTTTTAACAATCCTGGTTATACATATCCAGAATTAATTAAAGAAGGTACCATCATTAACGCTAAAGAACTTGGACACCCAATGCTAAAAACAGCAAAACGGGTTGATAATGATATTATAATCAACAAAGAGGAATTTTTTATCATAACCGGAGCTAATATGGCAGGTAAGAGTACATTTCTTAGAACTGTAGCGTTACAAATTGTAATGTCTAATATTGGATTACCTGTTTGTGCTCAATCCTGTGTATATCGACCTATTAAGTTAATCACTAGTATGAGAACCTCGGATTCTCTAAGTGATGATGCTTCTTATTTCTTTTCTGAGTTAACACAACTTAAAAAAATTGTGGATGCACTACAAGACGATGAGTACTTTATTATTTTAGATGAAATTCTGAAAGGAACAAATAGTAAAGATAAAGCAGCTGGATCTCGAAAATTTGTAGAAAAACTAGTCAAGGCTCAAGCTACCGGAATAATAGCAACACACGATTTAAGTCTATGCGAAATCGCGACAGAATTAGATAAGGTGAAAAACAGATTCTTTGATGCGCAAATCATAAATGATGAGTTATATTTTGATTATAAATTCAAAGATGGTGTTTGTCAAAATATGAATGCTTCTTTTTTACTAAACAAAATGGGAATCGTGTAATCTCTTTTTGTATGTAGACGGAGTAACTCCTTTTATTTCTTTAAACTTTCTATTAAAATTAGATAGATTCTTAAAACCACTATTATACGATGCTTCTGATATCGTTATTTCAGTTTCTTTGGATAAAAGTCTACAGACATTTTCAATTCGAACCTCAATCAAAAACTGAAAAAATGTTTTATTAGTACGTTGTTTAAAATAGCGACAAAAAGCGTTTGGTGTCATATTAGCAAGGCTTGCCGCTTCTTTTAATGAAAAATCTCTATTAAACTCATTCATTACAACTTGAAAAACAGTAGCCATTCTTTTTCCTTCATTATCTGTATATGCTCTTTTAGAAATAAATGAAGATATTGTTTCTACTTTAACCGTTTTTAAAAGTTTTAATATTTTCAGAAAAACCATAAAACGATCTAATCTATCTTCTTTTTTTAAAATTTTGAGAAACTGTTTTTTTAGCTTTTGTTTTTGCGAAAGCACTTTAATCCCATATACAGAGCTTCTAAAAAAATGATTTAAACCTTCAAACTCTGGTAGGTCAAAAAACATTTTACCAAAGGATTCTTTAGTAAAAAAAAGAGAAATCATATAAGATTTCTCAGCAGATTCTGAACTTTGTAATACATGCGGAACATTACTCCCAAAAACCAAAATATCATTTGGTTTGTAATCAGCAATGGTATCACCAACAATTAAGTTACCTTCTCCAGAAATAATAATAGAAATTTGTATTTCTTCATGCTGATGAAATTTATCATATAAGACAATTTCCTTATCTTCTTGAACAATTAAAGTATCCGTGGAAGATTTGGGTATTTTAAAGGGTAAGGCTTTCATTCATAGCAGTATCTACATCAATATTAATCATAATTAAGTAAATTATTACAATATGAGATAATATAGTATCATAATGAGATAATTTTGAAATATACACTTGATAAAATTGACAATATATTTGAACCAAAATTATAAGCAATGACTATAGATTGGAAAGGCGTTATGCCAGCAGTTACTACAAAGTTTACAGACGAAGACACTTTGGATTTATCAATGTTTACTACTAATATCGAAGCACAATTAAATGCTGGTGTTCATGGAATTATTTTGGGCGGAACATTGGGAGAAGCAAGTACATTAAACAATATGGAAAAAAGTACTCTCGTAAAAACTACCGTAGAAATTGTTAAAGACAAAGTCCCTGTTATTATCAATATTGCAGAACAAAGCACAAAAGGTGCTATTGAAGCTGCTCAAAAAGCAGAAGAAGATGGCGCTAATGGTCTTATGATGCTCCCTCCGATGCGATATAAAGCTGGAGATAGAGAAACAGTTGTTTATTTTAAAGAAGTAGCTAAAAACACTGATTTACCCATTATGATCTATAATAATCCTGTAGATTATAAAATTGAAGTTACGTTAGATATGTTCGAAGAACTTATCAAATTTGACAACATACAAGCAGTAAAAGAATCCACCAGAGATATTTCTAATGTTACACGTATAAAAAATAGATTTGGAGATCGATTAAAAATCCTAAGTGGTGTAGACACTCTGGCTCTAGAAAGTTTACTAATGGGCGCAGATGGATGGGTTGCTGGATTAGTTTGTGCATTTCCAAAGGAAACAGTAGCAATCTACGAACTACAAAAAGCAGGACGAATTAAAGAAGCAGTAGAAATTTATCGTTGGTTTTTACCATTGCTAGAGTTAGATATAAATCCTAAATTAGTACAAAACATTAAGCTAGCAGAGGTTGCTACTGGAATTGGAACAGAAAACGTAAGAGCTCCAAGACTTCCATTAATTGGAGAAGAACGTCAAAATGTTTTACAGGTCATTGAAAATGGATTAAAAACAAGACCAGTACTACCAAATTACAAATCTTTGGTCTCTTAACAGAACACAAACAATTCTAGGAGAATAAAATCCTCCTATTATAGATTAAATTATTATAACACTAACTCACTAATTTGTCATTAATGATAAGCGGTAAAAACTACATTGGTAATCAACTTTCAGCAGAAAGTACCAAAACATATAAAACTTTTAATCCTAAACTAAATCTAGAAAATGAAACTATTTTTCATGAAGCTTCTTCAGAGGAAATAGAAAAATCAATATCTCTTGCTGCAGATGCGTTTGAATCATTTAAAAAAGTGTCTGGTCTTAAAAAATCGGAGTTTCTTAATACAATCGCAGACGAAATCTTGAAACTAGATCAAACACTTATTAATACATATATGTCCGAAACTGGACTGCCAGAAGGAAGAGCAAAAGGAGAACGCGGCAGAACAATCGGTCAGTTAAGAATGTTTGCAGAGTTAGTTGCTAATGGTTCTTGGGTAGAAGCTACAATTGATACAGCAAATCTAGAACGCAAACCAATCCCCAAACAAGATATTCGCAAAATGCTAGTTCCTCTGGGGCCAGTAGTTGTTTTTGGAGCTAGTAATTTTCCTTTAGCTTATTCTACAGCCGGTGGAGATACTGCTGCTGCATTAGCAGCTGGATGTCCGGTCATTGTAAAATCGCACCCTATGCATGCGGGAACTGGAGAACTAGTAGCTTCGGCTATTATAAACGCCGCTAAAAAAACAGGTATGCCCAATGGAGTATTCTCTAATCTTAATAGCTCTGGAATCGAAGTTGGGACTAGACTGGTTAAGCATCCAAAAGTAAAAGCTGTAGGATTTACTGGAAGTATAAAAGGAGGAAGGGCTCTTTTTGACTTAGCATCACAACGGTCAGAACCAATACCTGTATTTGCAGAAATGGGAAGTATAAACCCTGTTATTCTTTTACCAAAAGCAACAACTTCTAAAGGAGCAGACCTTGCGAAAACCTATGCACAATCAATTACACTAGGAACTGGGCAGTTTTGTACAAACCCAGGTTTAATCCTTGGAATAAACGGTGAATCGCTTGATAATTTTATAAATACTTTATCTGAAGAAATTATAAAGATTGAACCATCTTGTATGCTACATCCAAATATCATTGGTAACTATGAAAAGAACAAAACTAATGCGATACAACAAAAAGGCTTAATTATAACTGCTAATTACGAAAGTGACGTAGCCGTTAATCACGCAAAACAAACTATAACTACAGTAGAAGGAAAAACATTTTTAGAAAACACTACATTACATCAAGAAGTATTTGGTCCATTTTCTATGATTGTACAATGTGAGGATATAAAAGAATTAGAAACCGTAATTACTAATCTAGAAGGACAACTTACAGGAACTATCCTTGGTGAAGATGATGAAATTGAAATGTATTCTCCCATAATAAACGCATTACAAAATCGCGTGGGAAGAATAATTTTTAATGGCGTGCCTACAGGTGTAGAAGTGTGTCCTTCTATGCTCCATGGTGGTCCATATCCGGCTTCTACGGATAGTAGATTTACAGCAGTTGGTATTCATTCTATTAAACGTTGGGTACGACCGTTTAGTTATCAAAGTTGGCCAAATAACTTGCTACCAAATGAACTTAAAAACGAGAACCCTTTACATATTTCTCGATTAGTAGATGGAAAACAAACTCATGATCAGATTTAATGATGTCTAAAACTGTTTATAAATGTATAGATGCTCATACCTGCGGAAATCCAGTTAGGGTAGTTACTACAGGACATCCAGATCTTAAAGGAAATTCAATGAGCGAAAAACGCCAACATTTCCTAAAAGAATATGATTGGATAAGAACAGGATTAATGTTTGAACCTCGTGGACACGATATGATGAGCGGTAGTTTCTTATTTAAACCTAGCGATTCTTCAAATGATTTTGCAATATTATTTATTGAAACATCTGGTTGTTTACCTATGTGCGGTCATGGAACCATTGGAACTATTACTATTGCTATCGAAGAAGGATTAATACAACCCAAAACCCCAGGAAAAATAAGAATGGAAGCTCCTGCAGGTTTAGTTGAGATTACCTATAAACAGTCTGAAAAAAAAGTAGAATGGGTTCGACTAAAAAACGTAAAATCCTATCTTGCTAATCAGGATTTAATTATAGATTGTCCAGAACTTGGAGAAATTATTTTTGATGTGGCTTACGGCGGTAATTACTATGCAATTATAGACCCTCAGAAAAACTTTAGCGGAATACATAATTTTACAGCTTCTAAGCTGATTCAATATTCACAAATTTTGCGGGATCGAATTAATAAAAAATACCCAAACTTTTTTGTTCATCCAGAGAACGAAACCATTAGAGATGTAAGTCATATCCTTTGGACCGGAGATCCTTTAGATCCTAACTCTTCAGGGAGAAATGCTGTTTTTTATGGTGACAAGGCCATAGATCGCTCTCCTTGTGGTACAGGAACCTCAGCAAGAATGGCCCAATTATATGCAAAAGGAAAACTGAAAAAAGGAGATGATTTTATACACGAAAGTTATATCGGTTCTAAATTTATTGGAAGAATAGAAGAAGAAACTGAGCTTGGTAATCAAAAAGCTATTATTCCTAGTATACAAGGATGGGCAAAAATTTATGGATATAACACTATCATTATCGATGATGAAGATGACCCATATGCACACGGTTTTCAGGTAATTTAAATTTATGATTCAAAAATGAAGGAAGTAATTGTTATTGGAGGAGGAATAATAGGTCTTTGTTCTGCATATTATTTGCATAAGGAAGGTCATAAAGTAACAGTGATAGATCAGTCATCTATGGATTTTGGAGCTTCTTATGTAAATGCTGGATATCTCACTCCTAGTCATATCATACCTTTGGCAGCTCCTGGCGTAATGAAGAAAGGAATTAAGTGGATGTTTAATCCCGCCAGTCCTTTATACATAAAACCTCGACTTAATAAAGAGTTTTTAGAATGGTCTTGGGCATTCAATAAATCTTGTTCTTCAAAAAATGTAGCCCGCAGCATTTCTGCTATTAAAGATATAAATCTATTAAGCAGAGAGCTTTATTCTGAAATAAAAGAACAAGAGCAGTTTAAGTTCCATTTAGAACGAAAAGGATTATTAATGCTTTGTCAGACAGATTCAATGCTGGAAGAAGAGATCCGTGTAGGAGAACTTGCGCAAAAAGAAGGGTTACCCGTTAAAAACCTCTCTTTTTCCGAATTAAAGCAAATTGAACCTAACGTACAATTCAAGGCTAAAGGTGCTATTTTGTATGAATGTGATGGACATACAACACCTCATCTATTTATGGAAGAAATAAAAGAATATCTTTTAAAACAAGGTGTGATCTTTTTGAAAAATGAAAAAATTTCTGACCTAACAATAGAAAATGGAAAAATTACCACCATTAAAAGTACAACTACTGCATATTCTGCTGATGAATTTGTATTAGCAGCCGGTTCTTGGTCGAAAATACTAAGTAAAAAACTTGGAATTAAATTATTGTTAGAAGCTGGTAAAGGATATCGGATCAATTCTAATAGAAATTTAGGTATTACTATGCCGACAATCTTAGCAGAGGCTAAAGTTGCTATTACACCGATGGAAGGATTTACACGATTCGCAGGAACTATGGAAATTGCTGGAATTAATCATAATATTAACAAAGTAAGGGTTGAGGCTATTGCCAAAGCTGCTCATACATACTATCCTGATATTGTTCTTACTGATAACGAAAAGAACGACGCTGCCAGTGGTTTACGACCTGTCTCTCCAGATGGAATGGCTTATATTGGGAAATCCAACAAATGTAAAAATCTAACCATCGCCACCGGACATGCAATGATGGGTTGGAGTATGGGTCCAGCAACAGGAAAACTAGTTTCTGAAATCATTTCGGATAAAAAACCATCGTTAAATCTAAACGTATTTCACCCAGATCGACGGTTTTAAAAAACAAGTATTCGACCTGACAGATATAGCCTACCCATCAAGTCTTTGATTTATAATACTTTATAATATATCAGTTTGCTTTTTATAAAATGCATCTTGTTGTTTCTGCATCAATTCTCTGGCAATTTTCTTTTTATATTGATACAATTCATCTTCTTCTGCAATATTACCATAGACTCTATCATTAACAGTATGATCCGTTGCTAATAAAATTTTACGCTGATCTGCTTTTTGCGCTGTCCAGGTTTTTACTTCGCCTTCCACATCTTCAATTTTAAAATCATATTCGCCTCTAGGAGAAAGTAACTTTGCAAAAATTGGAGAAGTTTCAATAGCTAAAAACAATAAAAATATAAAAAATGAAGGTAGCCAAGGCAATTCATTAAGTGCATTTACTCGAGCCATTAATCCATCAAAATTATCAATTATTGGCTGTGATGCTTCTATCTGTTTATCGTACTCAGCAGCAAGTTCTGTTTTTTGTGTTTCCAAACCAGCAACTTTTTCTGCATTTGTCTTTTTTAACTCCACAAGCTCAGCAAGCATTGCATCATGTTTTTCTCTTTTTTCTTTATACACTGGACCTTTACCTACTAATTCAGTTCCTTTTCTACCTTCAGCTTCTGCTATATAAGTTTCGTACAGTTCATTTACTTCTTCTTCTTTGGTACTAACTTCTTGTTTTAACGCTACTATTTCAGCATCAATGCCTTCCAATATTGGAGTATATTGAGTAGCTATTTGTTCCTGATTGGCAAGTGTTAGATCGTTTTTTTGTTCTAAAAGAACCTGATCAATTTCTTTTTCAAAAATCTTTAATTCTAAAGGCTTAGAAATTACGACTGCAATAATTACGGCTAAAACAATTCTGGGAGAAGCCTGCAAAAGTTCATCTAAAAAATTCTCTTTTTTCTTAATAGTAGATACTATAAATCGATCAAGGTTAAAAATTAATAACCCCCATACCAATCCAAAGAAAACGGCAGTGAAATAATTATCAAATACTGTATATAAAGCATAACTAGCTGCTAAAAAAGCCATTAGCGCAGTAAAAAATACAGTTGCACCGATACCGGCATACTTGTTTTGTTCTCCATTAGAGCTTTCAGCCAAAATATCAGCATCTGCTCCTGAGCACATAATAAAAAATCGTTTTAACATAATCTAAGGGTGTATTTGATTGACAATAGACTTATAACGTTGATTTCTAGATAAATGTTGCGCAAAAAACCCCACCGAAGTGAGGTTTTAAATAATTTATATTATTTATAATATATAAAGCTCTTGATCAATCTTTAAGTTTCACTTTCGATTTACCATTTTTTGTAGATGCATCAATCGAAAGGTTGTTATTAGAATCCTCAACCAGTTTAAGAGCTTCTTTTGCAGAAATTTGTTTTCCATTATAATAAAAATCAGCATCATTTTTTGTCATTCTTTCTATTAGCTTATCCGGTGAGTTGCGCTCTGCCATCCTTGCTGCTCTCTGCTCTGCTAGCATAGCATTCAATTCAGCCCTGCGCATTTTTTTTTCTGCTACCATTTCTGCTTTCCGAGCATTAATTTCTGCTTTACGCATTAATTTTCGCGCTTCCATCTCTGCTTTTTGTGCTTTTTTTCGTGCTTTCATTTCTTCCATTCGTATTTCCTTCTCAGCTTTTCGAGCTTGTACCTCAGCCTTTCGCATTGATTTTTCTGATCGCTCTCTTGATTCTTGTGCAGCTTCTCTAGCCATAGCTCTTGCTTTCTCAGCAGCTTCTCTACTTATCATAGCATTCTCGCGAGCATTTTCTGCTGCTTGTCTAGCTTCTTCTTGACTAATCATTGCTATTTCTTGTCCCATTCTAGACTCCTCTGCTCTTACCATTGCTTCTTCTCTTCTAATTTCCGCTTTTTCTCTTGCAAGTTCTGCTCGCTCTCTAGCCAATTCTCTTTGTACTTGTGCCTTTAAAACCGATTTTTCCTCTTCTGTCCAATCTTCTTCTTCTGATAACAAAATTTCTGAGTAACCATCTTCCGTCTTTATCTTTTCCGATTTTTTGGATTTGTTATTGTCATATTCTTTCTCCTTAGGAGCAGGAGGTGGTGGTGGTGGTATATCACTCTTCTCCCCTTTCTTTCCTTCTGGAGCTGGCGGAGGTGGTGGTGGCGGAATATTGCTTTTTTCTCCCTTCATTACTTTTGGTGATTCTGGAACTGGAGGTGGCGGTGGAATATCTGGAAACTGTTCCACTCCTTTTCGCTGCTCAGCAGTCATTTTCCTATAAATATCTATCATACGATAAATCTCACTCTGCTTGATGTTAATCGGTTTGTTACCTTTGATTTTAGTATTTATATTTTTTGCCCACACATCATATTCTTTTACCATTTCCTTAGTAACTCCGTCCTGAACACTATTTTGTTCTTTACTTGCAACACTAATTTCTTCTTTATCCTTTAAAACAATAATTGAAGATTCTTCAAGCGTATTTAATTCTTCAACATCAGGATACGTAATTTCATCAATTGGTTGCTCTACTTCTTTAGCTACTATTTGGTTGTTAAAAAATAGTATGCATAAAAATAGAATAGGTACTAAACTAGTAAGTTTAAGTATTGTTCTTTTTTTAGAAAATTCTTTAGTCATCATCTGTAATCGTTTTTTTGTTAATGAATAATTAATAGGACTCGATAATACAGCTTGATTAGAGCTAGCAGGGTAATTAACGAGTAAATCAAAGTATTTTTGTATTGAAAATTGTTGTTTCAATACATTTTGGTCCGCAAGGAACTCGTGGTTTAACTTTATAGATCTTTTTATAAAAATAAATAAAGGATTAAACCAAAATAGAACTTGTAGAATTTCTACAAACAGTATATCTAATGTATGTTTTTGTAATACATGTGTTTTTTCATGAAGTAAAACTTCTTCAGGGATTTTTTTATCCTGAAATTCTTTCTTGGGCACGAAAATATAGCTAAGAAAGGTATGCGGAACGATCGAATTACTTAGTAAAACATTAATATGCGATCGTTCTTCAAGTCTTTCATTAGTTCTAATTTTTTTAGAAAGACTTGTAATATTTCGGATAAACCGAAAGCCAAAAATCAAAACTCCAATCCCATACATACTCCACAAAACAATCTGAAGGTAATTAATCGGTTCATCTACTACAGCAATATTAGATTCTACTAATAAAGGAGTTGCTATTTCTGAAACTACCTCAGGTTCGGCAATCACTTCAACCTGATAGGTTAGCGTAATTAAAGGTATTATGAATGCAAAAATTAAACTAAATAGCAAATAAAACCTCTTTACAAAATGAATATTTTCTTTTTCTAAAAATAACTTATAGAATCCCCATAGGAGTATTAAACAAAGGGATGACTTAATTATATATGCTATCATTTTTGTTTCTTTAAAAGTTCTTTATCTACAATCTTTTTAAGCTCTTCTAATTCTGTCGTCGATAAATTGGTCTCAGAAGTAAAAAAAGATGCAAACTGGGATGCAGAATCGTTAAAAAAATTCTTTATCAAACCGTTTACATGCTTCGAAAAATAATCTGTCTTTTTTACCAGTGGATAATACTCTCTGGATTTTCCGTACAAAGCATAATCTATAAATCCTTTGTCGGTCATTCTTTTTAATAAAGTAGCGACCGTAGTAGTTGCCGGTTTAGGTTCGGGAAAAGCATCTAGTAAGTCTTTCATGAAAGCTTTTTCTAGTTTCCAGAGGTATTTCATTAATTGTTCTTCGGCTTTAGATAATTGCATTGCTCTACATTATTAGAATTAACTCTACAAATGTAGAATAAAAATTTATATTTCCAAATATTTTTTTATTTAGAACAAAAAAAACCACTCTAAATGAGTGGTTTAATTAAAAGATAAGCTTAAAAAATTCTTTGTTATTTATATAATTCTGTAAAATATTTATAAAACAACGGGATGGTTTCTATACCCTTTAGATAATTCCAAACACCAAAATGTTCATTGGGTGAATGGATTGCATCACTATCCAATCCAAATCCCATAAGAATTGTCTTACTCTTTAATTCTTTTTCGAATAGAGAAACAATCGGAATACTTCCTCCACTTCGCTGTGGAATTGGAGTTTTGCCAAAGGTATCTTGATACGCTTTACTAGCTGCTTGATACCCTACACTATTTATTGGAGTTACATATCCTTGTCCTCCGTGATGCGGAGTAACTTTTACAGTTACTGCCTCTGGCGCAATACTTTCGAAATGATTCTTAAAGAGTTCTGTTATTTCTTTCCAATCTTGATTAGGCACTAAACGCATCGAGATCTTAGCGTATGCTTTACTTGCAATAACTGTCTTTGCTCCTTCACCAGTATATCCGCCCCAAATTCCATTTACATCTAATGTTGGGCGAATTGAATTACGCTCGTTAGTTGTATACCCTTCTTCTCCATATACTGCATTAATATCTAATGATTTTTTATAGGCATCTAACGAGAATGGTGCTTTTCCCATTTCTGCACGTTCTTCTACAGAAAGGTTTTCTACCTTATCATAAAAACCTGGGATTGTTATATGATTATCCTCATCGTGTAATGAAGCGATCATCTTAGTCAAAATATTAATTGGATTTGCTACCGCACCTCCATACAATCCACTATGTAAATCCCTATTTGGCCCTGTTACCTCTACCTCGACATAACTTAACCCTCTTAATCCTGTAGTAATCGAAGGAACATCTTTTGCAATCATCCCAGTATCACTAATTAGAATTACATCGTTCGATAATTTTTCTTGATTTCTTTCTACAAACCAACCAAGGCTATTACTTCCAACTTCTTCTTCTCCTTCGATCATAAACTTAACATTACAAGGAAGTTGATCTGTCTTAGTCATTAATTCCATTGCCTTAACATGCATATACATTTGCCCTTTATCGTCACAAGAACCTCTTGCAAAAATTGCTCCTTCTGGATGTAATTCGGTTTTTTTAATTACTGGTTCAAAAGGTGGACTATCCCAAAGATCAATTGGATCTGGTGGTTGTACATCGTAATGGCCATATACTAAAACAGTAGGAAGATCCGGGTTTATTATCTTTTCGCCATAAACTATAGGATATCCAGGAGTTTCACATATTTCTACAAGATCACAACCTGCATTTTCTAGACTCTTCTTAATTTCATCAGCAGTCTTTATTACATCATTCTTATATGCAGAATCTGCACTAATAGATGGTATTTTTAGTAATTCAAGAAGCTCGTTGATGAAACGCTCTTTATGTTCCTGAACGTAAGATTTAGTATTTTGCATTGGATTGAGTTAATTTTGTCTAAAAGTACTAAAAAAATTTACTGAGACTTTTTATTTTAAAAGTATTGTTTATATTTGCACTCGCTTTTGCAAATAGTCCTAAGTTTTGTAAAAGTAATAATGCGGGCGTGGTGGAATTGGTAGACACGCTAGACTTAGGATCTAGTGCCGCGAGGTGTGAGAGTTCGAGTCTCTCCGCCCGCACAATGAAAAACCTCAAAACCTTCTAAACAAAGGGATTGAGGTTTTTTTATACCTTGTATAGAAAACATTTAGACAACCATCTACAAAATCCTTATTTACTAAAGATAAATCATATTAATATCGAATACGATATTTTATTAGTTTTACCGCCGATTAATTTTTTTTTAATTATTGAGATAACATATCACATCAGTTTGACACTTACTTCTAGAAACAAAAACCTAATGATTAGGTTTTATAAAGAAAGTAAATATGAAAAATTATTTTAAACAATTCACAAAAGGCATTTTAGTTCTACTTTTATTGACTTGTTTTACAAATTGTCAAAAAGAAGAACTACAAATTCCAACTGAAGATAGTACGGTGAAAACTGGTACTCGATTTGTAGATGCTAAAAACACTCCTATTCTTAAGGAGTTCTTGTCAAGCAAAATGAATAAGTATAGTCAAAAATCTCAGAATGGAGGTTCTCTTATAGAAACTCCTTTTGGATATATTCCTTTAGGAGATATTATAGAAGTTGTAGATATAAATGGAAACTACAACTATACTTTTAAAATAATCCCTAAAAACCAAAAACCTGATACCTTTTATAACCTTATAGTAAGTAAGCCCTTAGGACAAAAGACAACTACATCTTTTGTTTTAGAATATAATATGGAAGAGAATTTTGCTAAAGATTATTTTTTTGAAGACAAAAACTTTGAAGGTTTTCAAGGCGTAATCAACAAATACTCTTTTGAGGAATTTTTAGACACCGATACTGAGAGATCCGACCCTCCTTGTCCTTGTTCTGATTTGGGGTCTCAAGATTCTGGAGGTTTTCCCGTTGGCGGTGGCGGTTCTGGAGGGTCAGGAAACAATGATCCGGATGACAACGACAATAACAACAACGGCAATGGTAACGGAGGTAATAATGGAGATACGGACTCTAATGGAGGAGGAAGTGGAGGAGGTGGAGTTAATTGTTTAATAACTTCAAGTATTGAATATCTTTGTACGGAAAGTGGTTCTCACGAAAGTTATTGTGAAAGAATAACTAACATCATGGTATATTGTTATCAAGATATAAAATCCTTTAATCGAAATAGTGACTGCCCTATTAGCGAGGAAGGAAGTTGCCTGAATACAAGTGGTCAATTTGCGGTAGATTCTATAGACTTAGTTACTTATTTAGGTCTTACTGCCCCAGAGTCTTTTTTTTATACGTTTTCATTAAATCAAGATATTGCAAATGCAGCAGGGAAATTTTTATGGAAGTTTAAAGATGAGCCAGAAAAATTAATATTAGCAAAAGAGATTGTTATTGCAATTTCAAATCAATTATGGAATGGAGATGGAGACAAACAGGAAAGAATTTCTTTTTTAGAAAGCGATAACGCGGTTAGAGCAGTAGAATTTATACTAAAAACTAATGAAGCCCTTGAAAACGATTTAATATCTTCAGAAGAAGCAACCAGTATTTTAACTTTAGGTTATGAAAACAACTGGACTCAGGAGGCTGCCAATTTTGTAAATGAAGCTATTGAGATACTTAAAAACGGCAACAATCAACAAAAAAGATTTGTTCAGGCAGTTTTAGATGACAACATTCCTCAAGCGCTTACAATAGCATTAGAAGGCGCAACTTATGAACAGTGTTGCAACCCTAATGATGACATAGCAGTTAAAATGGCATGGTTTACTGGTTCAATAGTATATGATTTTCATGATGCTATGTTTAATTTGGTAAAAATGACAGAAGATTTGTTTTATTCAGATGAAGAAGAAGGCAAATTTGTAAAAATCATAATGGAAAACTCTGGTGTAATCGTTCCTGATGAAATAAGTGATGAGCTTGTAGGTAAATTGTTTAAGATTAGATATGAAGGATTAGAAATGCGTGCAGTACCAGAAGGAGAATGGTATCAATCTTACCTAGATGCTGCGGTAACTTTTCTTGATATAGTAGCAGTATTGGCACCAAGTTCTAATGGCGGTGCATTTTTAGCCATAAAAGGAGGGGGTACAATTACTGCACAGGTTTTATCAGATTATTTAAAAGTTATAGCAAAAGGAGAATGGAAAATAGTTAACGAATCTATGAGTGATGCTGCAAAAAGCTATCAAGAATTTATTACTGGTAAATCTTGGAATGAAAGTTTTGTTCTTGAAAATGTGAAATTTGATGGATTAAAAGAGATTGTTTTAGTTGATGCTAAATCGGGGATGTTAAATTTTATAGATGAGACAACCGATACTTTTAAACCATTTTTTACTGGAGAGGAAGCCATTTTACGTCAAGCAAAAAATCAAAGAGAAGCCGCAGGTGATTTACCTATAGAGTGGCATTTTGAACACGAATCCGTTAGAAGAGTTTTCGAAAAATTATTGGAAGACTTTAATTATGATATTATATTGAAACATACGCCAAGATAAATGAAGATTATAAATAAAATAAGTGTTATTTGGTTAAATAGAAAAGAAAACCTAAAAGAATCAACAGAAGCTTTTATTGATTTTCTGGAAGAATTAAAAAAATTTGATTCTAGATTAGGAAATTGGTATTTAAAAGGAAATACCCGTGAGGAAGCTTTAATAAACAAAGTAATATTAGAGTATGAGTTTGTTAAAAAACAGTTTTTTAAATATGCGGACTATGAAGAAACTGCTTTAACAAAAGATTCGTTTTTAATTAGTTTTTGGAATGGTGCTCCTAAAGATTCTTTATCATGTACTATTAGAGCTTCTCTTGGTGGTGAAGGCAAACTAAACTCTAATAATTGTGTCTTTAATTTTCCATATGAAGGAGAAATCTATGAATATTATCGTATTCAAGAAAACTGGGATAATTTATTAAAGTTTTTTATTGATTATTGGCAACCGGATCAATATAGAGATTTTGAAGGCAACCTGATGGATATATAATATTTGGAGTAAAAAGAAAAGAATACAAGATGTTCTACAAAGACAATGATAGAATGATAGATTTTGTGGAGATTAGTGAGATGCTTAAAGCAAAACACATGATAGAAGGAGGTTGGATTTCTAGATTTAGCAAACATTCTAACTACCAATAAAGTCTAGATATTGATATATTGGGACTAGTATTATAAAACTGGTCCCAATTTCAAAAAACTTAGAAATGAGAAGTAACTTATTATTTTTATTTATAATTATTTCCTTCATAGGTTATTCCCAAGAAATAAGCAAAATAAGCTTTATAAAAACGAACAAGTTAGATTCATCAAAAGTAAAAGAAAGCGTTGCTAGAATTGTTCGTTCATCAATGATGGCTGAAGCGATGACAAATTATCAGATTAACACAGATGAAGATCTTGAAAAAGCAGAAAAGGCTCTTGAACCTGCAATACAAGTAATAATACCAAGCATGCTGGAAACCGCTCTTAAATTAGAAGATGAAAATCATACTATTGGTTTAAAAAGAGAAGATTCTATCTTTTACACATATGAAGAAAAAGATTCAATTGTCTTAAATCAAAGGAAATATTCGCAAGAAAAGTACTTTGTCATTAGGAGAGAAGAAATTAGAGAAGACCAAAAAATTATTAACGGATACAACTGTTATAAAGTAAATTACAACTATACTCCGGATAGTGCTGTTGGTGATCCCGGACAAACTATATTTATGTTTACTACACTATCGATGTATGTTACAGAAGAGATCAAGTTTTTATACCATCCAATAATAAAAGATAACGAAATCTTAGAAAAATATTACCCATTAGAAATCGTAAGAACCATGCAACTTACTAGAGGAAAGGAAGATAAGTACACTCTAAAAGAATTAGAGTTTTTCAATAATTGATTACTTAAAAGAAGCACTTTGATTTTGTTTTTTATTCTTTTTCTAATACAATTGTTTTTGTTGAACAACAAAATAATGATAACCAACGAAGTTTTGATAAATGTTGATCTGCTCAAACTGCAAAAGAGCCGAATCAAACGATTCGGCTCTTTTTATTTTATTTGTTTTTTACAATTGTAATATTGAATCAAATTACATTTTAGTAATAATAAATTCTGACCTTCTATTAAGTTGATGATCTGCTTCTGAACAAGGAGTTTCATTTCCACAATTATTAATCAATTGTGTCTCTCCGTAACCAATAGCACTTTCTATTCGACTAGAATCAATTCCTTGAGAAATAATATATTCTTTTGTTGATTTAGCTCTTCCATCTGATAAGGCAAGATTATAATCATCTGGTGATCTTGAATCTGTATGTGATTCCATTTTAATAACAAAAAATCCACTTAAAAATTAACTAACAAGATAATTAATAATTACATCCTATCGGAAAATTGTTTATTTCATCGATATACCTAAATAATTTAATACCAAAACTTTAACCACTATTTGATACCTTATGTATATTAACACTCATTTTAAAAATGGAGTCATGTCTAGGATTAATCACACTATACTTATTGATGACAATAAAACAACTAATTTCCTCAACAAATATTTGATGTTAAAATCAAAACGTTTTAAACGTATAGAAGAATTTATAAACGGAAATACGGTACTTGAGCGATTCGAAAAAGATCAATCTTTTGAACCAGATATCATTTTTTTAGATATAGACATGCCCAATATTAATGGTTGGGAGTTACTCGAAAGATTTGAAAAACTTTATTCTAAAAAAGTAAAGACAAAAATATTTATTCTTTCTTCGTCAATTAATAAAGAATATTCTCAAGTTTTTAAACCTAAATATTTCGCTCCTGAATACTTAATAAAACCACTAAATCTTACTATAATAGAAGCACTGTATCATAAATATTATCTTAAAGGTTAAAATATTTGATAAACTCTAGATTAATAAATGTTCCTTAATCACTACGGTTAACTAACTAACTCTGATGGACTAATAGCAAATTGTTTTTTAAAACGTTTAGAAAAATATGACGGACTAGAAAATCCAGTCTGAAAAGCGATCTCCGCAATGGTATTCTGTCGACCAATAATCAATTCCTTTGCTCGATTTAAACGAATTGAAGAAATTAGCTGATTAGGAGACATATTAGTACTTGCCTTAAGTTTACGTTGCAATTGTCGTTCACTTACCCCTACTTCGGTACAAAGCATTGTTACACCATAATAATCATTGCTTAAATGATGATTAATATTTTGAATCACTTTTTGTAAAAAAGAATCTTGATAGGGAGATTTATTTTGATTAATTGCATTCGTTTTTATCGGAAGATTTTGAGTTGCCTTAAAAAGTATTAAAGAAATTCCCAATTCAGTTTTAAAAATTGTTTCATAAGGTATGAAGCTCATATTCACTCCTATTAATAAATTCTTTACCGTCTGAGTTACTATAATTTGATTAGGTGTACTCTGTTTCGTTACTAAGGTTACGAAATCTTCTGTTTCTTCACAAATACAATTTTTTATAGAACATTCCTTAATATCAACCCCAATGGATATCTGTGCATTGGTGCTCTTAACAATTTCCAATAATTCTGAACTACAATAGATTGCTGTACTAGGCCCTTCAAAAGTTAATGTAAACGTATTTTTACCATATATCACTACATTTCCTCCATATCTAGCTACACATTCTCTTATGAGTTTATGTAATTCATTATCTCGGTTTATTGGAGTACGTATATGTCCAACCATAAAAGTATACAGTTTTTTTTCATAAACAGGTTTAGGTTTTATATCCAAAACAAATGTCCTTATTTCCTGAAGAACCCGTTCCGTATCACCTACCCAAAAGAGGTGATCATTTCCTTCTAACTCTACAAACTTTGCTCCTGAAATACGTTCGGCTATAAATCTTCCTTCTTCAATCTTTACATCAATATCGTGCGTACGCTGTAATATAAGAGTAGGTACATTAATGGAACCTAAAATATCTATTATGTCAATTTGTGTATTTAATTTTGTCAACATCATAGCAGCACCGGGACTTGCTCCTGACCTAAAATAACTAGCCAACCAATCCATAAATTTTTTATCATTAGCCTTAGAAGGGGCAAGTGCCTCGAGATTCATATCCCCACTCCCCCAATTATTTTCGATCATATCATACACCTCTTGGCGTTCCTCATTAGTAGGTGCCCATGGATAATCTGAGCTATAAACTCTTTTGGCAAATATCCCAAAAGAAACTAGAGAAATAGTCCGTTCAGGATAAGTAGCGGCAAAGAGAGCCGATACAGAACCTCCTTCGGAATGACCAAATAATACAGCTTTTTCGGATCCAACAGCATCCATTACTGCTCTGATATCATCCATTCTTTCCTCTAACGTGGGAAATGTAGCAATACGATCAGAAAGACCTGTCCCTCTTTTATCAAATAAAATTACTCTTCCAATTTTTCCTAATTCTTGTAAAAAGTTAACAAGTTCTGGACAATCCCACATATAATCAATATTTGAGATCCATCCAGGAATATATACCAAATCTACAGTTCCAGATCCAAAAACCTGATAAGCAATATTTACTTCGCCACTTTTTATATATCTAGTATTAGGTTTCATAAGAGTATAATTTAATAGGTTTTAGAATACTATAAAATTATAAAGCCTTATGAAGACAGCAATTTAAAACACGTATACAATGTGTGCACTTAAATGAAAAACAAGATGCATATAAGGGGTACATTAGGTAGACATTAAAAAATTAATTATCTGATTTTCAAATATTTAAATATAATTACTCTTACTTCACTATATTTATACAACTTACTGCTCTAACTGTAATAAATAGGTGAGAATTTCTTGTTTAGGATCTAATTCTATTTTTTTACGAAGACGATATCTAGCAGTTTTTACACTTTCGGGAGATATCCCCAAAATACTAGCAGTCTCTTTTATGTTAAGATTTAACCTAATTAAACTACAAATTTTTAAATCATTCGAACTTAAATCTGGATGTTTTGATTTTAATCTAACATAAAACCCTTGATGTGCATCCTCAAAAAATCGACTAAAATCTTCCCAATCCTTATCAATACTTAGGTTCTTTCTAATTATCTTATTGAGATCTGTAATTAACTGTTGCTTTTCAATAGAAGAGGATTTTTTAATTTTCTGAATAGTTTCTTGTAATTGCTGAACAATTTCATTTTTCTTTATAAAATTAAGTGCATATGAAGAAAGTTCTTTATTCTTAAAATCTAATTGCTGTTGCAATTCTTGTTGTTTTAAAGCTAAGTTCTCTAATTCTTTCTGAGTAAGTGCATGTTCTGACTCTAGAAGTTCTCGATTTTTTAAAGCTAATAGTTTACTTTTTTTGGTTCGTTGTCTACTTATAAAATAGATAACACCTCCAAATATTGATATAATAACAACACTTAGAAATAAAATCAATTGAATTAAATCATCTTTCTTTTCTTGTTCCTTAAGCGCTACTAATTCTTTATCTTTTCCTTCTAACTGGTTCTCGAATTCTAGGTAAGCAATTTGTTTTGACTTTTCTAAATTTAAAAGAGAATCTCTAAGAAAAATAAATTTATCATAATAAGCCAAAGCTTCTTCTGGTTTAGCTTGTAATTTTTTGATTTCCTTTAATTCTTCATATGCAAATAGTTCATATTTTTTCAGTTTATTCTCTTTTGCAGATGTCAATCCCTTTTGAATTTCGATTGCAGCTTCATCAAGTTTGTTTGATAATCTTAAAATTTTCCCGTGAATTATATGATTATTAGTTAACCCATCAATATCATTGACTTTATTACCAAGATCCATCGACTTTCTTATATGGTAATAGGCCTGCTCTATTTCGTTTTTATGAAGGTATAATATTCCCAATTTATTATGCGCTTCTGCTATCCCATAGGTAAAATTGGTATCCGTATGCATCCGCAATGCATCTGTAAGATACCTTAGTGCTTCTTCATCTTTTTGTTGCTCTATAAGAATAGTTCCTATTTTGCTAAATGTGGTTGCTATTCTCCCTTTTAAACCTAAAGCAGTAAATTCATTAATTGCTTCTTCATAAAAATTTAATGCTTTTGTATATTCTTTGAGATCAGCATATACCATCCCTATATTGAGTTTTGTATTTGCTAACCCTACTTGATCCTCTATATTACTATATAATTTATAGGATGTATTGAGGTAGGTCAAAGCCTTATTTAAATGTCCTTGTGCCCAGTAAGCTACTCCGATTATTCGGTTTGCTCTAGCATGACCTTTACTATATCCAATTTTTTTAGATATACGCAATGCTTCTTTTCCAAAATTAATAGACTGATTTGCATCCACAATCCAATACTCAAAACCTATGGTATTAAGCAAATCTACCTTTTCTGCATTCTCTCTACTATTTGTATTTATTAAATTACGAAGACTATCGACCTTTTCTAATTTCTGAAACCCATAGAAAGAATTAGGTGATAAAAAAAGTCCTAGGATAATACAAACTATTAGACTTGTTTTATATTGATACAGTCTGATTTGAAAAAAGTAAACTTTAGAAAAAGTCATTAAAAAGTATTTACAAAAGGTGCTATTAGTATTTTTTCAGTTTACTGTAAAACTACTCATCATTTCCCTAAAGAAACTAATATGAAATGTTAAATGAAGTATTATAAGATTGTATAACTATTCTTTAAGATTATACTATAAAAATATGATGATTATTTTTACAATGAAACTCCAACCAGAATTCCAACTCCAATACCCGCAACACCGATAAGGATTTTTTCAAAAACACCTTTTCTTCTTTGTCTTTTGGCAGCTTTATCTACAATATCAAGACTGTTTGTTGCTCTCTCTAGACTGTTTATGGTATAGTCTAGCGCTTTTTGGGTATTTAACAAAGTCGCCTGAGTCTTTTCATATACCTTCTGATCTAGACTATCGCTAGCAGCAAAATTAGTTTGTAAACTACGTTCTAAATCAATATTTCTGCGCAATGTTTGTGAATATTTCTCTATCAATTCTTTAGTCATTTTATCCTGTTCTAAGGTACTTTGATACACATTCTTAATGGCTAAAAAAGATTTCTTATTGACTAAAAATACATCAGGAGTTCTAAATAGATATAGGCTATCTTTTTTTACAATAAAAGGTTCTCCTTTAAAGTTGGCATAACTTTCAGGAATTTCAATTACTTTAAGGGAATCGATCTCCTGAGAAAAAGATACCGATGTATATAGAAATAAGAGGATGAAGATGATTTTTTTCATGTGATAGTTAATTTACTAATAGCTAAATATTCTTTATTGTTCTATTCCAAAAACACTGTTTAATATTGCTCGGTCTTTTGCCAATTGATCATTCGTAAGCTTTATAGAGTCTTTGATACGTTCTAATTCGGACCAATCTTTAGCATTTTTCCTTTTAAATGAGAGTATTAATGAATCTCGTTTATGAATAATTAAATCCTTTTGAGTCTTCATTTGTTCAAATTCTTTTCTAGAACTTTCTAACTGAGATTTGGTTGTTGCAATTACCTCTTTTGATTGCTTCAATTCTTCTTTTGCCTTGTTCAGTTCTGATGATAATATCTTCCAATTAGAACTAGAATTAAAGATCAGATACCCAATAACCACTAAAAAAAGTAGTGCTACAATCTGCAGGATTAAACTCGTAGTAGTATTTTTCACAAGGTCAAATTTTTATCAATTAATCTATTCGTAAATATATCGTAAAACATATCAATAAATCAACATAAGTATTTTAGAAATAAAAAAAATACTGGTTTCAATAATTTATGCTTTAAGTTTTGATTATTAGTTGAATTTCTAGTTATCTGCATATCATTTTGTTTTATAGGAATTCTTTAGTTTTCTTCAATTTTAATCTTATATTTTTCCTTGTACAGGATAATTAGGTTACAAAAAGAGATAATAAACCCTGCAGACAATAGGTAACAAAGAAATAGCATTATTATTAATTGAACTCTATTACTTACAATACTATCCTTGGTCCATGCTTTTTCTGGATCTCCTAACAGGATCAACATGCGCTCTTTTCTTTCTGGTAAAAATCCATGAGATTCCTTAAAAGTATCGAATGGATTGTTCGCTATCAATTCACTACCGATTACAATGTCATGATCTACATATGGAAGTGTATTCGCCTCTCTAAAAAAATGATAGGTCGCATAGATCCCAACAAACATTAGTAAAAATTGAAGTGATAATCGCATCCAAGTTCTAATCATTTTATGTCTTAATGAATACAAGATCAGAAATCCAGCCAATGCAGTCGCGATAAAAACTCCAAATTTCATAAGAAAAGCAGTATTGTCATCTGTAGCATACCAAGAAGGTAACGGAATAATAAATGCTCCTGTAATAGATGCAATCCAGGTGCTTAATAATGTTATTTCTTTCCAAACTTCTTTTAATCTATTTACTAGCATTGTATAATTATTTTGGGGTTTTTAGCACTAGCTGTTTTTCTTCTTCTCCAGAATTGCTCATAATTAGATGCAATTCTGGTTCTCCTATTAATCCGTCTTTTTCCAACCAAAACAGATAATATCCAGGGACAAAATCTAGAGAAGCGTTTTGTGTTGGTTGATTAAATCGAAAGCGTTTAATATCCAAATCCTGCTCATAAGATAATTTCCCAAAAACAAAAAAGCCTTCATTTTCACTGGAGTTTACCATCACTTTAATTGTTGTGGTCGCATTATTTTGTGCTGTATTTTTTATGGTCTGCAGTTTAGCTTCATAATCTTTTGATATTGCCTTTAAAACAAACGTTTTATCCGTTATTGTTTCATACTGCTCATTCAGATTTCTTAAGGTATTTTCTGTAGCTTCTAAGGTTGACACATATGCTGGAGTAAGTGCATATTTATCATTACACTTTTCTAAAACAGGAAATAGCGTAGTGCTTTTTTCTATCAATTCATTATAAGCCGCTTGTAGATTATTATCACTTGTAGCAGTTATTTTCCCTTCTAAACCACTAATAGCTTGTTGGGTTTTGGACAAAACCAAAGACAGATCTTTATTTTTTGGACCGTAGCTTGCACAACTATATATCATAATTAATATGCAAAACTTAATCAAACACACATACTTATTTTTCATATCTAGGGAGTTTTAAAGAATTAATACTAAGATTAAGATTGAATCAAAATTATGGCAAACCACGCTTATCTTGTTATGACAAAAACGGCAAATGCAAGTAATTTTCCGACTTTAAGAATCATGTAACCCATTGATAATTAAGCTCCAATCAAAAGCTGGACCTATATCCCATTTGCCAGTAGATCGATAATTCACATGAGATGTAATCCCTTTAAAGTTTACCAACTCTTCTTCTGCCACTATATCATATCGTTTATCCTCTGGCAAAAACGTAGTAGGAATATCATATTCTGAAGTTAAATAACGAAGTAATACAAGTAAACTTTTGTACTGCTTGGCGGTATATGTGGCAAAGTATTGTTCTCCGCGAAAAGGTATATCTAACTTTCTATAAAACTTAGTTTCGCTTATATGACAATACACATCAGTATCATTGTATACGGTTACTAATTGATCACCGATTCTTTTTAAAAACCCAATATTAGACATCTCGATTCCGATGGTTCTTTTACCTCCTTTAGTATTTCCTCCTACTGCTTTAGAACCTAAATGATATGCCCAATATGCAGAAGACCACATATTAAGTATTGTACCATTTCTAGCAATAATAAAAGGTACGGAGACTCTGTAATTAGGCTTAGACAAAGCTGCTATATCCCCTTTTAAATAGCCTGCTGTATAGTGTAATACTATTTGTTTTTTGGTATGTTTTTCCTGAACATAAAATGATGAATCACCATTTTTAGGTCTGCATTGCGTATAAGACATCATCTCCAAGGCACCTTGAATCGGAACCTCTTTACGAGTTAATAAAAATTCTTTTCCAGCTGAATCTCGACCGGTATCAAAAAAGTTTTTCTCATGTTTGATTATACTAGTTGCCTTCATACCACATTTAATTTATGATTACTTACATCAAAATTACTATTGGTTATGTCTACTAACTATCTCAAAACCGCCAAATAAAGGGAATTTTACGACACTTCTTAAAATCGAATATTTATAAAAACAACTGATTAAACAATAAGATCTTTACCTATTTTTCTCCAAACTATTACTAATAAAATACCTGAGATTACAGTTCCTGATCCAATAATTAATGATTCTTGTAAATTTCCATAAATTATATGCCCAGTTGTAAAAAGCACTCCATATACCAAGAAACATCCTAATAACAATGCTAGTATACCAGACGGCACACTCCATCCTTCTATATTATCTGCAATATCAATATTATCTCGTTTTGCCTTTGTAATAACATGTTTCCAACCAGGTCCTCCTGGTTGTATTTTTTTATAAAAGTTTTGTAAAACACTATCACTTTCTGGTTTTGTCAATAAAGTTATAGTTATCCAGGCAATTGTTGTTATAAACACAACTGTCGGAAGCTTTGCCCAACTTGACATAATTGCATCATCTCCAAATACGCTATCTCCAATCGGAGAAGCGAATATTAATGAAACTACTCCTGAAATAATCATGGCTGATATCTCACTCCAAGAATTAATTCGCCACCAAAACCACCTAAGAATAAAGATAAGTCCTGTACCCGCTCCAAACATGATGATAATATCAAAAAGTTGTTTTGCATTCTTAAGATACAATGCAAACAATGCACTTAAAACCATAAGTACAACCGTTGATATTCTTCCGACCATAACCAGTTCTTTCTCGGATGCTTCTTTCTTTATTTGTTGTTTATAAAAATCATTTACGATATAAGAAGATCCCCAATTAAGATGTGTAGATATAGTGCTCATATAAGCCGCAACTAAAGAAGCAAATACCAATCCTAAAAGTCCACTTGGTAATTTTGCTAACATAGCCGAATATGCTAAATCATGCCCTAATTTATCTTCTGCTACATTTGGAAAAGCTTCTTGAATACTAGCTATATCTGGAAATACAATCAACGAAGCTAACGCTACTAAAATCCATGGCCAAGGTCGCAGTGCATAATGCATAATATTAAAAAAGAATGTCGCTCCGATTGCATGATTTTCATTTTTAGCAGCTAACATACGTTGCGCTATATAACCACCACCTCCAGGCTCTGCTCCTGGAAACCAAGAACTCCACCATTGCACTGCTAAAGGAATTATCAATAGTGTTATAAGTGCTTCTTTATCATTAAAATCTGGCAATAAGGACAACTTATCAGACACATTAGGATGCTTTATTAAATTCTGAAGCCCTCCAACCTCTGGTATATTCACTAAATAATATGCTGCTCCTATTGCTCCTACAATAGCTATAAAGAATAATAATAAATCAGTATAAACAACACCTTTAAAACCTCCAAGAGCACTAAATATAACAGTAATCACTCCCGCATAAACTATAGTTTCCCAAGGCTCTAAACCGAGCATAATACTACCTATTTTGATTGCAGCAAGAGTAACACCAGCCATTGCAAAAACATTAAAAACCAAACCTAGATAAAGCGCTCTAAACGATCTAAGAAAAATTGCAGGAGTACCTCCATAACGTAGTTGATAAAACTCAATATCTGTGCTAACATTAGATCTTCTCCATAATTTAGCATATATAAAAACCGTTAGGAGTCCTGTAATCAAAAATGCCCACCACATCCAATTAGAAGAAACTCCATCTTTTCTTACAATGTCCGTCACGAAGTTTGGAGTATCAGTAGAAAAGGTAGTTGCTACCATAGAGAACCCTAATAACCACCAAGGCATATTTCTACCTGACAAAAAATATTCTGATGTACTTTTACCTGCTTTTTTTGAAACGATCAGACCGATAAATAATGTAGTAAGTAATATAACTATGATAATAGTATAGTCGAGTGTGCTTAATTTCATGTGATTGTATTTGCTGTATTCTTAATTACATTTGTAGTGTGGAGGCTATTTTATTGTCAATATAAATGTTTTACACTTGTCAGTGGTTCATTTATTTAAATAATTATCTACAAATTAAAAATAATATAAAAAAGTAGTTATTTAAGTAAATAACTACTTTTAAGCAATCAATAATGAAAGCATTACAAACAAAAAACTATTTTGGACGTTTTATAACTTTCTAACTAATTCAAATTTTGGCTAATCTTACGATGTTTTTTAGAATTATAAAGAATCATATCACAGATAATCTTCCTTTTAATCTTTTATCGATTTTACGTTTTTTCTCTGTTATCAATTTCATGATATCCATTAAGTAGGGATCTTTACTTTTCTTATAAATTTCGTTAATACTTAGTACTAATGATTTAGCTTCTCTGGATGCAGAAACTCGATCACTTGTACTCATATTACTCATACTTCTCTTCTGAAACTCTCGTGCTTTTTTTAATAAATCCATAGAAAATACATTTTAAATGAAACTTTTAATTCTAAATAAAACGAAGAAAAATGTTAGGCAAATCTATTCTATCCTTATATTAATTCACACTCTCACATTATTCTCTCTTACCTCTAATTTACAACAGATTTTTCATATATTTTTATTTATATTTGTAATCATATCTATTAACTTTATTTATGAATTATACATTGCATCAGCTGCAAATTTTTTTAAAAATTGCGGAGAAAGAAAGTATTACTAAAGCTTCCGAAGAATTACATTTAACGCAACCCGCTGTATCAATTCAACTCAAAAACTTTCAAGATCAATTTCCCATTCCTCTTACTGAAGTTATCGGAAGAAAACTTTATATCACCGATTTTGGAAAAGAAATTGCAATTGCAGCTCAAAAAATAGTAGATGAAGTCAATCAAATTAGTTACAAAACAAAAGCGTATCAAGGCCATCTATCCGGTGTTTTGAAAATTTCTGTTGTATCGACCGGAAAATATATTATACCCTATTTTTTATCAGATTTCATGAAACAACATGAAGGTGTAGACCTCATCCTTGATGTAACCAATAAGCAACAGGTTGTTAATAGTTTAGAAAAAAATAATGTTGATTTTTCTCTTGTTTCTGTATTACCAAAACATCTACAAATTGAGAAAACAAAACTTATGGAGAATCAATTGTATCTAGTAGGTAACACCTCAGAAAAATTTACAAAGAAAAAATATCAAAAATCCATATTTTCCGAACTTCCTTTAATTTATAGAGAGTCTGGTTCTGGAACCAGACATACTATGGAAACCTATATAGAAAAAAATGATCTTCCTGTTAGAAAAAAAATGGAATTAACTTCTAACGAAGCAGTTAAACAAGCAGTAATTGCAGGGTTAGGATATTCAATAATGCCTCTTATTGGTATCAGAAACGATCTAGAAGCGGGACGTTTACAAATCATTCCTGTACAAGGTTTCCCTATAAAATCAATCTGGAATTTAATTTGGTTAAAAAACAAAAAGTTTTCTTTAGTCGCAGAAGCTTTTCTAAAATATGTTGAGGAACAAAAAGATGAAATAATTAAAGACAAGTTTCATTTTTTTAATTGATAAGGTATATATAGAAGATTAATACATATGCCTTATAACATAATAAATAGTTATGTTATTCATCATAAACAAAACAGGTTCAAGATTAAAATCTTGAACCTGTTTTAAAATATATCCATTATTACTAGTTAAATATTTGTACCAAATACAGATATAAAGGTAACCCTATTGTAATATTAAATGGAAAAGTTACTGCTAATGCCATTGGAACATAAAGACCTGGATTTGCTTTTGGTGCAACTAATCTCATAGCTGCAGGCACTGCTATGTAAGAAGCACTAGCTGCTAAGATTGCCAATAAGAACCTATTTCCAATACTTTCGATAAAAGTAGTACTAATTAAGGCTACTAGAATACCATTAAACAATGGGATCACTATAGAAAAGAGTACTGCAAACCAACCTTTCTTTAAGAAAGAAGAAATCTTTTTTCCACTGGTAATTCCCATATCTAATAGAAATACTGCCAAAAACCCTTTAAAAATATCTGTTGTAAATGGTTTTATATCTGCAGCTTGCTCTTGACTTGCCAAAAACCCTACGACCAAACTTCCAATAATGAGTAAAACACTTCCATTGGTTAATGCGTGCTTTAAAACTTTTCCTAACGGAATAGCATCCTTAGTATTTTTATTCATTATCGACATTAAAAGAACACCTATCATAATAGAAGGCGCTTCCATAATAGCCATAACGGCTACCATATGTCCTCCAAAAGAGATTTGCTCCATTTCTAAAAAAGAAAGTGCGGTTACAAAAGTTACCGCACTTACTGAACCGTAGGACGCAGCTATCGCCCCCGAATTTTCTATACTATACTTTCGCCTTAGAATAAAAAATGTGTATATCGGCACAACGAGTGCCAATACTACCCCAAAAATAAGAGACCATATGATCTCTAATGTTAATTCACTATGAGAAAGTTCTTGACCACCTTTAAATCCAATAGATAGTAATAAGTATAAAGAAATAAATTTTGATGAGTTTCCTGGAATTTCTAAATCACTCTTTAGTCGTGCTGCTATAATTCCTAAGAAAAAAAATAATAAGGCAGGATTAGTTAAATTATCAATTAATAAATGTAAATCCATAATAAAGACAATACTATCTACTTTTTAAGTTTGGATATGTTTAAAAATTATTAGATTATTTTTTAATTAAAGTAATTTGGATATCACTCTCAATCTGCAACTCCAAACCTTCTCTTCGAGCTTCCATTATAGTCTCTCTTATTGATTCTTTTGCTTTCATTAATTCATCTATCCTACTATATAATTGAGGTGTATCATCATTACAATCTTGCTCAGTAATACATAATCTCTGTAGCTTATGAAAATTAATTTTTTTATCTATAAAAATGTTAAGGATATCTGATGCTTCTGATGGGTTAAAAACTCCGTCCATTAGTTTAACTTTTTGATCTGTAAGTACCATAATTTCAATTTTTATTAATTACTATTTGTTTTAATTTCTAAATACTTTTTAGGTTTTGATTCTTCTTATGATTTATACTTTGAAAAATAAAAACAACAAGAATTACAAAACCTGATATAACTAATTCTTTCATAAATAAATAATCCTGTAAAGAGGATAAAAGAAGAATTATAAAGAATAAACCAGCAAGAAAAATTTTATTAATTATTTTCATGTCAAGTGATATTTAGCTTACAATTACATTTCTGTTTTCAACCGAATAAAAATTCAGTTTCATCAATATGTTAAGCAACGTTTTACGTAAAATTTTGTTTAAACTCGAAACAAAAGTGAGAACATTTTTTCATATATTTTTATTTATATTTTCAATATAAAACATAAAATTATTTTATGACTTAAAATGTTTGTTAATTCATAAAAACATACTCTCTTCTGACGCCTCTTAGAAAAGAAGTGTAAAAAAAGCCACATAAATATGTGGAAACTTAATAATGGACATTTAATCTGGTTATTATCAAAATTGTTGATTATAGGATAACTGTGTAAATTTTCCTCCTTGCGCAAATGCCTGTAACAAGTAATTCGCGCTATAGTCAATTACATTCGTTTTTTGTTTCTAAAATGGAATATTAGTTAGACCTGTTATTTAGAATTTAAAAAAATATAAGGAGGTGTTTCCTCAAAGCTCCATCATTATTCCAAACAATAAAAAGCGTAAAAACTCCTGTTTTCAAAACTAAACACGAATTAAAAACGATAAAACAGGTGTTTCTACCTATACTAAAAATTCCCCTAAATATATAGCTTTGAGAAGCAGGGCTTAACTAAAATATAACTCACTATTATGTCTGGTAAAAAGAAAATAAAATCTCAATATGAACAGGTAAAAGAAATCCTTAATTTATTACAAGGAAAAACAGTTCCTAGTTATCAAGGGTTACATGCTTTTTGGTTAGATCCAGAAACTTTTATGAAGGCCTCCTTATATGGACAACGATTAATTGCGCCTAAAGGTGGTAATGACTCTAATCAAGATCCTAATGAATGTTGTGGAACTAAGAGTTCATCATCATCCTCATCAATCTCATCAAAACAACCTGCTAATAATAATACTGGATGCTGCGGATCAAAAGAAAAGGCCTCCGATACAGCTTCATTACAACCAGCCGTAACTGCTGTGCAACAGCCACCTACATTAGAATCAATAGGAGATTGCTGGCCATCGGGAGGTTCTAGCGGCGGTGGCAATAATCCCACTGAAAAACGAAGTGATCATTCTGCCATTATTATAGGACTTAAAGGTCAATATCCATTTGATGATAGTATTTTCCCAAAACTATTATGGGATGCAGATGCCTCTGCTTCAACGGATCAAATACAGACTATTGCTAACTGGATAGATGCTGATTGTCCCTTAACTCTAGAGGAAGAGAAAAATAATCAATCAGAAATACTACGAGCTTCTACTACCAATAATCATGTAGCACTTGCTAAGGGAGAATTACTGCATCAAGTATCTACAAATAAAACCAATAAAGATCATCGAGATAATAAAGGGTTAACGATCAGAAAAGAAGTAAGTTCACTAACTCCTGACGAGCTAAAAACGTTTAGAGAAGCGCTAAACTGTATGTTTCAATATACGGATTATTGGCAAGATGAAAGAAGTTTTGACTATTGGGCAAGGATTCATACAGATTCTTGTCAGCATGGATGGGAGCAATTTACCACTTGGCATCGACTATATTTATATTTTTTCGAGCAGAAACTACAAGATTATGACCCAAATATTGCTTTGCCATATTGGTCATGGACTGACTATGCAGATCAGAACAAAAACACCTTTAATAATAAGGAATACGATCTAGGAATACTCCCAGAAGCTTATGGGTGTTATCTAACTCAAAAAGGATTAGACAAACTTAAAGACAAAAAAACTTCTGAAGGTAAATCCATACTAAATAAAAAAGAAGTTTCGGCATTAGAAAAAATTGTAAAAAAAGGTACCATATACAATTCTGGCTTACGTTTCTTAAAAGCTGCAGGAATTCCTTACGAAATTATCAATGTAAATAATGTAGCTGTATGGTCAGACAAAATAAGAACCATTTACGACACTTTAAAAGAAACTAATCCATTATGGTTCCCGAATCGATGGCCAGGATCTATGGGACCTCTTTCTCAATACCCAACAAAAGATGACATCAATTTACTTCTTTCATTGGATAACTTTGGTGATTTTGGAGGAGGACCATCATACGATCATCATTATGGATCTTTGGAAAAAGTACATAATGGTATGCATAACTTCTCTGGTGGCACTAATCCTACTTACCCAGATAATAGTGATGAATGGAAAAAAATATACCAAAAGTTAAAGCTAACTCCTGATCCTCAAAGCAAGGAAAATCCAATATATGGATGGATGACAGACAATAGAATAACGGCTTTTGATCCGTTGTTTTGGGCACATCATTCTAATGTTGATCGATTATGGGCTAGATGGCAGGAATTACATACTGGAACTCCTCAAGAAATGAATGCGGTTCTAGCACCGTGGTCTATGACAGTTCAGGATACTATGAGTATTCAAAAACTAGGATATACCTATATGAAAGATTCTGTCTTTTATGATGTATCAAGTAAAGTAGGATTAATAAAATTTAATAGCGCACCGACTAAAGTTTCTTCAAATACATTAGATACGCATCGCAAAGCAGAAATTAAAATTCATAGAGTACAACGAGGAAATCTACAAAATGCTCATATCAGAGTATTCTTAAACTCACCTGAGGCTACTATCGACACTCCTACTAATGGGAATGAACACTTTGTAGAAGAAATTTCTACGTTTCACGGAAGCTGTTATGGAGGTCCAGGACATTGTAATTTACCTCTGGACAAAACAAGACAATTTGATTATAGACAACTACACCACCATGAACCCAGAAACTATAAAATTAATGCTACCGATGCTGTACAACGCCTCTTAAACAATGGCGATAAAGATATTACAATACAACTAGTGATCTTAGGTATTGATGGAAAACAGATTGATAATGCGGTATATATCGATGGTGTATCCTTAAACTTCATGGACTAAATAAAAGCAACATATAATGGACAACACATATACTACTTTTAAAATTCATCCAAGTATTGGAATTGCAAGACTTGGTAATACAGAGGATGACTTCTATCTTACTCCAGAGCAACCTGGGACATTACCTATTGCCTGTGATGAAATGGGAAGAGAACAAAAAGACTCAAAAGGAAATCCGATAAGAGTAAGCTCTTTTAAAGATAGTAGTGATCTCTCTAAAATTAAAAAACAAGCAGCAAGGTTTAGAGTATTTGCTTATAAAAGCGAAAAAGATACTCAAGGAGAAGAAATTAAAATAGGAGGAACTTATGATTTTGTATATCAAACTGCTGTAACAGCTCCTCGGATAGTCCAAGGAAAAGTAACCGACATTGATTGGACAGTACATTTAGCTAACAAAAAAGCTTCTTGGTATGAGTTTCAAGAAACGAACGGACAGCAAGGATATGCACCTAATCATCCTCTTAGAAATCCTGAAGTTACGCAACCAGACTTAAGAAGACAACTGATTATTGATCCAGGACCGCTAACAGTAAACCTTAAAAATAATAAAGGTGCTTTTGCCAAATTCGGTTCAGAAAGTAAAAAAATGGATATTAGTAAATATAAAAAAGTATCATATCCACAAACTTTTCCTCCTTCGGATATACAACCAAATTCTATAGAAACATTAGGTAGTTTATTAGTGAATGAGCAAGAAAAAAACATCCGATTGATTGTATTAGGAGGAAATGGAAATTCAGGCTCCACAAAAACTCCTGTTATAGAAAGTTTTGTTAATAACAATGGCTGGTTTGATGATATTTCAGATGGACCTGTGACTGCAAAAATCGAGTACACCTTCACAGATATTACTTATGAAGGTGATAAAGAAATAAAAACCAAAACTACTGGAACTATGGACGTACAGGTTCCTGCTTGGGTTGTGGTTGGTTATCCACGATATGTTCCTGAAATGGAAGATATGATCACAATGGATGAAAAGATGTATGATCTTTTTGTTCGTAAAATGGCATATGATCCACAAGTCTTCGGGGTACCTCCATTCACCAAAGAAAACAATAACCCACAAACTCCAGAAGAGCTAGACATCTGGAGAAACGAAGCCCGATACAACCCAGATTATTATCCAAAATTTTACAAAGAATTATGGCCTCAATTACGAAGGCCTGATGACTTCAAATACACTTTTGTTTTTGATTTTTTTGGAGGTGGAGACCCACATAATAGAGGAACTGGAGGAAATTTGAATTATGAAACACTTTCTATTCCTCCAGAAAATGGAAAAGATCCTTATTACAGATTAAGACAATTTATTTTAGGGATTATGAGGCAAACCGATCAACTAAACGACTATGAAGTGGAAGGCAATTATAATTCTACTTCAAACAAACCACGTTTAATGCCAATGCTTTGTGGTGATAATCCACTTAGTAATACTGCTCCTCAAAAGTTTCTATCCATGACAGAAACACAATTATTCTTTTTAAAACAATGGGCTAGCGGAAAATTTGTAAATGAATGTGTTGAGTGGGGAGAAAATAATAAAAAATGCACCAATCCTTGGTCTAGTCCGCCTAAAACTGGAATTGGAATTGACAGAGGTGTACTGAGTAATGTTTTAGGCGGTGCTTTTTGTCCAGGAGGAGAACTCTCTTGGATTGTAGATAATCCTGCCATCTATAGTGAACCGTATAGAATCAAACACGCTACATATATAGCAGGAGGACTAAGCCTTCCTCAACCTATTGCCAATCAAGATGGCAGTGCAGCTCCAAACCTTTCTAAAGGTCTAGAACCAGGGGATCTTACCAAATATATAGGAATTCCTTGGCAAGCAGATTTTCATGAATGTACATTTCAGAATATAAATACCACCTATGAAAAATGGAATACTATTTATCCTGAATCCGTTGGAGATCCGGTAGAACAGCAAATAGCGTATAACATTCCTTGGTGGCCTGCTCACAGGCCTATTGTAGTGCCTGAATCCCTAAATGGTCCACAGGTTTATTGGGCATCTGGAATCCCTAATAACAATGCTGGAGATTTACAAATGGTTCAAGCCTGGAAAGACCTAGGGTTTTTAATAACTGAAGGAACCGGAATTACAAGACAATTTTATCAGATAGAACGTAATAATGAAGCTTTAGGAGAACCTGTAAAACCAGGAGATCGTGTATTAGGGCAAAGTTTTGGAGAATCTAATAAGGAAAATAACAGAAATTAAGACATTATGAACACACCAATTAATTCAGTTCCTGAAATCCTAACTGGAACATGGACGTATCGAAGTTTTCTAAGCAATCCTGATCTAGATGCAGATTTTGATTCTTTAGAATTTGGAAGAGGAAATATCAAAATAAACGAAGCGCCTATGCAGACCTTAGATGGTTTAATATACGGTCCTGGATGGGAACTTAAACTAACAGGTAGTATTGGATATGGAAATCCTTTTACACTACAGTTTCAGGGAAAAGGAATTGTAGGTGGTGCCGAATGGATCTATAATTATTTGGGATACTATGTGCCAAATTGGATGAACGGTATAGATCAGCGACCAGCTATTGTTGGATCAATTGTTAGAGAAATACCACATCCAACGGGACCAAACGGAAAATCAACAGCTCCAGCTGGAGTAGTTGCTCAATGGATCGCTGTAAAACAAGACCCAAGTTAATGAACAACGACGCTATCAAATATGATGTAATTATAATCGGCGCAGGTGTTGCTGGATGTGCTACCGCTATTTCTTTAAAAAATGAAGCTCCACACCTAAACATTGCAATTATCGAGCGTGCTTCTGAACTAAAAACTGAAGACCCAACCTCCTATAGAATAGGAGAAACATTACCGCCACACGCATCTCAACAATTACAAAATTTAGGCATATGGAAATCCTTTTTAAAATGTAATTTCATCAATGCATACGGAACTTCTGCAGCTTGGGGTTCTTCAGAATTATATCATAATGAATATATATATTCTCCTTATGGATATGGATGGCATTTAGATAGGATAGTTTTTGATCAATTTATGATTAAAGAAACTAAAAAAAAAGGAGTCTTTACCTATTTCGAGACAAGCGTAATATCTTCAGAAAAGACCTCAAACTATTGGTACCTACAAATTAACACTAAGAAAAGACAAACTGCCATAAAATCCAGCTTCGTAATTGACGCCACAGGAAAAAAAGCTGCTTTTTCTTGCCTTCAAAAAACTTTTAAAATAAAGGAAGATCAAATGGTTGGGATTTATCGCTTTTACGATATTTCTAATCAAAATGAAAATAAATCTAGGTTAGGAAATGGAACTTGTGTAGAATCTGATCCATACGGTTGGTGGTACAGCGCTACTTTACCAAATAAAACACTTGTAATTGGATACATGACAGATACTGACATTGCCAATGAAATGCAATTAAAAAAAACAACTGTTTTTAATGAACTGCTTTATAATTCCTGTTATACCTATTCTAGGACACGCAAAACAAAAAAACTTTCGGAACCTAGAGTGGTCGCAGCACACACACAATATTTAAGTTCTGTAGTAGGCAACTCTTGGCTAGCAGTAGGTGATGCAGCATCTAGTTATGACCCTATTTCATCTTTAGGAATTTTTAAATCTTTAGCTATGAGTCAATTTGCTGCCTACGCAACTTTAGATGATTTAAAAGGTAACCGATCTGGATTACATAAATATCAACAAATCATAACAAATGATTATCTAGGATACCAGAAAAAGAGACAAGAATATTATAACCAGGAAAGTCGATTTACCTCATCTCCTTTTTGGAAAAGAAGACACACAAACATCAACTATAACTAATTAACCTTAAACCTTCATATTATGAAACATGCATTACAACTTTTTAAATCGAATACAAATCGAGTCATAGCTATTTTATGTATTTCATTTATATTATTTTCCTGTAACGATAAAGTAACTGTGGAAGAAAATAATGATACAGCAGAAATAACCATAAATAATGATGATTACAAAAAAATACCTCCTCCAGTAAAATTTTCTGCTGATATCCCTGTAGATGTAAATCCAATAGTTCAAAAAAAGCTTAAAGACAAAAACCAACTATTTAAGCTTAACGAAAAATTTAATGAATACAGTTGGCAAGCTTTTATAGCAATTATGTGGCCTAGAAATGACAAGGGAGCTCCAACACCAAAATTTACAGACAAAGGGGAACCAACTTGGTTAGGATGGAAAGAAGCTTTTCAGGTATACCGCGCAGACGGCAAAACACCTGCACCTTGGGGGAGTCCAAGAACTGCTTCAGGATTAGGATTATCTAATGATGTTCTTACTAATACAAACGCTAGAGTAGTACTTTCTTCTAGGACACCAACAACCCCAAAAAATTTCGATATCGCTGATGAAGTAGACCAGGCTTTTGCAGGAAAACTTTTTGATCAAAATGGGAATGTAGTGGTATATGAAGTATTAATGAATAAGGAAGAGTTTGATTATATTATTACAAATAAGCTCTATAATATTAATGGACAAACCAAATTTTCTGAAAATGGAGTAATCGCAGATTTTCCTAAAGGTAATTATGACGGGAAACAACTTGGTGCTATAGAAATTAAATTTGCATGGAAAATCCTTACCGATAGCGATCATAAAGATCGATACTATCAGGAAGAAGGATATATTATTGGCCCAGATGGTTCTTCTTTAGTCAAAAAGGATTTGGGTATGATCGGTTTTCATATTAGTCAAAAAACTCCAACTGGAAAGCAATGGGTATGGTCTACTTTTGAACATATTGATAATTTAGATCAAAATATCATCGAAAAAGATGGAAAAACAACTGTAATCCCTCCTTCTCTTACAGATCCTAACTGTGAGATTTGTCCTGTAAATATCGACGTGACAAATGGTGGTACAACCTATACACATAACAAAGGAATACACGGTGATTTTTGGACTATTTCGAATAATAAAACTAGTAAGTATTTTGCTAATAGCGATGTTATGAAAACTCAAGCTAAACGTATGGTAGATATTCCTATGCGAGTAACTCGAGTAAATGAAAAAATGCAAGCTTATTTTAAACAACAAAAGAGTGTTTGGCAATATTATCAGTTAATTGACACTCAATATCCAACAGATCAAAATGTACTCCCAGGAAATCATACAGAAAGTGGATACAAGGTCCCAAATTCTGTAGTCAATAAACCTGGTGGCAATCCGAATCTGGCTTTGCTGACTAATATTACTATGGAAACTTTTTTTCAGTCAGGAAACCAATCAGCCTCTAACCTAATGGAGGGAAATCCTGCTAGTGACATTACCATTTTTGGTACAGAAAGTTGTATGGGTTGTCATTCTAGTGCCGGAATCTATGAATACAAAAATGGAAAATTAACATCGGGAGATCAATTAAGTGGTGATTTTAGTTGGCTACTAGGCAAAGCGAAATGGGAAGAAGGAAAACCTAAAAAACTATCCAACTAATCTAATATATAGTGAAGTTAAATTATATCAAAAAACATAAGACTTTATTCTAATAAATTAAATACCCTTTTTGCCCAAAATCAAGTTTAACTTTAAAAACGCAGCAGCAAATGTACTATTCTAAACAAAACTCTTGTTCTTGTAATACAGAAGTTTCTACAAAGCAGGTTGGTAAACATACCAAGAAAATTAATGTTTTGAATATTCTATCTGCTGTTGTGTTTTTTTTATTTCCAAAATGCGCTTTCTGTTGGGCAGCTTATGCTTCTTTCTTTAGTTTTATTGGACTCGGTAAATTGGACTATAATTCTAAATGGAAGTATGTTATTCTTACTATATTTTTATCAGGAAGTATAATCTTAATGTGGAGACATTACAAAAACAAATCTTGGATTAATATTCTTCTATACACTTTTGGGCTATCTATTTTACTTCTTACCTATTACCTCAACTACAGTCAAACGTGGTGGTTATATATAGTTGCTTTTTTAATGATTCTAAGTAATTTTCATTTAAAGAAAAAACAAGTACTTAGTCATCCTTAATATTTATTAAATAGTATCCCATAAAAACATATAGTATTGTATATTTATACAAAAAGTACTGTATATGTCATCCCAATCCCGTCTGGATCGTGCTTATAAAAATGCAAAAATTATTTCTTTTGATGACAGTTCTAAGTTCATCTTATTTAGCGATTGTCATCGAGGAGACAATAGTTTTGCAGATGACTTTGCTAATAATAGAAACATCTATTTTCATGCACTAAAACACTATTATAATGAAGGATATACCTACTGCGAATTAGGAGATGGAGATGAACTATGGGAAAATCTTAATTTCGAAATCATTCTTAGAGCTCATAAAAATGTCTATGAGTTATTGCAGAAATTCTTTTTTGAAAATAGATTAGAAATGATTTGGGGAAATCATGATATGGTATATCGAGATCCAAAATATGTAAAAAAATATTTAAGCTCTTATTTTGATCGAAAAACAAATAAAGAAACACCACTTTTTCCGGATATAATATTCCAAGAAGCTATTATATTAAAACACACAACATCCAATCAAGAGATTTTTTTATTACACGGACATCAAGCAGATTTCATGAATTATGTAGGTTGGAGAATTAATAGATTTTTGGTTCGTTTTTTATGGAAGCCTCTACAAGTGGTAGGAATAGCAGACCCTACAAGTCCTGCCAAAAATTATAAAGAAACTATCAAGGTAGAGCGAAGAATCAAGAAATGGATTGCTAATCAAAAAAATCAGTTTACTATTATTGGTCATACGCATCGTCCTCGTTTTCCTGAAGCGGGCGAATTAGCCCTATTTAATGATGGTAGTTGTGTACATCCAAGATCAATTACTGGAATCGAAATAGAAAACGGTTGTATCACCTTGATAAAATGGCAAATTGCTACTACAGAAGATGGCTCTCTAAAAATAATTAGAGTTCCACTGGAAGGACCTCAAAAATTAACTGATTTTATTACAGAATAACATAGTTAATAATGCAGGATTTAAACGAAATACTCGATCAGATTCCAATTCGGCACGACGTTTTTTCCTATATCATGTTTTTAGGAATCACTATAGGTTTCCTGTTGAGTTTTGTAATTCTTTTACGAAGCTATAAAAAAAACATCGCATTTCGGTTTCTTGCACTATTCCTTATTATACAAGGCACTATTACACTGGATAACTTTTTATGTTATACCGGTTTAATGAAATATACCATTGGGTTTAATGATTCTAGTGAGCCTCTAGTACTTATTCTAGGGCCAAGCATATATCTATTTGTTTATACCTTATTAAAGCGAAAAAGGATCGCATTAAAACATAGTGGATTGCATCTAATTCCTGCTATTTTGTATGGTATTTCTCAGCTGCAATACTATCTTCAATCTGATTCGATTAAACTCAATGCCTATCTCAACGCATATTTCCCAAAATTAAAAACAGCGTCCGTCCCCAACAATATAGACTATAGTTACCTTTTGATCAAAGATGAGTTTAGATGGCTAATTCTTGCAAGCTTTACCATATACATCTTGTTATCATTTAGAATCCTTTACTTCTATTTACGAAGACAAAACACAAGTCTTAGTCGAAAAACGATTCATAATAAATACTCCTTTACTCGTAATCTAGTTATTTCATTTCTGATCGTTTTTATTATAATTTTTTCAATTTATTTGAATTATGAAGATGATTCGGGAGATCACTACATAACGGTTTTTGTAAATTTTACGGTTATTATAATTGCCTTAATTATGGTGTCCGAATCTAGGTTTTTTGAAAACACATGGATTGCTGAAAAATACGAAACTTCTAGTTTTAAAGATCAAAAGATCTCGATAGAGGAAATCAAAGAATTTATAGAAAAGGATAAATTTTACCTACAAAGTTCCGCTTCATTAAAAAAACTTTCAGAAGAGCTAAATTCAAGTTCTAATTATATATCCCAAGTCATCAATACATCTACTGGACTTAATTTTAATGATTTTATTAATCAGTACCGAATTGAAACATCCAAATTACGTTTAACAGACCCTAATTACAGTCACTTAACTATAGAAGCTATAGGGAATTCTGTTGGATTTAACTCAAAATCAACGTTCTACAATTCTTTCAGAAAACATGTAGCTATGTCTCCTAAAGCATTTGTTACACTAAAAAAAGCTACTTGACCGTAGAATAAAATGTCTAAAATTACAATTCTGCACATAATTCGATTAATTTTCAATCCAATTCGAAAAGAAATATTTCACTTTTGGAAAAACAAATTTTTCAAAAGATATGGACAAAAATATTCGTCGTTACGACCTAGATTGGTTACGGGTTATTGTATTTGGTTTACTCATTTTTTATCACGTAGGGATGTTTTTTGTTCCTTGGGGATGGCATATTAAAAACAATGAAATTTCTGAAGGAATGCGTTGGCCAATGCTATTTTTAAATCAATGGCGTTTACCTATACTATTTGTCATATCAGGCATGGGAACTTATTACGCATTATCTAAACGAAGTTTATCAAAGTTCAACTTAGAGCGATGCTTACGACTTGGTATTCCATTGATATTTGGTATGCTGGTAATAGTACCTCCTCAGATTTATTTCGAAAGATTGGTTACAAATCAATTTACTGGATCTTATTTTTCTTATCTAGCAACAGAAGCTTTTATTGGAGTTTATCCAGAAGGAAATATCAGCTGGCATCATCTTTGGTTTTTACCATACTTATTAATATTCTCCATTATTCTTTCTCCTTTATTTATAAGAATTAAGAGAAATCCATCACGATTCATTAATTGGATACGACAACAAATTCAAAAACCCTATGGATTATATCTATTTATTATACCATTATATCTAATAGAATCTTTAATAGAACCTTTCTTTGATATTACGCATGCCTTAATTGATGATTGGTTCAATTTTATTAACTCTATGACCTTGTTTTTATTTGGTTTTATATTAATAGCTATTGGTAAAGAATTCTGGCAATCGATCGAGAATATAAAATCTAAAGCACTAGTTATTGGTATTATTGCCTTTTCCATTCAGCTTTTTATATGGATACAAGGAAAAGACAGTTTTCTTATTCACTTTACTGAAGCGTTGGTTAAAGTAACTAATTTATGGTCTTGGATATTAGTGTTATTTGGTTATGCTGCAAAGTATTTAAATAGAAAGAGTGGAATTCTATCTTATTGCAATAGAGCAGTATATCCTTTTTATATTCTGCATCAAACAATCACGATTATAATTGGGTATTATTTAATGAATTTAGAATGGAATATACTCCCAAAATTTATTGTAATGGTAGTAGGGACTTTTTTAGGAAGTTGGGTAATCTATCATTTCCTGATATTGAAGATTCCTTTGTTGCAACCACTTTTGGGACTAAAAAAAGATAATCATTAGTCTATTGAGGTATTAGGTATTGTTAGTTCATTGTCATTTGGGACTGTGTATTCTGTGCACGATCCTTTTTTAAGATTATAGCTTTCAAATGGTATTTCTATCCAATATTCATCTCCAAAGAATTTGAAAAAATAACGCTTATCTACATGAACTTCAAACACATCTTGAACCTCATAATAACCGTCTTTTTCTACTATATTACCAGCTGAATCTTTCGATTTTATAGTGATATATTTTTCTTTTAGATAATGGATATATGTAGAATCTTTACAAAAAAGAAGATGTTTGGGCTCTGCTGTGCCTCCATTCCAATTGACATCTCCATTATTAACTGTAAGTTTATAACTATAGCTATGAGTAGTGCCGTAATTAGAATTTGTTATAATACCTCTATGAGTTGTGTTTTTATTAGTTTTTTCTACTACTAAATGTGTGTCATTTCTTAATAACGTATTTGTTATATCTATACGTTCTGTAGTTTTTGATCTACAACTTGTAATTAAAAAAATTAATCCAAAACTAATAATCTGTAGATAAACTAATTTTTTCATTACTATCCCTCTTTAGGTTTTTAGAATTGAAACTAAAAAGCATATGCTCAAGAAAAGTAGTTTTCTTGAGCATATTACTTATAAGATTTATTACATCTATCTTTATTCGATGTTTACAACCTCTTCGATTTGAGGAGCATATTTTTTGATAGTCATCTCAACTCCTGATTTTAAAGTCATTTGATTTACACTACAACCAACACAAGCTCCTTCCAACTGAACTTTGACTCTTTTATCATCTTCAATACCTACTAATGAAATATTACCTCCATCACTTTCTAAAAAAGGACGAATTTCATCTAGTGCTTTCTCTACATTAATCTTTAATTCTTCAGATGTCATTTTCTATTTTTTTACTGCAGAACACCCTGCCATTGTTGTTATTTTTATCGCCTCTGTTGGTGGAAGGTTTTCATTTCTATCCACAACTTCCTGAACAACATTTCTTGTTAATTCTTCGAAAGCCTTTTCTATAGGAGTTGCTGTTTGCAATGCTGCAGGTCGACCTACATCTCCTGCCTCACGTATACTTTGTACTAAGGGTATTTCTCCTAAAAACGGAACCTCAATATCTTCTGCAAGATGTTTAGCTCCTTCTTTACCAAAGATATAATATTTATTGTTAGGAAGCTCTTCTGGAGTAAAATATGCCATATTTTCTATAATACCTAATACAGGTACACTAATACTTTCTTGTTGAAACATTGCTACTCCTTTTCTAGCATCGGCAAGTGCTACATTCTGAGGTGTACTAACTACTACTGCTCCTGTAATCGGTAAAGATTGCATAATCGATAAGTGAATATCACCTGTTCCTGGAGGTAAATCCAGCAACAGAAAATCTAATTCTCCCCAAGCGGCATCAAAAATCATCTGATTTAATGCTTTTGCTGCCATTGGACCTCTCCAAACAACGGCTTGATTGGGTTGCGTAAAAAATCCTATCGATAATATTTTTACTCCGTAATTCTCTACAGGCTTCATTTTGGATTTATCACCAACCTTTACTGATAATGGTCTCTCTCTTTCTACATCGAACATAATCGGAGCAGATGGTCCATAGATATCTGCATCTAATAGCCCAACGCTAAATCCCATTTTTGATAAGGTTACTGCCAAATTAGAAGTCACAGTAGATTTACCAACACCTCCTTTACCAGAAGCGACTGCAATAATATTTTTAATACCAGGAATTGCTTTTCCTTTGATTACATTTTTTTCTGATTGTTTAGGAGCGGGTGCTTCTACTTTAATATTTACTTTTATTTTAGCTTTTTCATATACCTTTTCATGAATAGCTTTCATAATATCAACTTCTGCTCTTTTCTTAATGTGCAATGCAGGAGTAGATAATTCTAAATCAACGATTACTTCATCTCCAAAAGTGATAACATTTTTAACGGCACCGCTCTCCACCATATTCTTTCCCTCTCCAGCAACTGTAATCGTTTCCAAAGCTTTTAATATCTCTGATTTTTCTAACTTCATGTGTATTTTTCCTTTTTCTAAAAACGAATCAATATAGAATGATTCTGAAGGCAAAGATAGGTCTAAAAGTTAAGATTCTAAAACCTATAAATATTGAAATCTCCTATGACTATATCATCAGTAACAATATGCTTATATGCTTTAATGGTATGGTTTGTGATAAACTAGAATTTCTAGATTAAATCAATCATTACTTATGAAACGAACACTTCTTTTCTCATTATTATGCATCATCATTTCATCCTATTCCTTTGGTCAAGGAAAACTAGAAAAAGCAGAAAAAGGATTGAATAAAAGTAGCAACTATTACTCATCATCTTCTAGATCTAGATCATCATCCAGTTCTTCTTATGAAGATAATTCTCTTTGGATTGGATTAGCTATGGTTTTTATAGAAATGGGGTTATACGCAACCTATTATGGTTTAATTGAAAGTCCTACAGAAAAAGAGCATCTTGCTAGTAATGCATTTATCACTAAATATCCTTATCATAGTTCTAATAGGGGAAACTATGCATATAATTGGGATGGAGACACCAACCTTTCTAGAGTTACCCTAACCAATCGATTTATAGCCGAAAACAATGAATTATATGGCAATCATATCAATGCGGATTTTAGATTTTTAAAGAGAGTTAGTATTGAAGCGGATTACCTGCAATTATGGGAGAACAATACTTTTTTTGGAAATAATTCTCTTGCTACATTTACATTTCTAGCAAAATATTATAGAGTTCGTACAGAAAAATTTAATGCCTATTGGGGTATGGGTGCCACTTATATTGCTGGAGATGTAGAGGAGTTAGGGTTTACCTATGCTATCGGAGCAGAATACTTTTTTGCAAAACCACTAAGTATAGAACTAAATTATAACCAATCTTTAATTAACACACGTTCTTCGGATAAGTTCAATGCATTGCTTAACTATCATATCAACCAATTTAAATTTAATGGAGGATATGAATACCTACGAATTGGTGGTATTGGTTTTTCTACGTTTTCTGTTGGTTTAGGAGTTTTTATTTAAGAAATAAGAAGTAGTAAGAAATCTATAATTCTTCCATGGGATCCCAAAATAACTTTTCAAAATTCTGTATTTGATTATCAATTACTTCAACATCTTCATTTTCTAGTAACTGTTGCATTAAGTTCGTTCCATCAAAATGATGTTTTCCAGTTAAAATTCCTTTTCTATTTACTACCCTATGGGCAGGCACATCTTCTTGTTTACCAGAAGCATTCATAGCCCAACCCACCATTCTCGCGCTTCTTGCTGCTCCAAGATATTTTGCAATAGCACCATAGGAAGTTACTCTTCCATAAGGAATCAGTTTTGCCACTTCGTAAACTCTATCAAAAAAATTATCATTAGTATCCTTCATCCCAAGTATATATTATTCTAGCTAAAGTTAGCATAACCAAAACCAACATTAGTATTCCCATAAAATAATTAGAATACTTTGTTATAGAAGCCGTCTTCTTTTCTATTTTAAGAAAAGAAAGCACATAGAAATATAAGGTTACAAAAGTTCCTGTTCCCGCAGCAATCCCAAAGGCTACGATTCTCAATGCATCATATTGTATCTTTCCACTAACGCTCATTGCTGCTGCTATAGTACAGAAATAGGGTATCGGTAACACATTTACAAGAGACATCATCATTCCTTTAAAAAGACTACGCGAACCTGCATGTTTATATACTTTAATCTTAGTTCTTCTTTGTTTTGCTTTTACAAAAAAATAAACAGCCATTAAGAAAAATATTACCGCACCTGTTCTGAGCAACATATTTTTTACATAAGGATTAAAAAATATATATTTTGCGAGTAAAATAGCTAGTAAAGCTTGTATAAAAACCACCGCAGAAGCACCTATAGCGACTAAGACACCATTTTTCTTACCTCTTTCTAAGCATGTCTTGGCCACAGTCATGTTAATTAATCCTGGAGGAATAACTCCTACCAAGGATGCAAAAAAAGTAACGAGAAAGAGTTTAGTAGTTTCCAAATCGATGACGCAATTAGGTAATTTTAAACTGGATGTAAGTTATAGGTTTATTTTCTTCCAAATATTGTTTTTCATAAAAAGTTTGAATGGAAGTTACTGCTTCTGGAGATCCTTCTTGATGATATACATTATGATTAGCATACAACACTTCATGACCTTCTCCGTGTAATAATCCTAGCGTATATCCATGCATAAATTCACTATCTGTTTTAAGATGCATTATTCCATCTGCTTTAAGAATCTTTTTATAGCGTTGTAAAAAGTCGTGGTTGGTCATACGATGTTTTGTACGCTTATATTTAATCTGCGGATCAGGGAAAGTTATCCAAATCTCATCAATTTCTCCTGTATCAAAAATGTGATCCACCAACTCTATCTGAGTACGAATAAAAGCAACATTGTTCATCTCTTTCTCAATAGCTGTTTTAGCTCCTCTCCAAAACCGAGCACCTTTAATATCTATTCCAATAAAATTTTTGTCAGGATATTTTTCAGCTAATCCAACAGTATACTCTCCTTTACCACATCCTAGTTCTAATATAATAGGATTTTCATTTTTAAAAAAATTCTCTCTCCATTTCCCTTTAAATCCCAGAGAATTACTAAGTACTTCTTCTCTTGTAGGCTCTACTACATTCTGAAAACTCCTATTCTCATTAAACCGCTTTAATTTATTCTTACTTCCCACGTGTTTATCTTCTTCTATATGTATTTGACTATTTAACTTGTTTTATGTTACATATAAGTCTTGATTTCTTTTTCTTCATTAAAAAGAATCAATCCTAACTACTTAAAAACATATACAATACATCCATTACGCTATTGTATTGTTGATTTCACTCTTTTTATACATCTTTAATATTATGAAAAGATTATTGCACTAACCTAAACATAATTTTTTGGTAAAATTAAGGAAATATATACTTAGAAGAATACTATTAATTTTAAAATAGCACTAGCAATTTTTGAATGATTAACTTACAAAACCTTAGATTTTGAGTAAAAAAGTACTTGTAGCACCCCTTAATTGGGGTTTAGGTCATGCAACCCGCTGTATTCCGATAATTCATGCCTTAATTCACGAAGGTTTCGAACCTGTTATAGCCTCTGATGGAGCAGCACTAGCTTTATTAAGAAAAGAATTTCCAGAATTAAGAACAGAAGAAATTCCTTCCTATAATATAGAATATTCTAAAAAAGCTAGTAATTTTAAACTAAAGATGTTGCTTAATAGCCCGAAAATTGCACACGCAATTACAGCCGAAAAAAAAGCGACTAAACGTATTGTAGAATCTGATGATTTTTATGGTATTATATCCGATAATAGAATGGGGGTTAGATATAAAAGCTTACCATCTGTATTTATTACCCATCAGCTTACGGTTCTAAGTGGGAAAACAACTTCTATTAGTACAAAAATCCATAATAAATACATTAAGAAATTTGATGTTTGTTGGGTTCCTGATATGGCGGATGATCCAAGTTTAAGTGGAGAACTAGGTCATCCAAAACACAGTAACATCCCTGTTACTTACCTAGGCCCTTTAAGCAGGTTTAACTATCAAAACTTGCCAAAGAAATATGATATTATGGTATTATTATCTGGGCCGGAACCACAACGAACCATGCTAGAAGAAAAACTGTTTCAGGAATTTGAACGCAGTGATAAAAAAATAGTTTTTGTTAGAGGAATTATTGAAGAAAATCAGGAGACCTATGTAAAAAACAATATCACCATACATAATTACCTTACTGGAATAGCCTTAGAAAACACTATTAACAGCAGTAATATCATAATTTCTAGATCAGGATATACGACTGTAATGGATCTTGCCAAATTAAAGAAAAAAGCCTTTTTTATACCTACTCCTGGTCAATTTGAACAAGAATACCTGGCAGAACGACTTACTAACAATAAGCTAGTTCCCAGTTGCAAACAGAATGAGTTTACACTAAAGAAATTGTATGATTTAAATGCTTATAAAGGGTTAAGTAGTTTTAGCACCGACATCGACTACAGGGAACTTTTTCACTTTTTCCAAAGTAAATGAAAATTCACTTCCTATGCGATAATCACTTTCTACATAAATGCGTTCATGATGTGCTTCGATAATATGTTTTACAATAGCCAGGCCGAGTCCAGAACCTCCTTCTTTACGGGAACCACTTTTATCTACTCGATAAAAACGTTCGAATAATCTTGGTATATGGGCTTGGGCAATACCTTCGCCATTATCGGTTACTCTAACGATTACTTTATTTTTAATTAGATTTTCTATACTTACTTCTGTTGTACCATCTTCTTTTCCATACTTAATAGAATTAACAATCAGATTGGATAGTACCTGTTGGATTCTTTCCTTATCTCCATGAACAATTACTGGATCTTGATAATTCATATCAAAAGTCAAAGCAATGTTCTTTTTTGACGCTTTCATTTCGAATAGATCAAAAACACTTTGTACTAATTCTATAATGTCAAAATTAGTATAGTTAAGATTTAAATCTCCCACTTCTAATTTGGTGATCATATCCAAATCTTTGACGATATAGATAAGTCGTTCTACTCCTTTATTAGCACGATTTAAATATTTATCTAGAATTGCAGGATCATTCATCGCTCCATCAATCAGTGTTAGAATATATCCTTGCACTGTAAATAATGGTGTTTTAAGCTCATGAGAAACATTACCCATAAACTCTTTACGATAATCTTCTCTAACCTTTAGGGTTTCTATTTCCGTTTTTCGTTTTTGAGCAAATTTTTCGACTTCCTTAATTAACGTTTTCATATCTGTCGTAACTGGACTTTCGCCTAAAGTATCCATATCCAACATTTCAATATCATCGTATATCTTTCGTACCCTTCGATAAATAAATTTCTGAACACGATATTGTATAATAAGAAAACATATCCCATAACACAGCAAAATAAAACCCACTATAAATAGTAGATTAAATTGATTTTGGGTATATAAAAAAACGCTCACTAAGAGCGTTAATAATAACGTTATGTACAAAGATGACAGATATGCAAACCTGTACGATCTCTTAAAATTTTCTGCCATTATACTACAAACTTATAGCCGACTCCTTTTATTGTTTTAAAACTTTCATCTCCTAATTTTTCTCTCAATTTTCGGATATGAACATCAATAGTACGTCCGCCTACAATTACCTCATTACCCCAAACTTTATCAAGTATATCTTCTCTTTTAAAGACTTTACCTGGTTTAGAGGCTAATAAAGATAGTAATTCAAACTCTTTTCTTGGTAATATTATTTCTTTTTTGTCTTTTACAATTTTATACTCATCTCTATTAATAACAAGATTACCTATCTTAACAACATTATCATTAGAGTCATCTTCTTTTAATCTACGTAGCAAAGCTTTTACCTTACTAACCAATACTTTTGGTCTAATAGGTTTTGTTATATAATCATCTGCTCCAGCATCAAATCCTGCTACTTGAGAATAATCTTCTCCACGAGCTGTTAGAAAAGTAATAATTGTATTTTGTAAATCTGGTATTTTACGAATCTGCTCGCAAGCCTCAATACCATCCATTTCTGGCATCATCACATCTAGGATGATCAAATGCGGTTTTTTCTTCTTAGCAATTTTAACAGCTTCATTACCATTTTCTGCCGTTAAGACGTTATAGCCTTCGGCAGTTAAATTATAGCCAACTATTTCTAAAATATCCGGCTCATCATCTACTAGTAAAATTGTAATATCTTTTTTATTCATTTTCTTATTGAATTACTTCACTATCGTAAATATACTAAGGTTAAAATGAAGTATTGATAAACATTCATCCAGGAAACAATAAACTAACGTAAAAATTTCATAAGCATAACATTAAGTTAACTTAATAAAATTGATTCAATAATTAATCTTGATGATCTCTATAAGTAGTTAGCAAATTCATAGTAGCCGTTATAAGATCTTTCGTCTCCATAAGAAGTCCAAAATAGAGCGTTGTATTTTTAGGACTACTTTCTTCTGTTCTTGTTCGTTCTACTTGTTTGTTAATTTTATCATTTACTAATGTAAACAATCCTTGTTTTTCTTCAATAATACTATTCAGACCATTAAATTCTCTACTATCGAAAATATTCTTGATACTAACAAAAAACTCTTGTAATTGATCCTCGATTTCTTTAAGATCCTTGATTTGGTTAAATCGTAGTTTTTTGTGATTATTATTCACATGCTTATGACTGTTTTTAGAAATATAATCTAAAGACTGAGTAATGTCCTCTAAATGTCCTAGAATCGAAATATAAAAGCTACTAGCTCCTACACTTGATTCATCAAGGTTTTTAATAAAATAGAAAATACTATCTCTTAATTCTTCGACCTCAGTTTCTAATTTAGCAATTCCTTTTCTACTCTTTTTAAGAGATGCAAGATCATATTTTGCCAAACTATCTACGGTACTACTATAAATTTTATTCCCTCTATTTACAAAAGATTTAATATTACCAGCACTTTCTTCAATCACTCCTTGGATAGAACTACTCTCTGATTTCTTAAGACTATCTTCTGCTTTATCTGCTCTAGTTTTATTACGATATCTAATAGTATTTCTTACTAACAGTATAATTGCTACCAACAATAAAACACCCGTCATTATCGGCTGATTAAAGTTGATCAAAAATGCTATTAAAGCAGCTGCCAAAAATGCACTGATTGCTGTAAAAAACCAACCTCCAATTACATTTAATACTCCTGCTACACGATACACGGCACTTTCAGTTCCCCAAGCTCTATCTGCTAATGAGGTACCCATTGCTACCATAAATGTCACATAGGTTGTGGACAGCGGTAGTTTCATAGAAGTTGCTATAGAAATCAGCACTCCTGCGACCATAAGATTAACAGCAGCTCTTACCATATCAAATGCCGGAAGATCTTCTTTTCTAGCAACTACAGGAGCTGCAACTTGTTCAAACTGTTTATCCGAAAACTTCTTAAATGAAGCAGGTGTAATTGATGATATAACTTCAGAAATAAAAACCGTTCCTCTTACTACACCTCTTGAAAGAAAATTAGGACTAAATTTCTCATCTCCTTCTCCTTGACGCGATAAATCAATCGAGGTCTTCACAACATTTTTTGCTTTAGAAGAAAACCAAAGTGTTAAAACCATAATAAGTCCTGCTCCTAATAAAAGTAGGGTTGGTGTTTCTGCTTTACCGCTTAATGAAGACATCAAAAACTCAGTAGCTGGCACTCCAGAGGAACTCCACATTTGATACCCTTCCCAAGCAGCGATAGGAACACCTATAAAATTAACCAAGTCATTACCCGCAAAAGCAAGCGCTAACGCAAAAGTTCCTACTATTATAATCAACTTATATATATTTACTTTTAAAAAGCTCATAAACACATAAGAGATCAAGGATAATAATCCGAATCCAGCAACTACTATAGACAAAACATTAGATTCTAAAAAACCTCTTAAAGTAGTAGAAATTGTACCTGCCTCTGCATCAATCTTAAACAGATCTTTCTTAGCAGCTGCCAATTCTTTAATTGTTTCATAAGAACTTTCAAAATACAAGTTAGCCCATTCTAAAAATCCCAAATTAGTGTCATTAGAAAATGTATCAACTACTAATTTAGCGTAATTGGTTCCTTTAATACCCTTAATAAAAATAAAATAAAGTATTGCTGTTAATGCAATTCCTCCAAACAATGCTCCTACCCACTTTGCTTTTTTAGCAAAATTAAAAGACAATAATAATCGGGACACGTATTGAACAATTGCTCCTATAGAGAATGCAACCACTACAGAGAGTAAAATCCCCGCAATAATTTCACCTGCTTTTTTAGTATTTATATAATTTCCTAAATCTCCAAAAGAAAGATCTGCATCCGCAGCAATCTTAATCAAAGCGACACAAACCGCTGCTCCCAACAATTCAAAAACTATAGAAACCGTTGTTGATGTTGGCATACCTAAAGTATTGAAAAAATCCAATAGCAAAATATCGGTAATCATAACCGCCATAAAAATGATCATGATCTCATCAAAATAAAACTCGCCAGGAACAAAAATACCTTTACGAGCAACCTCCATTAATCCACTGGAAAATATTGCTCCTGCAGCTATTCCTATACTAGCAACAATCATAATAGTTCTAAAAGAAATCGCCTTAGATCCTATCGCAGAATTTAAAAAATTAACCGCATCGTTACTAACCCCAACCACTAAATCAGCGATAGCTAAAATAGCTAGCGCAACAATCATTAAAATATAAATGTCGTTCATATTTTTCTTACAATCTTATAAACCACAAAAATGTTACTAATAATCTAGTCGTATGTTATTGAAATGTTATCTTTTTTCTCTATTCTAAAAATGATGCGCGTCCCGATTATGATTAAAATCATAATCATCTCAAGACGAAGATCATTTATACAAATCAACTTTTAAAAAACCCCTTCTTATTAAAAACTTTAATCAGTTTTAATGCAATGTTTTTTCAGGCCTTATTATATACTAGTTTTGAGAAATTTTTAAAGAAATCAACACTTTAAAAAATTGGCCCTATCGAAGTTTAACTTTATATATCCCCAATGCATATAACTTAATTGAACTACTCATTTTTCTTAATTTACAACTTCGAATATTAACAAAAACAACAATGTTTAAATTATAAAATTCTCATTTTCAATTAATTATATTTTTAATGTTAACTTAATGTTACGCAAATGTTGCTTAAAAGTAAAATTAGTGTTACATTTGTAATGTAATCATTAAGAATCCCCAATTAAAAAATATATTATGAAGAATTTATTATTAACACTTGCGATCCTTTTTTCTGGAGTGATGATGGCTCAAGATGCGAAACCTACTTTCGAAAAAGAAGGAAACTCTATAAAAGGAACTTACTTTTATGACAATGGTGAAATCCGTCAACAAGGATTTTACAATAAAGAAGGAAAGTTACACGGAGAATGGAAATCATACGATGTATCTGGAAAGAAAATCGCTATGGGACAATATAATAATGGAGTGAAAACTGGAAAATGGTTCTTTTGGAAAGGTGAAAAACTATCAGAAGTAAATTATTCAGATAATAACATCGCATCTGTAACAACTTGGTCCAATAAAAGTGACGTTGTTGTTAATTACGAACAATAATTAAAATTTGCCAATATAATTAATGTGAAACGCTCAGAAATTCTGGGCGTTTTTTTATTATACACATCTCAATAAAACTAAAAAAAAACATTTCCTTTTCGAAGTTTATAGACAGAATTCAAAATTCATTTTTTAAAAATAAATTTACATAAACTACAAATAGCACGCTTCTTAACAATTAGGTAAACAAAAACAAATCACCTCTAAACACCTTATAAATTAAGACTTTATACAAAAATCACTTTCTTAAAAATTAATCACAATAATCTTATCAACCCTTTTTAGGTAACAATTACATAACACTATAATTACTCTTATTTAATTTCTAAGTAACGCACAAGTAACAATAGCTAACGTTATTTGCACCGAATTTAGAACACGTTATGAGAAATATTGTTATTCTCTGTGCACTATTCGTTGTTGGAATAGTTAGTGCGCAGGAAACTGGCTCTATAGCCGGTACTTTGCTTGATAAAGAAGCAAACAGTCAACCATTACCCTTTGCTAATGTTTTAATCAAAGGAACTAGTAAAGGTACTACTACAGATTTTGATGGTCTATATACTATTGAAAATTTAGAACCCGGAACATACGTTGTAGAATTTAGTTTTGTTGGATATGAAACACTTGAAAAAGAAGTTATCGTAAAACCAAATGAAACTACTACTGTAAACGCATCCATTGGTGCTAGTGCAGCAGCCTTAGATGAAGTTGTTATTAAAACAACTAGTAGAAAAAAAGAAAGTGTGCAAGCACTTCTTTTAGACCAAAAAGGTGCTGTAGTTCAGAAACAGAGCATTGGAGCTCAGGAACTTTCGAACAAAGGTGTGAGTAACGCTGCTGGAGCTGTTACTAAAATTTCTGGAATCTCAAAACAAGAAGGTGGAGGTAATGTTTATGTTAGAGGTCTTGGAGACAGATACCTGAACACTACATTTAATGGTTTATCATTACCAGCAAATAATGTAGATAAGAAAAATATAGATCTTGGTCTCTTTTCATCTGATGTTATTCAGAACATAGGTGTAAGCAAAACATATGCTGCCAATTTTTATGGTGATTTTGCAGCAGGTAATGTAGATATTATTGCCAAAGAACACGTCGGAAAAGCATATGTTAATGTAGATCTAGGTAATACAATAAACACAGCTGCAATCGGAGAAAAGTTCGTAAAAAGTGAAGGAACGGGATTCTTTGGATTTTACAATAGATATAAAAATGATCCATTTGCTGTTGTACTATCTCACGGTATTGATCCTGTTTCATCAGAAGGACCGGTTGGACTTTCTGGATCAATTACAGCGGGGAAATCCTGGGAAATTGGTGAGGAATCAAAACTAAGCATCTTTGGAACCGCTTCTTTTGGAAGTAGTTATGAATACGCAAGAGGACAAGCAGCAAATGTAACTGCCGCAGAGAATCAAATATTTAGAGATGCTGAAAGCTTTGAATATAGCCGTACTACTACTGCAATGGCAAATATTGTATATAGTATTAATCCTGATCATAGAATAAAGTTTACTTCTTTATTTATTAACGATGCTAAAGATGATATAGAGCGTTTTGGAATTGATGGGAAAGGATTTAATCGAAATACTATTGCAGATATTGACGACTTTGGTTTTTTTACTCAAAATGTTCAATTCGAACAAGACATGATTTATGTGAATCAACTATCTGGAGTTAGTAACATTAATGAAAAAATAAAAGTAGATTACGGAATTGGTTTTAACAGTGTTCTTGCTCGTCAACCAGATAGAAAGCGTATTGCATTAGAGCAGTTTGATCTGGCATTAGATAATGATCCAACTACAAACCCAGTTCTTTTCCGTAACGTAGATTTTGACAACCAACGCTATTTTCAAAATATCGAAGACCAAGAATGGAACGGTCGTATAAACGTAGCGTACGAGCAATCAGAAAATCTGTCCTTCAATTTTGGATATAACGGACGTATAAAACAACGTGATTTTGATAATCAACGTTTTGGATTAAGTATTATTGAACCAAGAACAGAAGTTACTGATGTTAATGATTTCAATTCAATTTTTAATATTGATAATCTAGGTGTTACCTATAATACAGTAGTGATAAATGCTTTAGATCCTTCAGCTGGATTAGGAAACACAAATCTTCCGGGACTTCCAGAAAACACTTATACTGGAAACTTAGATATACACGCATTATATGCTAATGCAATCTATAAATACGGAGAGAAATGGACATTTGTTCCTGGATTGCGTGTAGAATCATTCAAACAAAGCATTGAATACGATGTAATCAACCTTGCATTTAACAATCCTGGACGTAATGAGGCAACAGAGACTTTTTTATTACCTAGCTTAAATGTAAAATATGCATTAAACGAGGATCAAAATTTACGTTTTTCTGTGAGTAGAACCGTTTCTAATCCAGAATTTAAAGAAGTTGCTCCATTTGTATATGAAAATGTAACTGATCGTATCGGTGGTAATCCAGACCTATTAAATGATCCTGCATTCTCTTCTATTATCAATCTAGATTTAAAATACGAATGGTTCTTTAATAGAGGGCAGATATTTTCTATTGCTGCTTTTGCAAAACAAATTAACGATCCTGTAAACTTAGTATCTGCGAATGACGCTACAGGAACACAACGTTTCTTTAGAACAGGAGATAAAGCAGAAGTTTTTGGTCTTGAATTAGAAGCACGTAAAGCATTGTTATTAAACACTGAAGAAGAAAGTCTTCTTTCTGCAGGTCTAAACGTTACGTATACAGCTACAAAACAAGATTTAAAAACTGTTTCGGGAACCTTCAATACCAATTTTAATAGAGATTCTGATCAACTACAAGGTGCATCACCATTTTTGATCAATGCTGATGTAAGTTATACGCCAACTTTTGGAGATTATAAGCCTGTAGCAAACCTTGTGTTTTCTTATTTTTCTGATCGTATCGATGCATTAGGAGCAGGACAATTAGGAAACATAGTTGAAAAGGGAGTGCCGACATTAGATTTCGTCTGGAAAAACAAAGTACGTGATAACTTTGAAATTAACCTTAGTGTTAAAAACCTGTTGAACCCAACGATTGAAAGAGTTCGAGAAAATGCTACTATATCAGAAGATGTACTTACCACTTTAGGCATTCCATTTAGTAGAAATGCAACTAATGAAATAAATCCAATAGATGAATTTGCGCTATCTAGTTATAAAAGAGGAGTAAATATCGGATTACAATTTAAATATACATTTTAACCCAATTAAAACGAACACGAATACAATTAATTAAAATAAAAATCATGAAAGCAAACATATTTCTTTTAAAAATTACTGTCATTGCAATGCTTTTCGCTGCATGTGCAAGTGACGATACATCAGACATAACGATTAACATCAATGGTGATGGTTCTCCAGTTGATCCTACGAGTGAAGTTATAGGAGGTACTCTTACAGAAGACCTTACTCTTGAGTCAAATACTGAGTACTCGCTTACTAGCGCACTTATAGTTCCTGAAGGTTTTACATTAACTGTAGAGCCTGGTGTAGTTGTACGTGCAGCAACCGGATCTGATGTATACATCGCTGTATTACAAGGAGGAATAATCAACGCAGAAGGAACTTCTTCTAACCCAATTGTATTTACTTCTGCTACCTCAACTCCTAATCCTGGAGACTGGGGAGGTTTAATCTTATTAGGTAAAGCACCTATAAACTCCGTTGTTGGAGGAGACGCAACTTCTACTTCCGAAATTGGAGGATTACCATACGGTGGTAGTGTAGTAGATGACAACTCAGGGATCCTTAGATACGTTCGTATCGAATATTCTGGTGGTGCAGCGGATGCAGCTTCAGAAAATAATGGATTTTCATTCTACGCAGTAGGAAATGGAACTACAATAGAATACATACAAGCTTTTGAAGGAGCAGATGATGGAGTAGAGTTTTTTGGAGGAACGGTTAACGCTTCATTCATATCTGTTGTAGGTTCGCAGGATGATTCTGTAGACTGGACTGAAGGATTTACAGGAACTTTAACAAATGTATATATCGAGCACAGACAATCTCATGACAAAGGAATAGAAGGTGATGGTTTTAATACAGATATCGGAAACAACTCTAATCCTGTATTTTGGTCTGCTCCTACAGTTACAAACCTAACCATTAATGGACTTGGTTCTTCTAATGAGAATGAAGCTATCAGATTACGTGCTGGAACAAGAGCTGTATTTACCAATGTGTTATTAGAAGGTTTTGCAGAAGGTTTTGACCTTGATGATACCGAGACTGGAAACGGTGTATTAAGCGATGAAACTTCTGTTACAGATATCACTTTTGATGATATTACTCTTACTCTTAAAAATGATACTGGAACCACTTTTGGAGAAGCAGATGTAATCACTGGTGTTGGTAATGGAACTGGTGCAGATTACAACTCATGGAATTCTGGATGGACTCGTAACTAATTCGAAATAAGAATTCAGCTAATATTAAGCTATTTAAAAGCATCTTGAAGATTTTCAAGATGCTTTTTTTTACGAGATCTTATTTTAAATAACTGTAAAGCACTTCTGAAAGTTTAATGTCATTTAACGTTGAGATAATACTTTTTTAATAATTAAAAATAAAAAAGTCTATTATTAAAATATCATAATAAACACGCTCAAAACCAGTAAACGCAACAAAACCTACTGAAAAACAAACAATTAATTCTCGATGCTATCTAAAAAAACCAAATCACAGTGCTAAAAACCTAAATCAAACCTATCTATTACTTTTTGGTAAAAGTTACACTTCCTTAATTCAAGAATAATAATAAGTTAAAACAAATCACAGCTAAACTCCTGTAATTTGCTTTCAGATTTTATCCCAAAAAAATATTTAAACAAATACAAAATTATCAGTTCAGTTTCTTTAAGAATCAGAAGATATTCGATTGATATAAAGATACGTGTTCGTAGAAGGCTGGAAGATCATTATTATCCAACAACAATAATGTTTCTCTTCAGCCTTCTCTTTTTTATTAAACTCTTAAAAAGAAGCTTTTTTAAGAGTTTACAAATAAGACTATTATAAATGCAAGAGAATTTTAAGGTAATTCCTAAAAAAATACAAAAATATATTAAGTATAGTTAGCACGAGTTTATCTGATTGTTAACCCAAAAATCTAAAATAGCCCCCATTTAACACTAAGATAATCTTTTTGTAAAGTTTTATACAAATTAACGTAATCTGCTCCTGTGATTTTTAAAAAACAAAATCAATTTTAGCAGGTAAAACGAAATGTATTTTAACTACCTGATTATCAGTATTTTGTTTTTGAGGTTTAATCGGTAAAACAAAATAAAAAAGAGTACTAAAAACAACTTTTCTCTCATTTATACCAAATTACAATCCCTTAAACTAAGGATAATAGTAGGATAAGATTTCTTACTGTAAAACCGTATTTATTTGTATCAGATTTTTTAAGGACACGAAATGAGAAAATTTTTCACAGTTATCGCACTGTTTTATCTTGGATTAAATTTTGCACAAGAAACCGGATCCATTGCCGGAACACTTCTAGACAAAGAAGTAAACAACCAACCATTACCATTTGCCAATATTGTTATTGTAGGTACAACTCAAGGTACATCCTCGGATTTTGATGGAAAATATGAAATCACTAACATCACTCCAGGAACATACACCTTAGAATTTAGTTTTACGGGATATGAAACGTTACGTATTCCTGATGTAGTTATAGAGCCTAATAAGGTAACTGTAATTGACACTGCTCTTGGCGCTACTGCAGCAGCGCTTGAAGAAGTCGTGATAAAAGTGCAAACAAGTAGAGAAAGAGAAGAAGCTTTATTATTAGAACAAAAAAATGCAGTTCAAATAAAAGAGAGTATAGGAGCAGAACAACTAACACGACTTGGAGTATCTAACGCCTCCGCAGCTACCACCAAAATATCTGGTGTATCTAAAGCAGAAGGATCTGGAGATATTTATGTACGTGGTTTAGGTGATCGTTATCTAAGCACTACTCTTAATGGATTACCGATACCTTCCGACAACATCGACAAAAAAAATATAGACTTAGAATTATTCCCAACAAGATTTATTGGAAATGTTTCCATAAGTAAAACCTTTGCTCCTTCTAATTCGGCGGATCTTGCTTCTGGAAATATCGACATCGTTTCTAAACAGGTTACAAAAACCAAAGATATTGGTGTAAGTGTTAGTGCAGGAGTTAATTCGAATGCTGCAGATAGTGATATTTTTAGCAATTTTAAGACAACAGCTAATAACAATGATATTTCTTTAGGAATATATAGCCGTGAGTTTGAAGCTAATAATCTTGTAAACGCTTTAACTCAACAGTCTTGGAATACTACAGAAGCATCCACACCTATTAACTACGGATTTGGGTTTAATGTTGGAGGTATCTTAGGTGAAGAAAGAAATTGGAAAGTTTATTTCAGTGGAGGTCAATCCGTTGATTATGAGTATCGTGAAGGTTTATTCAGAGAATATGATCAAGGAAACCTACGGGACATCGTACCAGAAGATGATTTAAGACGTTGGTTACGTACAGTGAATTCGACTGCTATGTTTCATACACAATACAAAGTTAACAATGATCATAAATTATCTTTCAACACTTTTGCTATAAATAAAGTTTTTGAAGAAACCTTAGAAGCAGGACGTGAACGTACTACAGAGTTTTTCGAAGAACTAGATAATATCGAAGAAGGATCTCAATTTCTTAGAGATCAAAATATAAAGAGCACTTTTCTATCAGCAACACAACTTATCGGAGAACATACACTTTCTGAAAAGAATAACTTAGAATGGGCAGCTGGATTCAACTATTTAGTAGCTAACGAACCTAATAGAATTCGTAATGAGGTAAATATTCTTAATGACAACCCAAATACACCTGAGAACGAAGATGGGATTATAGAACTTGGATTTACCGGAGGGTTTCAGCAAAGAAAATCTGTTCAAGAAATTACCGATCAAGAAATTAATGCTAGAATTTCTGATGAATGGGTTCTTAAGCAAAACGAAGATGAAGAAGATATTTTTGTATTAAATATTGGTGGAGATTTTAGAAATAAAACCAGAGATTTCTTATCTCAATTTTTCGGAGTTGAAGAAGGTAATGTAGAAATCAACCCTACATCAATAGATGCTTTAGGTGATATCTTCACTCAACAAAATTTTGACACTGGTGCACTACAACTTAATACGCAGCCAATAGATACTTATGACGCAGAGCTTCTTTCTTATTCTGGTAACGCAAACTTTACGGGAATATTTAACAACTTCACAGCACAAGTTGGTGTTCGTTATCAGAAAGATGAAATCGATGTTAGCTTTGATGTAGGAAACTTCGTGAACCCTGCTACTGGTCAAGCTAGAATTGGTTCTTCTAACAAAGAATATGATAACCTATACCCATATGTTAACTTAAAATATGCAGTAAATGAAAAGTTAGCATTACGTCTTTCAGGAAGTTTAGGGCAGACATTACCTGAATTTAAAGAAATTGCGCCTTTCCAATACGTATCGCAAGTTGGACAGGTATTTCAGGGAAATCCTAACGTTGAAAGATCTACAAACTACAACGTAGATTTCAAGGTAGAATTTTTCCCAGAAAGTGATGAATTACTATCCTTTAGTACATTCTATAAAAGAATTGAAGATCCTATAAACCGTGGATTACAAAGAGGAGGAGAGGATATTTTCTCTTACTTCAATACAGGTGATAGAGCTCGTATTTTAGGATTCGAACTAGAAGGAAGAGTATATATAATTAAGAAACGAGAATCAAATCCTAATTTAAGACTTAGTGGAAACATATCTTATTTAGATCACGTGCAGGATTTAAAAGATGTTATTAGAGAAGACGGAACTCTTGAACAGACCTTTAAGTATGGGAACAGAACCGAAATTGGATTAGAAGGTGCATCTGACTGGATCTCTAACCTAGCACTTACTTTTAATTCTGGTGAAGAATTCCCATATGAACTTACACTAACAGGTAACTATACATCAGATAAGATTTTTGCATTAGGAGCTCCCAGAAATCAACAACAACCCGACGTATTTTTCAATGGTGAAATTATAGAACAAGGTTTTGTGACATTAGACTTTATTGCTAATAAAGAAATTAATGACCGCTGGAGCATAGGTCTAACCGCCAAAAATTTATTAAACCCAACTATAAAAAGATCTCAATTCATTCAAGAGGTTGTGAGTGGTGATCAATTTGAGAGCACCATTTTATCTTATTCTACAGGAATAGAAACTTCTTTAAGTGTTAGTTATAAATTTTAAAACTTTATTTTAATTAAATATAAACAATGATGAAAACGTTAAGTAAATTATTAAGCTTTGCACTAATTACGGGGTTACTTTCAGTTTCCTGTGGTAGTGATGATGACAATGGTGGACCAATAACACCTATTGATGATTCTATATTAAATGGTCTTATCAGTGAGGATCTTACATTAGACGCTAGTGTTACATACTCAATTACAGGAACTGTAACTGTTGCGTCAGGAGTTACTCTTACTATACCTGCAGGTACTGAAATCGTATCTGAATCAGGTGTTGAAAACTACCTTGCGGTTTTAAAAGGTGCTGATATTGATATTCAAGGAACAGCAGCTAATCCAGTTATTATGCGTTCTAATGGTACAGCAGGAGCTTGGGGTGGTTTAGTAATCTGCGGAGATGCTACCACTACTGAAGGTTCTGATGCTACAGCAGAAGTAGGTGGTCTTATCTATGGAGGAACTAATGACGCAGATAGCTCTGGAAATATTGATTATTTAATAATTAGAGATGCTGGTGCTCAAATAAATGCAGATTCACAATTTAATGGTCTTACGTTATATGCAGTAGGTTCTGGAACTACGATTGACAATGTTGGTATTATTAATGGTACTGATGATGGAGTAGAATTTTTTGGTGGAACAGTATCTGTAACTAACATGTACTTACAGAACAATGAAGATGATGCTGTAGACTGGACTGAAGGTTGGAATGGAACACTTACTAACGGATATGTTTTAAACACAATTACAGATTTCTCTACTGCAATCGAAGCTGATGGTGTAAATAACAACCCAACACTTGTTAATTTTACTGCAATCTCTTCTACTGGAGGAACTGCAATCCAAATCAAAAATGATTCTGGTGCTACTATCAACGGTTTAACTTTAACTGGATTTGATACATCTTTCGATTTTAGAGATAGCGCTCCAGCTTCTAACTTACAAATTGACGGAGCTGATGCAGATACTGCTGATGACGCTGTATTTAGTACATCTTCTACAAACGCTAGTTTATTTGCTTGGGTAATTGATGCAGGAACTGGTTCTGGTAACGTACTTCCTGCTACTATTTCTAGCGATCTTACGCTTGATGCTTCTGTAGCATACGAAATAAGTGGACCTGTTTTAGTAAGTAATGGTGCTACTTTAACAATTCCAGCTGGAACTACAATTACTTCTGAGTCTGGAACTGCAAACTACTTAGCTGTATTAAAAGGAGCTTCTATAGATATCCAGGGAACAATGGCTGATCCAGTAGTAATGGAGTCAAATGACGGTCAAGCTTGGGGTGGATTGCTTATTTGTGGTGACGCTACTACTACCGAAGGAGTAAACGCTATTGCTGAAGTAGGTGGTCTTGTTTATGGTGGTACTAACGATACAGATAATTCTGGTACTATTAATTACTTAGTTCTTAAAAATACAGGTGCTCAGATCAATGCTGATTCTCAGTTCAATGGTTTAACTCTTTATGCAGTAGGTAGTGGAACTACAATTACTAACGTTGCTGTTATCGGAGGTTCTGATGACGGAGTTGAATTCTTCGGAGGAACTGTAAACATGACTAATTTCTATGCAGAAAATCTTGAAGATGATGCTGTAGACTGGACTGAAGGATGGAACGGTACACTTACGAACACATTCGTAAACATCACCATCGCTGATTTCTCTACTGCCATCGAAGCTGATGGTGTAAATAACAACCCAACACTGGTTAACTTTACTGCAGTTTCTACAATGGGAGGAACAGGGATACAAATCAAAAACAACTCTGGAGCAACTATTACTGGTCTTTCATTAACTGGATTTGATACTCAGTTTGATTTTAGAGATAGCGCGCCAGCTTCTAACTTACAAGCTGATGGTGCTGATGCAGCAGAAGCTACAACATATAGTACTTCTACGACAGTAGCAGCTGATTTTGCTTGGGCAACTTCTTTATAGAACTAAATTATAAAAGAAAGAGATAAAATCTCATCTTATATAGAAAACACCCTCAAATTTGAGGGTGTTTTTTGTTTATACTTTTACTGATTTCCAAGTGCCCTTCCTAAACCATATAATTCCAACAACAGCAATTAACACTTCTGCAAATGTAATTGCTAAGAAAACTCCCATAGCTCCCCAATCCAATACTATTGCAGCCAAATAGGCGAATGGTAATTGAAACACCCAAAAGCAAAAGAAATTAATAATAGTTGGTGTTTTGGTATCTCCTGCTCCATTAAAAGATTGAATAATCACCATACCATATGCATAAAACACATAACCTGCCGCAATTACTCGTAAACTTAAAGCTCCATATTTTACCACTTCAGGCTCACTGCTAAAAATCTTGATAATTACCTCTGCAAAAATTAAATATAGTACAGATACAACAATCATAAAATAAGCATTGTATTTCCCGGTTTTCCATACTGATTGTTCTGCTCGATCTGGCTTAGCTGCTCCTAGATTTTGCCCTACTAATGTTGCAGCCGCATTACTCATCCCCCATGATGGCATTAATGTAAACATCAATACTCTAATTGCAATAGTATACCCTGCAAGTACCTCGCTCCCAAACTCCGCCATAATGCGCATTAAAAATACCCAACTAGAAGTACCTATAATGAACTGACCAATCCCGCCAAGAGATACCTTAATTAAATTAATCATCACTTTCGATCTAAGAACAATATCCTTAAAAGCCACTTTGATTTTACTCCATCCAAAGAAAAGAATTGCAAGTTGTAATAGTACCGCACTACCTCTACCAATTGTTGTTGCAATAGCGGCTCCCTGTACACCAAAACTTGGAATTGGTCCAAACCCAAAAATAAAAAGTGGGTCTAAAATAATATTTAACAAATTAGAAACTATTAGAACTTTCATAGCAACAGAAGCATCTCCTGCTCCTCGGAAAACTGCATTAATCAGAAACAATAACATAATTGTTATATTTCCTCCTAATAAAACCTGAGTATACCCATATCCATCAGCTATTAAATCTGCCTCAGCACCCATAAGAGCTAAAATTTCTTTCGGATAAAGTATCCCTATTACACTAATAATTACCGCTACAGAAATTCCTAAAAAAATAGATTGAACTGCTGCTTGTGAAGCTCCTTCAATATCCTTTTCTCCAACTCTGCGAGCTACTATTGCGGTAACACCCATACTGAGTCCAATTGCCACAGCATAAATTAAAGTAATCACTGATTCTGTTAAACCTACAGTAGCAATTGCGTTTGCGCCTAAGTTAGAAACCCAATACGCATCAACTAAAGCAAAAATAGATTCCATCATCATCTCTAAGATCATAGGAATTGCAAGCATAAAAACAGCCTTACGGATACTTCCGGACGTAAATTGTTGTTCCTTGCCACTAACGGCTAATTTAAAATATGAGAACAGTTTGGTGAGAGTAAGTTTATTTTGTGTCATAAATAAAAGAATTACGTTGAAAAAAAAAAGATATAAATGGAAACTAGCTAAAGAAGATTTCTTTAGCTACATAATACCGAGACCGATATTTCCAAAAAGACGTACATAATTCCTTATAACTTCATAATAAACAAATATCTACTTTTTTTATGAAACTACAAAAATCAAAACAGGGATTTAAAAATGGTAAAACCGTAATTAAGAAAATAAAATCGTTTTTTTTGTAGAGATTTAACATTTAAAAACGACAACCCTAACTCAATTATTAATAAAATATTGTACTTTTATGGTCCCAAAATAAAGTTTTATGAAAAAAATCTACTTACTACTCATACTTACTGGCATTTTTGTACTCTCCTTTTCTACTGGAGTTAGTGCACAATCCACTATAAAAACAGACGATCAAGAAGAAGTTCAAGTATTTCCAAATCCGGTTTCTGGTAATATTCTTAATATTACTTCTAAATCTGGGAAATCAATGACTTGTAGAGTTTATAGTGTTTTAGGTAGAACCGTATTATTTAAGGTAATCACAACTAAAGAGCAGTTAGATATTTCATCGCTCCCTCCTGGTGTTTATGTTTTAAAAATTAAGATCGGAGAAGAAGATTTTTCTAAAAAATTAATTAGACAATAATTAGTAATATTTTATTAGTAGTAATAAAAATATTTAATAAAGCTAGTTTTTATAACATACAAACACGCTATTTCATGTAGTGTGTTTTTTTTATACCTTTGTTTTAAAATAACCTCCACACGCCTATATGCTCTCTGAGACAATTTTTACGATTCAAAATAATGAAGATTTTGAAAAAATGGCGATAAGAGTATTTCAACATCAATATATTAATTGCCAGGTATACCAACGTTTTTGTAATCTTCTTGGAATTACCAAAAGTGCTGTTACCACAAGTAAAGAAATCCCATTCCTGCCTGTAGAGTTTTTTAAACAAGAAAAAATTACTAGCTCACCCTCTAATGTTCAACAAGTTTTTACTAGTAGTGGAACAACTGGTAGTATTACCAGTAAACATTATGTAACCAATTTAGGCATTTATGAAAATAGCTTCTCTAAAGGATTCAGTTACTTTTACGGAGATATAACAGACTATACAATATTGGCACTTTTACCTTCTTATCTAGAACGCGAAGGTTCTTCTCTAGTATATATGGCGGATAAATTAATTAAGAACAGTAAACAAACGAATAGTGGTTTTTACCTTGATGAAACTAAAAAGCTTATCACGACCCTTAAAGAACTTACTAAAGAACATAAAAAAATTATATTGATTGGTGTTTCTTTTGCTCTATTAGATCTTATCGAAAGTAACGATATTCAACTTAATGAGAATACTATTGTTATGGAAACGGGAGGAATGAAAGGTCGACGAAAAGAGATCATTCGTGAAGAACTGCATCAAATTCTAAAAAAAGGATTTGGTATTTCTAAAATCCATAGTGAATACGGCATGACAGAGTTATTATCTCAAGCATATTCTAAAGGTGATGGTCTTTTTCATTGTCCACCATGGATGAATATTTCTACACGAGATCCTGAGGATGCACTTACTCCTCTAGAAACGAATAAAACAGGAGGAATTAATATTATTGACTTGGCAAACATAAATTCATGTTCGTTTATTGCTACACAAGACCTCGGAAAAACCTATGATGACGGAAGTTTCGAAATTCTCGGTCGATTTGACAACAGTGATATTAGAGGTTGCAACTTAATGACGTTATAACCTTGTTTCTTTTATAGATCATCTATTTACTTAAAAATTCACAAAGAACAATTTTTAAAAAACTTTTGTTTTTTATGCAACTTTCACTTTTATGAAACGTATTTATAAGTGAAAGAAAATTTAGATTGAGAATACATAGAACTTGTATTCAACTATACTAAAAAAACTTATAATTATGTTAAAATTGTAATGTTCTGTTTTTTTAACGACTGAATGGATGTAACAACAAAAAAACATTGCATAAAATGAAAAAGTTCATAGTCTTATTGTTTTTAGGATTAGCTACAACAGTCTCAGCACAGCAAGTTGATTATAATGTAAAAAAGGGATTTGTAGCCGAAGGATATGATGTTACTGAATACTTTAATAATAAAGCGACAAAGGGTGATAGTAGATATACGGCAACCTATGATAATGCAAAATATAAATTTGTAAGTCAATCTAATCTGGAGAAATTTAAAAGCAATCCAGAAAAGTTTATCCCACAATACGGAGGATACTGCGCTTATGCGGTTGGAGCAAAAGCAGAAAAAGTAGACATTGATCCTGAAACATATGAAATTAGAGATGGAAAACTGTACTTATTCTACAATTCTTGGGGAATAAACACATTGACAAAATGGAATGAAGAAGGTGCTGTGGTATTAAAAGAAAAAGCCGATGTGAATTGGCAAAAAATAAAAACGAAAAAATAATCGAATAAGTTTCGATAAACAATATAGAACGCTAAGTTTTTTTCAATAATTGATTGGTTAGTTGACAAAGCCTACTAAGAAGAAATTCTGGTAGGCTTTGTTTTTTATGTTATTTAATGAGCTCAAAAAACTTATACCGCTCTAATTACAAAATAGTTTTTCTTTCCTCTTTGTAATAATACAAATTGATCATTAATCAGATCCTCAGTAGCTATTGAATACCCTTCTTTAATTTTTTCTTTATTTACAGAAATAGAGTTCTCCTTAAGCGCTCTTCTAGCTTCTCCATTAGATTTCAAAAAACCGGTATGCTCAGCTAGCGCGCCAATTACATCCAATCCATCAGCAATGATACTCTTAGGAATTTCAGCTTGCGGAACTCCCTCAAAAACGTCTAGAAACGTGGCTTCATCCAACCCTTTTAAATCTTCAGAAGTAGATCTTCCAAATAAAATATTAGAAGCTTTAATCGCATTATCAAGATCTTCCTGAGAATGCACCATAATTGTAATTTCGTCAGCTAATTTCTTCTGAAGAATTCTTTGGTGCGGTGCTTCAGCATGTTCAGTAACCAAATTTTCTATTTCATCTTTAGTCAAAAATGTAAAAATCTTAATGTACTTCTCTGCATCCTCATCACTAGTATTTAGCCAATATTGGTAAAACTTATAAGGAGATGTTCTTTTAGCATCTAACCAAACATTTCCTCCTTCTGACTTACCAAATTTAGAGCCATCCGATTTTGTAATCAACGGACAAGTCAAAGCATATCCTTTTCCACCGCCGATACGTCTTATTAGTTCGGTACCTGTGGTGATATTCCCCCATTGATCACTACCTCCCATCTGTAGCGTACAGTCATGTTCTTTATATAAATGTAAAAAGTCATATCCTTGTACCAATTGATATGTAAATTCTGTAAAAGACATTCCATCAGAAGACTCAGAGGAAATTCTATTCTTTACAGAATCCTTAGCCATCATATAGTTTACCGTAATATGCTTACCTACATCCCTAATAAAGTCAAGGAATGAAAAGTCTTTCATCCAATCATAGTTATTTACTAAAACTGCAGCATTAGCGGCATTGCTTTCAAAATCTAAAAACTGAGCTAGCTGTGCTTTTATTGACTCTTGATTATGACGTAACGTTTTTTCGTCTAAGAGATTACGCTCAGCAGATTTACCAGAAGGGTCTCCAATCATTCCAGTAGCACCTCCAACTAAAGCAAATGGCTTATGACCCGCTCGTTGATAATGTGCCAACAACATAATTGGAACTAAATTCCCGATATGCAAAGAATCTGCAGTAGGATCAAACCCTACATATGCAGCTCTCATCTGTTCCATTAGGTATTCTTCTGTTCCAGGCATGGCATCATGCAACATTCCTCTCCAGCGTAGTTCTTCTATAAAGTTTACGGCCATTTTAGTAGTATTCAATTTATGCGGCAAAGATAGAAATATGGATTATATACTACTATGAATAATTAAGAAATCATTTCTAATACAACTATTCTAAATCTCCTTTCAGTTGTATTGCTTTCTCTTTGTAAATTCCATCAAATTTGATGATATCATCTAAGATTTCTAAAGAAGTATCTGTATTTCCTAACTTAAGATAGGTAAGAGCTCGATACCAACTAGCACCTTCGTGATATTTACTATCCTCTTTTATTTTTTCAAACTGCAATAGCGCTTCTTTTTCTTTTCCTATATGGAGATAGCTATTCCCTAAATAAAGTTCTAATTGCTCGGAAGTGACTAAAGAAGCATTTTCTTCAAGCTCCTCTACCACCTTATCATGATTACCTTGGTCATAATTCTTCATAATAATATCCAATTGCTCTAGAATATTTCCTCTTGTAGCATCTTCTACTGGATATAATTCATAATAAGATCCATATAAATTAGAAAAATCATTGGATGAGTTAAACGTATTCCATAACAATGTTCCAGCACCAATAATCACAACTATAGAAGCCGCAATTTTTAGATATGGAAAAAATGACGTTTTAGTTTCTTCTAATTTTTCATTTTTCACTTCTTCTCCAATTTTTTGTAATTTCTTCTTAAAATCCAACACATCTGTATCACTTAAAACTTTATGCAATTCTTCGTGTTTCTCTACTTCGTGTTTAAGTTCTGGATTAGTAGCCATTTCCGTTTCGAAAGCAATTGCTTCTTCTTCGGATAATGTTTTATCTAAATATCTCTCTATTTTTTCAAATAATTCCTGAGTCCTTTCCATACCATTATTCTTTTAACGAAGTTATTTTTAACTCCTTATACATGGGATCCTTTTCGATTTTTTCAAGAAGTGATTTTTTACATTCAAATTTTTTCTTTCTTGTATATCCATCAGAATACCCTGTGATATTTGCGATCTCCTTCATACTATTCCCATCAAAAACCAGATTTAGTAATTCTTTACAACTATCACTTAGTTTAAGAAAATATTTCCTGTATACATGCTCACGTTCCCTATTTTCTATGTCCTCTGCTATAGACGCTTCTATTTCTTCATTAGCCTCTATCGCATCATTATCCACAATTAATTTCTTTTTCTTTCGTAATCTACTTCTCCAAATATTCTTACATACTGCATAAAGATAGGTTCGTATCGAAACATTCATCTCTAATGTACCTGATTTAAGTTTCTGATAAATAACTATCATTGCATCCTGGAATACATCTTCTACATCTACATCATCTCCAGAATTCTTTAAGATATATCCTTTAATGTAATTATAATTGTCTTTATAGAAAGATTTAATAACCTTAGCATCTCCTGCTGCAATTCCTTCTAAAATTTTTCGTTCTTCATTAATACTCATAGGTTAATGTCATCAAACGGCAATCTGTTACCTTTTATTTTAAATTTTATTTTATTAGTAAAAGTAACATTTTTACCTTCTATGCTATAAATAAATAGATAACGTTATCTATTTTTGATTGAAATCTTATAAAAAACAATTTTAAGACAATTTTCAAAAACATCCTCTTTTCTTAACTTAAAATAATAAGTTATTATATAAAGAGGTGGAATAAGTTAATCACCATTTGCCTATCTTGTAATCTATGGAACGACTAGAATATCTTTTTTATCTAAAGATCTTATGCTTTTTTATTCTTGTCATCCCTTTTAACAAAGTTTCCGCACAATCAGCTCAGGATAGTATTTTAGCTGCCAAATATTTAAAAAAAGCAGAATCACTATTAGCAGAAAAGAAACTAGAGCGCTCTGTTATTTATTTCAAAAAAGCACTTGATGTTGAGCTTAAAATATATGGACAGAATCATGAAAAAACTATTATTTATTACGATCGAATTGGTCTAATCTATAAAAATATTGGGCAACACGAAATTGCTCTTGATTATTTTAAAACCTTTTTAAATCTTGCCATCAAAAGATATGGAAGGTATCATTTTTATGCAGGTTACGGATTTTTAAATATCGGTGTTACTTATAAAAACCTATTCCAATATGATTTAGCTTTAGAAAATTATGAAAAGTCATTAATAACATTTCAATATCTAAGAAAAAAAGATATGACTGCTTTTATATACGATAACATAGGAGTAGTCTTTACCAAGAATGGAGAAAACACTAAAGCTATCGAATACTATGACAAAAGCATAAAGATAGGAACTAAATTATTTGGTGAAAACTATATAGAAAATGGAAAAAGCTACCAAAATATTGGAGCTCTTTATAGTAATAAACAGGAGTATGAAAAATCGTTATCCTACTACCAAAAAAGTATAGCCGTATACATTAATGCTTATGGTCAAAATAACTTAAAAGTCGCCAAACTTTATTCTGATATAGGGGATATATATAACCGTAAAAAAGAATATGACCTTTCTCTAGATTATTATCAAAAATCTCTTAAAGCTTACTCTTCAATTTTAGATCTAAACGATCCTAAAATTGTAAATCTGAACTTAAGAATCGCTAGTATTTATATCAGAAAAAAGAAATTTGAAGAAGCCATTAAATATTATGAAAAGGGGTTAGACACCTTTAAGAAAACATATGGAACAAATCATTTACTTACATCCGACTTCTATTATAATATTGCCAAAGCATATGACAAAAAGAAGGATTTTAACACAGCGATTACTTATTATAACAAAGCTGTAATTGCAAACAAAAAAGACCAATCATCTAATAATGATGAAACCTTTTTTGATCCCAGCGAGTATTATGATTTAAAATTACTGCTGACCGTTCTTCATGGAAAAGCAAAAACATTACAATCTAAATATATTGAAAATGAAAATATAGAAGATTTATGTATCAGCCTAAAAATATATGAGGAAGCGGACATCCTTATCGATTACATCAGAAAATCTTATCAGAATTATCAAGATAAAATAGCATTTGCCTCCAGCGCAAGAGAAGTTTATTCTGATGCTATAAAAACTCAATTCCTATTTTATAAAGAAATAGAGGAACAACAGACTCTTGAAAAGATAATTTACTATATCGAAAAAAGCAAAGCCAACACACTTAAAGATTTAATCAATGAATCAAAGACAAAGGAATTTGCAGGATTATCTAAAGAATTATTAGAGTTAGAAAAAAATCAAAGAATTAATAGAGCGTTTTATCAATCTAGAATCATAGAAGAAAAATCTAAATCCACTGCAAATAATTCAAGAATTCAAGAATATGAAAACAAGTTATCTCGCTTAAAAAACATAGAAGACTCATTAACCATCATTATAAAAAATAACTACCCTAAATATCATAGACTGAAATATCAAAATACAATTATCCTAGTTGATGATATTCAAAAAACACTAAAAAACAACACTACTTTATTGGAATTCTTTGTATCCGATGATATCATTTATGCATTTATAATTACCAAAAACAAAATAGAAGTAAAGGAACTAAACGGTCCTGAATTAGAAGAAAAAATTAAAGAATTTAGGAGAACAATTACAGGTAAGCAAACACTAGAATATAAAACGGTTGCTTATGATTTATATCAGAATTTAATAGCTCCTTTAAAGCATTTATTTACTGGGACTGAATTAATCATTGTACCAGACGGAGCTTTATGGCATCTTAATTTTGATTTATTATTAAGTAAAAAAGACGACACTAACAATCCAAAAGAGTTATCATATTTATTGAAAGAACATGTAATTTCATATGCAAACTCTGCTAACTTATTGCTAGCACCACGAGAAAAAAGTGTTTTCAATTTCACACAGATGCAGAAGGAATGTCTGGCATTTTCTTTCTCAAATAACACTGACCAACAAAATTCAAATACTATTAGCTTATCTGCTCTTACTGAATATGAAAACGATCTTCCTGGAACTCGAAAAGAAATCAAATCAATTGCAAACATTATCAATGGAAATTACTTTTATGGATTAGAAGCTGTAGAAAAGAATTTTAAAAAAAATGTAAGTCAATACAACATTCTACATCTTGCATTACACGGTGAGGTCGATAACGAAAAACCTGAAAACTCGAAACTCTTTTTTACTCAAAGTAATGATTCAATAGAAGACGATCTTTTACATAGTCACGAATTGTTTGCTTTAAACATCCCTGCAGAACTTACCGTTCTCAGTGCGTGTAATACTGGAACAGGAAAAATCGCCAAAGGTGAAGGTATCATGAGTCTTGGAACTGCTTTCCAGTATGCTGGTGCTAAAAGTCTATTATTGAGTAGTTGGGAAGTATCTGATCAAACCACGCCTGATTTAATGAAATATTTTTATACCAATTTAAAGGAAGGCATGAGTAAAGCAGAAGCTTTACAACAAGCAAAACTTCAATACTTAAAAAACGCCAATATAAATCGTATACATCCTTTTTATTGGGGAGGTTTTTATGTTTTAGGAGACACTGCTCCGATTAAATTTAACAGCTACTATAGTTGGTATTGGCCCATGATTATTGTTTCAATACTAATTTTATTTATTCTAGGATATTTTTGGTATAAAAAGAAAAAACAGACTTTATAAAACTTTCATAACTAGAGCTACTATTCATCCAAAAGGTTACTACTTTTTAACGAACCAAACTTATTATTAATCACTAATTGTTTACATTAGTATTATAGAACAAAAACTATGATATTAGTTACCGGAGCTACAGGCTTAGTAGGCACTCATTTATTAATTAAACTAGTTGAAGAAAAGCATCAAGTACGCGCATTATACAGAACAATTGATAAAAAAGAATATGCAAAAAATATATTTGTTCAATGCTGTAAACCTGAAGATAAAAATGCATTCGATACTATAGATTGGGTACAAGGCGATCTTAATGATATTCCTAATCTTACAAACGCTTTTGATGGAATCACTCATGTATACCATTGCGCAGCTATGATATCATTTAACCCTTCTCACTATAAAAAACTTCGTAAAACTAATATACAAGGCACTGCTAATATTGTAAATTTATCGCTGATTCATAATATACAGAAGCTTTGCTATGTAAGTTCCATAGCAACAATAAGCGAAAACAATTTACAAAAACCAATTAATGAAACTTCGGAGTGGAATCCAGAAATTTCTGATTCTGTTTATGCTATTACAAAATATGGTGCCGAAATGGAAGTTTGGCGTGGTACACAAGAAGGATTAGATACTGTAATTGTAAATCCGGGTATTATTATTGGTCGTGGTTTCTATAATTCTGGAAGTGGATATTTATTTAAGAAAATCCATAAAGGAATGAAATTCTATACCACAGGCACCACAGGATATGTAGCTGTAAATGATGTAGTAAAAATAATGCATCGACTTATGAATAGTGAAATAAAAAATCAGCGATACATATTAGTTTCAGAAAACTTGAGCTTTAAAAGTGCATTCTCAATGATTGCTAAGGCACTTAATAAACCTACTCCCAAAAAGAAAGTATCTCCATTTTTAATGAAAGTTGCCTTTTACTTACAAAAGTTCAGCCATATATTCTTTAGAACAAAAAGAACCATATTTAAGTCTTCTATAAAAAGTGCTTTCTCTAATTCCTTTTACGAAAATGATAAAATAAAAAAAGAACTTACCTATAGTTTCACTCCTATGGAAAAAGCTATTGAAACTACTGCTTCTTTTTTCCAGAAGCAGCATTAGGAAGGCTTCTTTTCTTTACAGCATTTTCCTTTTCTACGTCCATTAGTTCTTCCTTAATCGATTCTAGTTCATCCAGATCTTCGGGTAAAATTTTATCATCTTTAAGGTTATTTTTTACCCTTTTAATAGAGTCTGATATCTTTTTTAATGAATCCTCTTCCTTTTTTAATTTTTCAAATTTAATTTTTGAGACTTCTAAATTACTTTTCACTTTATTGAAAATCTCTTCATATTGATCCAACTGACTGGTATACCAATTATTATTAGCTTCAAAAACTAAACTATCAATCCCATGTTTTTCGAGAATATAAGATTCCGGGTTTATTTTCTGGATATCAAAAACCTTTTTATAACTTCCTTTTGCCGCTTTTACAAAGGCAATATCTGTAAGTATTTCAACCATCTTGTCCTCTGCAATAAGATTATCAGGCTTATCTGGTGAGTTTAATTTTTGACAAGAAAAACTAACCAAAATGATTGCAAAAACACTATATACTAAGCTCTTTTTCATCTATCAAAAGTTAATCGTTGCGCATTTTTCACGTCATAAAATTTAAAATTCTTGTATACTAAACTTCCATTAACGAACGTGTGAGTGATTCTTGACTTAAAGGTAGTTCCCTCAAATGGTGACCAACCGCATTTATATGCTATATTATCAGTATTAACAGTCCACGGAGCATTTAGATCCACTAAAACCGCATCAGCACAATACCCTTCTTTAATGTAACCTCTCTTCTCTACCTGAAATAAGATCGCAGGATTATGACACATTTTCTCTACAATTTTTTCTAAAGAAATCTTATCTCTATGATAAAACTCCAACATAGCAGGTAATGCATGCTGTACTAATGGTCCTCCTGAAGGAGCTTTTGTATATACATTGTCTTTTTCCTCTTTAGTATGAGGAGCATGATCTGTAGCAATCACGTCTAATTTATCATCAAGCAATGCTTGAAACAAAGCATCTCTATCTTTTGATGTTTTCACAGCAGGATTCCATTTTATCAAAGTACCTTTTTGCCTATAATCCTCATTAGAAAACCAAAGGTGGTGTATACATACCTCTGCCGTAATTTTTTTATCTTTTAATGGTATTTTATTTGTAAATAACTCTAATTCCTTTGCCGTAGAAAGATGAAAAACATGCAACCTCGCTCCGGTTTTTTTAGCTAAAGCAACAGCTCTAGAAGATGATAAATAGCAGGCTTCTTCACTTCTAATTATAGGGTGCATATCAATAGGAATATCATCTCCATATCGTTCTTTATATATTGCAGTATTATTTTTAATAGTTTCCTCATCCTCACAATGTACCGAAATTAACAAGTCCGTCGATGAAAATATTTTTTCTAACACTTCAGGATTATCAACTAACATATTCCCTGTAGAGGAACCTAAAAATAACTTAAGACCTGCTACATTATTCGGATCTACTTTTAGTATTTCCTCGAGATTATCATTTGTCCCTCCAAACATAAAAGAGTAGTTAGCATAACTAGTTTTAGCCGCTATATCAAACTTTTCTTCAAGCTTTTCTATCGTAGTTGTCTGTGGATTTGTATTTGGCATCTCAATAAAAGAGGTAATTCCTCCGGCTATAGCAGCTCTAGATTCTGTCTCTATCGTGGCCTTATGTGTTAGCCCTGGTTCTCTAAAATGAACTTGATCATCTATAACTCCTGGCAAAAGATATTTTCCTTCAGCATCAAACACCTGCACATCTGGAGATTTAGCACTAATTTGGGAAGCTATTTCTTTAAAGAAGCCATTCTCTATGTATACATCTCCGTTAAAAATCTTTCCTTCATTAACAATATTAGCATTCTTAATCAATACACTATTCATGATCATATTTCATAACTATTAAACATACTCTTTAATTTCATTCGTAAAACTCCAAAAACAGCTTCAGAAATAATTCCTTTACTCATCTTAGAAGTACCACGTGTTCGGTCCGTAAATATTACGGGTATTTCTTTTATTTTAAATTTTGATAAATAAGCTTTGTACTTCATTTCAATTTGAAAAGCATATCCAACAAACTTTATTTTATTAAGATCGATTTTTTCCAAAACCTCTCTTTTGTAGCAAACAAAACCTGCTGTAGTATCATGAATATTCATTCCAGTAATAAAGCGCACATATTTTGATGCTAACCAAGATAAAAGTACTCTACTCATTGGCCAATTAACAACATTCACACCTGTTACATATCTCGATCCTACCGCTACCTGTGATGTCCCTTTAGCACAAGCATTATACAATCTTATTAAATCATTTGGATTATGTGAAAAATCCGCATCCATTTCAAAAATATATTCATAGGATTTTTCTAAAGCCCATTTAAATCCTGTAATATAAGCCGTACCCAGCCCCAACTTACCTTCCCTTTCCAACAAAAACAAATGTTCCGGATACTCTTCCTGCAGCACCTTAACTTTTGCTGCTGTACCATCTGGAGAGTTATCATCTACAATCAGAATATCGAAATCACGTTGGAGTGCAAGCACATTTTTTATTATACGCTCCACATTTTCAATTTCATTATAGGTAGGAATAATTACTACGGCATCCACCATCTAAGCTGTTTTCAGGCAAATATAACTAAATAATCACTAGATTATTTTCAGTTTTTAAGGCTATTATTATTGTTTATTTATATAACTATCCCAAAAAAATAGTGTTGCATCTTTATTTACAACACTTTATTTTATTATGTTATACGTATGACTTAATTTTACCTCTTTAAAAGAGTATGAAATTTATTGCGAGAGAACTTATTTCGACAGATTGGATCACCATAGTAATTATGGTATCAATTACGTTATTAGCATCTGCTAAACTTATAAATTCTATTCGTTTTTCTGAATTTATAATGCTTTTTAACACTAACAAATATGTAGTTGTTAATCAAAAAGGAAATAAACTTTCTACATTTTTCAACTCCGTTCTTATTTTAGCACAGATTCTTTCTATATCTCTTTTTGCATATTTATGTATAGAGGCTTTCCAATGGCAAGGAGATAGTATTGATATGATGTTCTATTTTAAAATTGCTTCTCTTTACCTTTTTGTCTTTATATGTAAAATTTTAATTGAAAAGATTATTTCGACAATATTTTCAATCGAAACTTTGATTGAAGATTATTTATTCTATAAAATATCATATCGTAATTTTTTGGGGGTTATTTTATTACCTCTTAATTTATTATTCGTTTATAGTGTGAAACCTTCAAAAATTGTTATGATTATATTGATAGTTTCTTTACTACTATTAAACCTAATCATACTTTTTTCTGTATACAGAAGGAATGAAAACGTCATTTTAAACAACTTGTTTTATTTTATTTTGTATCTTTGCGCTCTTGAAATCGCACCCTATTTTATGCTGTACAAGCTAATTATATAATTATTAGGATGACGTATTAGAAATAAAGACTATATATGAAAGTGAAAACGATTTTGGTCTCACAGCCAGAGCCTAAAGTAGAAAATTCGCCTTATTTCGAACTTGAGGAGAAAGAAAAGGTAAAAATTGACTTTATACCGTTTATTCACGTAGAGGGCGTAGATGCTAAGGAAGTGAGACAACAAAAAGTGGATTTATCGCAATACACTGCTATTATACTTACCAGCAGAAACTCTGTAGATCATTTTTTCAGAATTGCTGAAGAAATGCGTTTTAAAGTTCCTGACGCTCTTAAGTATTTTTGTCAGAGTGAGGCAGTTGCTTATTACTTGCAAAAGTATGTAGTTTATAGAAAAAGGAAGATTTACGTAGGTAAACGTACTTTTCAAGAGTTAACTCCTTTGATTAAGAAATATAAAAATGAGAAGTTTTTATTACCTTCTTCAGATAAATTAAAGCCAGAAATTCCAGATACTTTAGACAATTTAAAGGTACAATGGAAGCAAGCTATTTTTTACAAAACAGTAGTTAGTGACCTCTCTAACTTAAGAGATGTATTTTACGATATACTAGTGTTTTTTAGCCCTTCTGGGATAAAATCACTATTTGAAAACTTCCCTGATTTCAAACAGAATGATACACGTATTGCCGTTTTTGGAAATTCTACAGTAAAAGCTGCTAAAGAACATAACTTGGAAGTGAACATACAAGCTCCCACTCCAGAAACACCTTCAATGACTATGGCATTACAGAAATACATTAAAGAAGCAAACAAAAAATAAATATATACTATATAACTACTTATACATATAGTTTAATAAAACAATAAAGCCAGGAATTTAAATTCCTGGCTTTATTGTTTCTGAAAATTACTTTTCGTTAGTTATCTCTAAAAACCATATCGTTGTGGACCTCCTCTACGGATCTCCTCATTTGCATACGATTCAAACTTTTTGAAATTCTCTCTAAACGCATTTGTTAACTTAAATGCAGTTTTATAATATTCTTCATCATTATTCCAAGTAGCTCTTGGACTAAGAACAGTTGTTGGAACTCCAGGACACTCTCTTGGCTGGGCAACTCCAAACACAGAATGAATATGATAGTTATCGTAGGAATATAATCCTAGATCACCATTAAGAACCGCCTGAATCATAGCACGTGTGTACTTAAGCTTAATCCTAGTCCCTACACCGTAAGGACCGCCTGTCCATCCTGTATTCACTAACCATACATTAACACCAGTATCCTTCATTTTCTTAACTAACATCTCAGCATATTTAGCTGGGTGTAATGGCATAAATGGCGCACCAAAACAAGCGGAAAAAGAAGGTGTCGGTTCTACAACTCCAGCTTCAGTTCCAGCAACTTTAGCCGTATACCCAGATATAAAATGATATGCAGCTTGACTTGGAGTTAGCTTTGAAATAGGAGGCATTACACCAAATGCATCAGCAGTTAAAAAGAATATGTTCTTTGGGTTTTTACCAATAGAAGACTCCTGAATATTTTCAATATGATAAATTGGATAACTTACTCGTGTATTCTGAGTTATAGAAGTATCTGCATAATCAACCTCTCCATCATTATCCATTATTACATTTTCAAGAATCGCTCCTTTTTTAATGGCTCCATATATCTCTGGTTCTTTTTCTGCAGAAAGATCAATTACCTTCGCATAGCAACCACCTTCGAAATTGAAAATAGTATTTTCTTTTGTCCATCCGTGTTCATCGTCCCCAATTAATTTACGATTAGGGTCCGTAGACAAAGTAGTCTTACCTGTTCCAGAAAGACCAAAAAAGATAGCTGTATCTCCTTTTTCACCTACATTAGCTGAGCAATGCATTGGAAGAGTATCTTTATATACAGGTAATATGAAATTCAATGCAGAAAAAATACCTTTTTTGATCTCACCAGTATATCCGGTTCCACCAATAAGTGCTATTTTTTTAGTAAAATTTAATATCGCAAAATTATGCTGGCGTGTACCATCAACAGATGCATCAGCCATAAAACCCGGAGCATTAATCACCGTCCATTCTGGATCAAATCCTTTTAACTCCTCTTCTGTTGGCCTAAGAAACATATTATAAGCAAACATATTAGACCAAGGATACTCATTGATCACTCTTATGTTTAGTTTATAATCAGGATCTGCACAAGCATAGCTATCTCTTACAAATATCTCCTTACCAGAAAGATACGAGATAACTTTGTCATACAGCTTATCAAAAGCATCTGGCTCGAAAGGAATATTGATATCACCCCACCAAATTTTTTCGGCGGTTATTTGATCTTTTACAATAAAACGATCCATTGGCGAACGACCAGTAAACTCACCCGTATTAACAGCTAGTGTCCCATTTTTGGTAAGTTTTCCTTGTTCTTTTTGCACCGTTTCTTCCTGAAGCTCTTCTGGAGATAACTGGTAGCGTATTGTCGCATTTTCAATACCGTAATGCTTTAACGAAATCGTTTTCGTAATTGGATACAGTGGTTCCATAAAAATATGTTGTGTTTGTTATGTTTGACAAAATTATAAATAAAAACTACACCAACCGTCAAAAAAATCACTTAATCTTAACAAGAGAAATTATAAAGAAAATCCAACCAAGAATTAACATCAACCCTCCTAAAGGCGTAATAAATCCAATACTTGACAAAGAAATTCCTAATAATTCATCCATAACCAAAAGATAAATTGACCCGGAAAAAAGAATCATTCCTATTAAGAAGAAATAAAAAATACGTTTTTTGGCAACATCTTGTATTATAGTCATGTTACCTAAAATAATGCAAAAAATTGCATGATACATTTGATAACGAATACCCGTCTTAAAGGATTCGATATTACTCCCATCTACGAGTTTCTCCAATCCATGTGCTCCAAATGCTCCTAATAGTACAGCTAGTAAAGCCGCAACTCCTCCGGTAATCAAAATTGTTTTATTCATTCCTTTTTCAGCAATAATTGATCATTTTTTTAAATAAAAAATGAATTTTAGACAAATTTTATCTCAAAATATAACGAATACGCCAAAATAGAGAACTTACTTTTTGATGTATTTACTACATTCGCATCAAAGTTATCAAAATAATATTTAGATATGCGAAAGATACTAGTCATTGGCGCAGGTAAATCAACAGCAGTTTTAATCAAATATTTTCAGGACAAATCTATTTCTGAAAATTTAGATATTACCATTGGAGACATTTCTCTTTCAAACGCAAAAGCATTAGCTGCTAACCATCCTAATACCAAGGCTATTACCCTAGATGTTTTTGATCAAAACTCTAGAAAAAAAGCTATCGAAGATGCTGATATTGTAGTTTCCATGTTACCTGCAAGATTTCATATTGAAGTTGCCAAAGATTGTCTAAGATTAGAAAAATCAATGGTAACTGCTTCTTACGTGAGCAAGGAAATGAAAGAACTACACGAAGAAGTTAAGAAAAAAGGACTTATCTTCATGAACGAAATTGGAGTAGATCCTGGTATTGATCACATGAGTGCTATGCAAGTGATTGATAGAATAAGAAATCAAGGTGGTAAAATAATTTTATTCGAATCTTTTACTGGAGGATTAGTAGCCCCAGAAAGTGACACCAATCTTTGGAACTATAAATTCACTTGGAATCCTAGAAATGTAGTCGTGGCGGGACAAGGAGGTGCTGCAGAATTTCTTCAAGAAGGAACTTACAAATACATCCCTTATCATAAACTATTTAGAAGGACAGAATTTCTAGAAGTAGAAAAATATGGTCGTTTTGAAGCATATGCGAATAGAAATTCATTAAAATACCAAAGCATATATGGCTTAGAAGACATTCTAACTTTGTACCGCGGTACAATAAGAAGAGTTGGATTTTCTAAAGCTTGGAATATTTTTGTGCAATTAGGAATGACTGCAGATGATTACACACTAACCAACTCAGAGCATATGAGTTACCGTGATTTCACAAATTCATTTCTAGCATACTCACCCACAGATTCAGTAGAATTAAAGCTACGCCACTATCTAAAAATCGATCAAGATGATATAATATGGGATAAGTTATTAGAACTCGACATTTTTAACATTGATAAAAAAGTCGGGATTCCTAATGCAACACCAGCACAGATCCTACAAAAAATTTTAATGGACAAATGGACATTAGATGAAGGTGATAAAGATATGATTGTTATGTACCATAAGTTTGGATATGAACTTAATGGAGAGCGCAAACAAATAGACGCTACCATGGTTAGCATTGGAGAAGATCAAAAATACACTTCTATGGCAAAAACTGTTGGACTTCCTGTGGCAATGGCAACGTTAAAAATACTAAATAAAGAAATCACATCTACCGGAGTACAAATACCTATTACAGAAGAAATATACGCACCTATACTAAAAGAACTAGAAGAGTACGGAATTATATTTAATGAAAAAGAGCGTGAATACCTGGGATATAATCCTGATGGTGTTAAAGGATAATTCTAAAAAAAGTTCTGATTTTAAATCTTATCCTCTATTTTTGGTTAATAATTGTAATCATATATCTTTATGAAAAGCCAATATGGTAATCTAAAAATAGATGGTATAGACAAAGAGATTCTTCGTAACCTTATGGAAGATGCGCGAAGACCTATCCTAGAAATTGCCAGAAAAATTGGTATTTCGGGTGCTGCTATTCACCAAAGATTAAGAAAACTAGAAGCTTCTGGCCTTATCGCGGGATCTAAATTTATTATCGATCCAAAAATTTTAGGATACAAAACTATGGCTTTTGTCGGAGTCTACTTAGATAAAGCTGTCAGCAACCCAAAAGCGGTTAGACAGTTAAAAGATATCCCTGAAGTTATCGAATGTCATTACACCACTGGAAATTGGTCTATTTTTATTAAAATCCTTTGTAAAGACAATGAACATTTGATGAATGTATTAAATAAAGAAATACAAGCCATCGAAGGTGTTTCAAGAACCGAAACATTTATATCTTTAGACCAACAAATAAGCAGACAGATAAAAATATGACAATCAAGATTAGTCCTTTTACTATTGGCTTAATAGGATTTCATCTTTTATTCTTGATAATAAAAATTTTCATTGGAGATTTTTTCTTAATGGACTCCTATGAATATTATGAATTAGCTAAGAACATTTTAACTAATTTCGAATTCTACTCAAGAGATTTGAATGACGCTATAGATTACCGACATTATACAAAAAGACCTCCTTTATATAGTATATTTATCATTATCTCTTCTTTATTTTTAAAAACCAAAATAGGAATATTACTGTGTCAAAATCTTATTTCCATATGCAGCATATTACTGATCAAAAAAGTGTTTGAGGAAAATAATTTCAAAATAAATAATGGTCTCTTTTTCTTTTTTATTATTACATCTATAAATCAATTCATATACAGCAATCTTATAATGAGTGAGATTTTTTTTCAATTCATTATAGTACTGCTCATCTATAGATTGCATCAGTGCTTAAAAACCCCTTCTTGGAAAAATGTCCTTTGGTATCAAATAGTTATAATACTATTGTTTCTAACAAAACCTGTTTTTTATTTATTTATAGTTCCTAATATTTTTATCACTTATTTACTATATAAAAAAACCAAAATCCGATTTAGCCCTTTTAGCGCTATTTTACCAATCCTAATTTTTATCTTATACGTATCGTGGAATTTTAAAAGAACCGGAAGTTCTGATTTTTCGAGCATTCAGAACATTAATTTATTAGAATGGAATCTAAAATACTTTCATGAGAATAAATTCGGTGCAGAAAAAGCGAGAACAATTTCTAATCAAATCAAACAAGATGCAATAGCAATTAATAGTTACAAAAAGCAACAAGATTTTATAAAAAGAGAGGTGATCTCGTATCTAAAAGATGACATCGTAGGCTACGGTATATTTCACGCAAAAGGATGTGTACGAATATTTATAGATCCGGGTAGATTTGATTTATTTAATTTTTTCAAAATGCATTCTGAGAACCCAGAAGTTGGTCTACTGCACCATATTAATAATAAAGGTGTTCGAGGAGCAATAACCTTTCTAAAAAACCAACCAATACCCCTTCTTTTTATCCTGAGTATTATTTTGATTTTTAACCTCTTAAAAGGCGTTGGGTTTATTTGGTTTTGGATAAAGAATTATCGTGAAACAAGTTTCATATTAGCAACAATATTATTTATTATTTTATATATCGTTGCACTGACAGGTCCTTTGGGAGCTTCAAGATTTTTCGTACCTATTCTACCTAGTTATTTAATTATATCCGTATTAGGCTTTAGTAATTTAACAACTTCACTAAAGAGTTACTACACTGAGAAAAAAAGAAAGAAATTATTGAATTAATACATCCTTAACTTCACCATCTTCCTGATATTCTGTATCTGTATTAATTTTCCATAAATCAATTTTGGTGTTGTTTACGATATTCTCTGCTGCTAGGATTCCCATTAAAATAGAATGATCCTGATTATTATATTTAAAAGCACCATATCTACCTATTGGAGTTAATTTGTCTATCCCAATAAGATAATCTTCTATAACATCAAGATGCTTACGATATCCTATTTCGTATACAGGATAACATTTAGGAACTCGTACAATCTTGGTATTTTCTATTATTTCTGTCTCTCCTATTAATTTTAGAGTTTTCAGCTCTTTGATAGCTAAATCGCTAAGATATTGATCCTTTTCTTTCCATACTGGGTCTGCATCAAAAGCCCAAAATTCTAAACACAGAATAGTGCTGTTTTTACCTTTATTTAAACTTGGACACCAATTCCTAAAATTAGTAATTCTCCCATGTCTAACTTCTGGAGAATGCACGTAAATCCAATTATCCTCAAATAAATCATCTCTATCTATCTCTAAATACACCAAAATTGTGTTTCTAAAATATAACTTATTAGAGGCGTCTAAAACCGACTTTGGAACAGAACCTATTCCTTTGAGCAAAGAGGTTAGCGGCATAGATGATATTACATAATCAGCTTCATGTTTCTCTCCATCTATTGTTATTACTCCTTTACACTGATTATTCTCTATAACTATACTCTGAACAGGCTTATTTTTATGTATAACGCCACCATTCTCCTCGACATAACTAGCTGAACGTTCATATAGAGTACCTGTACCATTTTTGGGATATGAAAATTCATCCACCAAAGTTTTATGTTTATTTCCCTTATTTCCTTTAAAAGCGTTCCATACCGCTTCAAACAAAGAGAGTCCTTTTATTCGTTGCGCAGCCCAATCGGCATCAATTTTAGAGCAGGGTATACCCCATAATTTTTCTGTATAATATTTAAAGAAAATAGTATATAGCTTTTTTCCAAAACGATTAGTAACCCATTTTTCGAAGGTTTCCGGATTTCTAATTGGGAATATGCGCTGTTTTCCATAATAAAATAGAATACTAAAAATGGTAGCAATTGATAGATTACTCAGTACATTTAACAATTTAAGAGGGTAATCAAAAAAACGTTTTTTGTAATATATACGTGTAAGACGACTTACTAATGTATAATCTTCTTTTATTATTTCATCAAAAAAATTATTGATTTTAGGTTCTTTAGAAAAGAACCTATGCGGCCCTAAGTCTACTCTTTGTCCCCAAAGGTCAAAACTTCTAGACATTCCTCCAATATTAGGAGATGCCTCAAAAACCACCACATCTATATCATTTTTACTTAGCGTATACGCAGCGCTTAATCCTGCTGGTCCAGCACCAATGATAATTACCTTTTTCACCAATTTATTTTATATATAAAATTAGTGCCAAAAGATACTGAAATAAAAACAAGACAAAGGCTAATATCCTTCTATATTATCTAATCTCTTCTGCCTAAAAACATGGATATAAAATAAAGTAATGTCGCTAAGGATCCTAAAGCAGCTACTAAATAAGTTCTTGCTGCCCATTTTAACGCATCTTTTGCACCATTATATTCTTCTTGGTTAACCATTCTATTATCTTCTAACCAAGCTAACGCACGATTACTAGCATCATACTCCACCGGAAGTGTAATAAAAGCGAATAATGTAGTCACTGCAAACAAAATAATACCAATTAGAAAGATTGTATTTCCAAGTAAAGAACCTGTAAAAGACAATCCTAAACCAACCATGATAACAAGGTTCGACAACTTACTAGCAATACCTACAGCCGGAACAATCTTAGATCTCATTGTAAGCCAACTATATGCTGTTGCATGTTGTACTGCATGACCCACCTCATGAGCTGCTACGGCTGCAGCGGCTGCATTTCTTTGACTATACACTACCTCGCTTAGATTAACTGTTTTATTTCTAGGATTATAGTGATCCGTTAATTGTCCTTTAGTCGAAATAACCTTTACATCACGTATCCCATTATCATCCAACATTTTTTGAGCAATCTCAGCTCCACTCATTCCATTTTGTAAGTGTACATTAGAATAATGCTTGAATTTACTTTTTAGTTTATTACTAACATAAGAACTTACTAAGAAGATAATCCCTGCTATTACATAATATCCCATCATAATTAAAAACTTTTTGTTATTAAATTTACAACAATAAAAGCAAAAACCTCGCCATAAAGACGAGGTTTTCAGTTAAATAAACTTGAGTTAGCCAATAAGTCGAGTTTAACTTAAATAGTTATTTACATCTTCCAGAGGAAGGTTAAATGCTTCTGAAATAGCAGGATACACAACATCTCCATTGATTACGTTTAATCCTTTTTTAAGAGGTTCGTTATCTGCACAAGCTGCTTTCCAACCTTTATTTGCTAATTGGATAGCATATGACAAAGTTACATTGGTAAGTGCCAAAGTTGACGTATAAGGTACTGCTCCTGGCATATTTGCTACAGAATAATGCACCACATCATCTATAATATAAACTGGATCTTGATGTGTAGTTGGTTTTGTAGTTTCAAAACAACCGCCTTGATCTACAGCTACATCTACCAATACCGTTCCTGTTCGCATATCTTTAAGCATATCACGAGTGATAAGCTTAGGCGCTTTTGCTCCTGGTATTAATACACCTCCAATAATTAAATCAGATGTTTTTATATGTTTACGAACTGTATATTCGTTAGAAAATTCAGTATTTACATTGGCAGGCATTACGTCATCTAGGTAACGTAATCTTTTCATACTAATATCAAGAATAGTTACATCAGCTCCCATTCCTGCTGCCATCTTAGCTGCTTGAGTACCTACTACACCACCACCAAGAACTAATACCTTAGCTGGAGCAACTCCAGGCACACCACCAAGAAGAATTCCTCTTCCTTTTAATGGTTTCTCCAAATATTTAGCTCCTTGTTGGATCGACATACGTCCCGCTACTTCACTCATCGGTGTAAGTAATGGCAAACTACGATCAGGATCTTCTACTGTTTCGTAAGAGATACAAACCGATCCATTCTCGATCATAGCTTTTGTTAAAGGCTCACTTGATGCGAAATGGAAATAAGTGAATAATAATTGATCTTTCTTGATCAATTTATATTCTGGTTCTATAGGCTCCTTCACCTTTATAATCATTTCTGCCGTTGCATACACCTCTTCTATAGTAGGTAATATTTTTGCACCAGCCTCAATATATTCTTCGTCACTAAAACCACTCTGAAGACCAGCATTTTGCTGAATGAAAACAGTGTGACCATGTCCAACGAGTGCCATCGTACCAGCAGGCGTAACACCTACTCTGTTCTCGTTATTCTTGATTTCCTTAGGAACACCAATTATCATATTCTTATTTTTGGGTCGAAAATAGAAGTTTTCTTGAAATAAACCAATAAAATACACTTAAAAAATATCTTATCCGTAATTTACCAAAACTTAGTAAAACTTGTTAAAAAACAATCAGGATTGGCAGTTTTCTTTAGTTTTTATAGCGAATTTTAAAATAGAGCAATAAAAAGCCTGATATCAAAGTAATCAGATTGCATAAAATTATAGGTAAACTTTTTATCAAAAGACCATAACCCAGCCAACATGATACTCCAGTCACAAAAATTAATAACATAGATAGTGATAAACTTTCAGCAGATTTAGTCTTCCAGGTTTTATACACCTGTGGTAAAAAAGCAGCTGTTGTTAAGGTTGCTGCAACAAATCCAAGAATTTCTACTGAGTTGATCATATCTGTTACTAAAAAAGTCATAAACTTATTATAGTCACACTGAGCCTGTCGAAGTATTACAACACAAAAGTCTTCGACAGGCTCAAACTGACATAAATTTCTTTCTAAGAACTACCCAACAACATTCACAATCTTTCCAGGTACAACGATTACTTTTTTAGGCGTACGTCCATCTAATTGTTGTTGTGTTTTTTCGTGTGCCATAACTGCAGCCTCAATATCTTCTTTACTTAAATCCAAAGGAAGTTCCATTGTAAAACGCATCTTACCATTAAAGGATATAGGATATTGTTTTGTGCTTTCTACCAAATGTTTTTCCTCAAAAACTGGAAAAGCAGCTGTAGCTATAGATTCATTATGGCCTAATTTATTCCATAATTCTTCTGCAATATGCGGAGCGTAAGGAGAAACCAGTACCAATAACGGTTCTAAAATTTCTTTGCTATTACATTTCTGAGCAGTTAATTCATTTACTGCAATCATAAAGGTACTTACCGAAGTATTAAAAGAAAAGTTCTCTATATCTTCTTCTACCTTTTTGATGGTTTTATGCAATGTCTTTAAGTTATCTTTTGTGGGTTCTGAATCAGTCACACCAAACACATCTCCATTATGGTATAGTTTCCATAATCTCTTTAAAAATCCATGCACACCAGTAATTCCTGCTGTATTCCAAGGTTTTGCTTGCTCCAATGGTCCTAAGAACATTTCGTATAATCGTAAACTATCAGCTCCATATTGATCGCAAACACCATCCGGATTTACCACATTAAACCATCTTTTAGACATTTTCTCTACCTCTCTCCCGACAATGTACTTACCATTTTCAAGTTCAAATTCTGCATCCTTAAATTGCGGTTGCCAATTTTTTAAATCCTCAGGCAATAACTCATCAGATGCATTTATCATATTAACATCCACTCTAAGTTCCTCTACATCGTACTGATCTTTCAATCCTTTGGAAATATATTTATTCGTGCCACTGACCCTATAAACAATTGCACTTGTACCCAAAATCATCCCTTGGTTGATCAACTTTTTCGCAAATTCATCCACAGGAACAATTCCTCTATCAAATAAAAATTTCTGCCAGAAACGTGCATATAATAAGTGACCAGTTGCGTGCTCACTTCCTCCTATATATAGATCTACTTCTTTCCAGTAGTTAATTGCATCCTGTGAAAAAACCTCATCTTCATTATTAGGATCCATGTATCTATTAAAGTAATATGAACTTCCCGCCCAACCCGGCATGGTATTTAACTCCAAAGGAAAAACTGTATCATGATCTATAAAATCATTAGATACGACTTCATTTTTAGTAGTATCCCAAGCCCAAACATCTGCTCTACCTAATGGCGGTTCACCTGTTTCGGTTGGTAAATATTTTTCTACTTCAGGTAATTCTATTGGTAAATGTTTTAGCTCAATCATTTGCGGCATACTATCTACATAATATACCGGAAACGGCTCTCCCCAATATCGCTGACGACTAAATACTGCATCACGCAATCTATAATTAATTTTACCTTTTCCTTGACCTAATTTCTCTAGTTCATAAATCGCAGTTTTTACTGCTTTTTTATATTTCAAACCATTTAAGAAATCAGAATTAGCAATAATCGTATTGTCTTTATCTGCAAAAGCTTCTTCAGAAATATCTACGTCTTCAAAAATATTAGGAATATCAATCCCAAAGTGTTTTGCAAAATCATAATCACGTTGATCTCCGCAAGGTACAGCCATAACTGCTCCAGTTCCGTATCCCGCTAACACATAATCGCCAATCCAGATCGGCACAGGTTCTTTTGTAAATGGATGCTCTGCGTAAGCACCTGTAAAAACACCACTGATTGTTTTTACATCAGCCATACGATCACGTTCACTACGTTTTGCTGTAGCTTCTATATATGTATTTATCGCTTCTTTTTGTTCGGGAGTAGTAATTTTAGCTACCAATTCATGTTCTGGAGCCAATGTCATAAAACTTACACCAAAAATAGTATCGGGACGCGTAGTAAACACATCGATCACCTCATCATGACCTTTTACATTAAAGGTTACACTTGCTCCTTCTGAACGACCAATCCAATTCGTTTGAGAATCTTTTAGAGGCTGTGGCCAATCAATCGTATTTAATCCGTCAATTAAACGTTGTGCATATGCAGAAATACGCATACTCCATTGCGTCATCTTTTTACGGATCACCGGATAACCACCACGTTCAGAAACTCCATTAACGATTTCGTCATTTGCTAACACTGTTCCTAATTGCGGACACCAGTTAACTTCTGTTTCGGCAAGATAGGTTAATCTATATTTTAATAATACTTCTTGTTTTTCTTTAGATGAAAAAGCATTCCAATCTTCAGACGTGAAAACAATCACATCTTCATCACATACTGCATTAATATTTGTATTTCCTTCTTCGGAAAACAATTGTTCTAATTCAGCAATTGGTCTTGCTTTATCAGCGTTATTATCATACCAAGAATTAAAAAGCTGAATAAAAATCCACTGAGTCCATTTATAAAATGTAGGATCACTCGTTTTAACTTCTCGACTCCAATCAAAAGAAAAACCAATCTTATCTAATTGTTGACGATATCTAGCAATATTATCCTTAGTAGTAATTGCAGGATGTTGCCCAGTCTGGATAGCATATTGCTCTGCTGGCAACCCAAATGAGTCATATCCTTGTGGATGTAATACATTGAAACCTTTGTGTCGTTTATATCGAGCATAGATATCACTAGCAATATATCCTAATGGATGCCCAACATGAAGTCCAGCTCCAGACGGATAAGGGAACATATCAAGTACATAATATTTTGGTTTATCGCTATTATTTTCAGCTTTAAACGTTCCATTCTCTGCCCAATAGGCTTGCCATCTGGCTTCAATCGTATTAAAATCGTAACTCATGATCTGAAATTAAGACCGCAAATTTACGATTTTATGCGAGTTAAGTGTACTTTTTTATCTTAGTTTTTAGCCTTTCTAGCTTTTGCTTCCATTGGTTGTAAACAACTATAAATAAATGTATTTGTAGGTGTCTCTACGCCTAGTTTTTCACCTTCTTTCACAATAAATCCATTAAAATTATCTAACTCTGAAGGCTTACCCTCCATAATATCCCGCTGTGTAGAGGCTGTTGCAGTATACGGCTGTTTACCTATAAAATTCATAATTCCCTCCACAATGTTTGGTGGCATTACAACTTCTTTTTTTAGAGCGACTTTATATATCTCGAGAGCAGTATTCTTAAGCATTTTATTCAATTCTGGATGCGCATACATTTCTCCTATTGTTGCTCTTGTCAATGCCCCTAGGCCACTAACGGTAGCAATGAACATAAATTTACTCCAGATATCTACTTGAATTTTTTCTGAAACTCTATTCTTAAATCCTGATTTATCAAAAACTTCTTTTACTTTTAATAAATGCTGCGAAGTATTTTCATTTAATTCTCCAAAAATCACCTCTGGAGTATGACCAAAATGTGAAATAATTCCAGGAGATTCTATCTTACTATAAATTTTACACAATCCGCCTAATACATGCTTTTTATCAATTACAGACATCACTTTCTCCGCATTATCTGCACCATTTTGCAAAGGAATCACGAGGGTATTATCTTTTAGAATTGGTTTAATCAGTTCGGTTGCTTGTTTTACCTGCCAAGATTTAGTACATATTAATATCAAGTCCGCCTTATCAACTTTTTCGATATTATCCGTTACAAGAAAAGGCTGAGTTTCGAAATCCCCATCAATACTTTTAATCTTTAATCCATTATTAAGTATTGCTTGAAGATGGTTTCCTCTAGCAATCATAGATACTTTTTGTCCAGAATGAGATATTTTCCCTCCGAAATATCCTCCAACACCGCCAACACCAATAATTACTGTATGCATATTATAAGCTATATTAAAATAACAATGCTTGTAAGTTTGCGTTATTTATTAAGAAACCAAAATTAGTTAACTATTCTTTATTATTTTTACCTGCAAAACAAATCTCTATGGGCTCATCTTTCGAAAAATATCAGAAGCGTAGACTAATATCCTCTTACTTCTCTGTGGTGATTAGTATCTCTCTGGTACTTTTCCTTTTAGGTTTATTAGGGCTTTTGGTATTAAACACTAAAAAAGTAGCTGATCACTTTAAAGAAAAAATTGCACTTACCATTTATTTAAAAGATACTGCCAAAGAAGTAGAGATAAAACAGATGGAAAAAAGTTTAGCACTTGCAGAATACACAAAATCAACTACCTACATTTCTAAGGAAGAAGCGGCCGAAGAGCACAGCAAAGATATAGGAGAGAATTTTATGGATTTTCTTGGTTATAATCCTTTACAAAATTCAATTGATGTTTATCTTAAAGCCGACTTTGTAGATCAAGTAAAAATTGATGAAATTACTACTACTATTACCAAAAAAGATTTTGTTGACGAAGTAACATATGATAAACCGCTTATATCCTTGCTAAATGATAACATCAAGAAAATTAGCTTTTGGGTGTTGTTGATTAGTGGGATTTTTACTTTTATCGCAGTACTTTTAATTAATAGTTCTATAAGACTTTCCGTTTATTCTAAACGATTTATTATTAAGACTATGCAGATGGTAGGCGCCACGAAAAGGTTTATACGCAAACCTTTTGTTTGGAAAAGTGTTCGCTTAGGGATGATAGGTGCTATTGTTGCGCTAATTGGAGTTGGAGTAGTTTTATATTATTTAGATAAGGCTTTTCCGGAGTTAACATTACTTAGTGACAAAATATTATTGATTGGTTTATTCGGTGGAGTTTTTGGGATCGGGATTTTAATTACCTGGATTAGTACATTTTTTGCTACACAACGTTTTCTAAATCTGAGAACTGATGAATTATATTATTAAAAAGTAAATTCATGGAACCAATTTATTGGAACGTTAACCCAGAAATCACTACCCTTTTTGGTGTTTTTCCGTTGAAATATTATGGGCTGTTATTTGTAATAGGACTTTTATTAAGTTATGCTGTTTTAAAAAAGATATTTATAACAGAAAATATTTCTTTAAAAAATCTAGACACACTTGCCAACTACATATTCGTAGGAACTCTAGTGGGTGCAAGATTAGGACATTGTCTATTTTACGATTTTGAATATTTCTCACAGCACCTTTTAGAAATTTTTCTCCCATTTAAGATATCTTCTGATGGTTGGAATTTTACTGGTTTTACAGGTCTTGCTAGCCATGGTGGTGCAATTGGAATTTTAATTGCTATTTCATTTTTCATAAAAAAGACCAAACTACCTTTTTTATGGATTATGGATAAAACAGCTATTGTAATCCCTATAGGATGTGCTTTTATTCGATTTGGAAATTTCATGAATTCAGAAATCTATGGCAAACCAACCAATAGCAACTATGGAGTCGTTTTTATGAAAGATGATTTAATCGCTAGACATCCTACTCAACTGTACGAAGCCTTTTCTTTTCTAACTATTTTTGCGATTCTCTGGTTTATAAACAAAAAGAAAATATTCTTTAACCAAAATGGAGTTGTATTTGGCATATTTTTGATTCTAATGTTTTCTGCTAGATTCATCATAGAATTTTCTAAAGAGAATCAGGTAGCTTTTGAGGATAGTTTGGTATTAAACATGGGGCAAATGCTTAGTATTCCATTTATTGTTGCTGGTACAATTTTAATAATTTTGAAAATCAAGAAAACAGAAGTAGTTACTTCTCAAACTTAAAGCATATGAAAAAATTAGGGAAAATTTGGTTTGCTTGTTCTTTTGTTCTTTTTATAGTTTTTATAACAATTGCTTTTCAAACCTTTAAACCTATACAAAATGTACAACCAGATGATGTAATAAAAATAACAGGAGTTGTTTCTAACATAGAAGAACGAAGTGGTTTTGACATTGCTATCACTTTAGAAAACGATACTCATTACTATTATATCAATCGTGGATTAGAATATGGATTAACCATAGAAGAGTTACAAGATCAAATACTAAATAAAAAAGTGGTTTTGTATCCTATTCATAGATGGACTATATTTACACCTGACAAGATCATGGGGCATATAGCTAAACTAATGATTGATGATCAGGTAATTTTTAATGAAATTAACAACGATATTCATGAGCAAACATTCTAATAATACTTCAGTACACAAACCGGATTTTGTTTTTGGTAAAAAGAACTATGTAGTAATGGCGATCGGAATTGCAGTAATTGCACTAGGATTTATTCTTATGGCAGGAGGAGGAAGTGACGATCCTAACGTTTTTAATCCTGATATCTATAGTTTCAGAAGAATCCGATTAGCTCCTATGGTCGTTTTAATTGGTTTCGGAATTGAGGTCTACGCTATTTTATTGAATCCTGATAAGAAGAAAAGCTAACAAACAAACAATTTCTATTCTGGTAATTATATATTTGCATCGAATTTTACAAATTGTTCCTTATGGAAACTATTGATGCGATTATTTTAGGTGTTATTCAAGGGCTTACGGAATTCTTACCTGTTTCTTCTAGTGGCCATTTAGAGCTTGGTAAAGCCATTCTTGGTGATGAAAGTGTCCCAGAAGAATCATTACTATTTACAGTAGTCTTACATTTTGCAACTGCACTTAGTACTATTGTTATATTTAGAAAAGATATTTTTCAAATTATCAAAGGTCTTCTGCAATTCAAAAAGAATGATGAAACCATGTTTTCTTTAAGAATTATAGTATCTATGATTCCTGCAGTATTAGTTGGTTTATTTTTTGAAGAACAATTAGAACAACTTTTCGGAGGAAATATTCTTCTAGTAGGTTTTATGCTAATTATTACCGCAATTCTTTTATGGCTAGCGGATAAAGCTAAGGATACAAATAAGATAGTTACTACATCTAATGCCTTTATTATAGGAATTGCGCAAGCGATTGCTATGTTACCTGGAATTTCCCGAAGTGGTGCTACCATTTCTACTTCTGTATTACTTGGTAATGACAAAACAAAAGCGGCTCGATTTTCCTTCTTAATGGTAATTCCATTAATTTTTGGTAAAATTGGAAAAGACTTATTGAGTGGAGATTTAAATTTTTCTACAGAAAGCAATACACCTTTAATTCTTGGGTTCATTGCTGCATTTATATCAGGCCTTTTTGCCTGCACTTGGATGATTTCTTTAGTAAAAAAGAGTAAATTATCATATTTTGCCTTATATTGTATTATTGTTGGCGTTGTAGCCATCATTTTTGGTTTTATTAAATAGCCCCCAATAATGTTAACCGAACAAGATTATAAAGACGGTCAAGTCCTTTTGATCGACAAACCTTTACAATGGACATCCTTTCAGGTTGTTAACAAACTTCGTTGGTTAATTCGTAAAAATTTTGGGATTAAAAAAATAAAGGTAGGACACGCAGGAACTTTAGATCCTCTTGCTTCAGGATTACTTATTATATGTACCGGTAAATTCACAAAAAGAATACAAGAATTTATGGGACAAACCAAGGAATATACTGGAACTATTACGCTAGGAGCAACCACTCCTTCTTATGATTTAGAAACAGAAGTTGATCAAACGTTTCCTATAGATCATATTTCGGAGGAAATAATACACACCACTACAAAACAATTTATTGGTGAAATCGAACAATATCCTCCTGTTTTTTCTGCTTTAAAAAAAGATGGAAAACGACTCTATGAATATGCTCGCGAAGGAGAAGAAGTAACAATCGCTTCTAGAAAAATTACAATTACAGAATTTGAAATTACAAGAATAAAATTACCCGAAGTAGATTTTAAAGTAGTCTGCGGAAAGGGAACATATATTAGATCATTAGCGAACGATTTTGGAAAAGCATTAAAAAGTGGTGGTCACCTAAGTGTTTTAAGAAGAACTAAAATAGGTGAATTCTCGGTACATGATGCTATCAGTCCCGAAACATTTGAGAAACAGTTGCGTACAGAAATTGAAACTGCATAATATTCAAGAAGAAAAGTAGTTATAGATACCTATGGAATTTATAGAAAAACATAAAGCTTTAATAATCACATCAATGTTGATGGGTATTTTCGTTATGACACTCTATAATGTTAACATGGTCAATAAGAAAAAAGAACAATCTGAGATTCTTATGGAAATTCCAGAAGAATTAATGGAAGAACTTACTAAAGAAGAAGAACCTGAAATTCCGCAAGAAGAAGATCGACAATTAATAGCTTCCAAAAGAACTCACGATGCCTTTAATGAAGATTTTGAAGATTCTGAAGATTTTGAACAAAGAATAAAATCACTTACCGAAACTGCAGAAGCAACGGAAGAAACGTCTAATAGTGACCAACTTACCGAAGGTCAAGAAGCAATTGAAGAAGACATTACAACTGAAGAAGTTCCTGAGGCAAAAAAAGAAGAAAAACCAATTACTGAAGAGGTAAACAATCGAAATAGCTCTGTTACCTTTACCTTAAAAGGAAGAGAAAAAAAGGATATCCCTAATCCTATTTATACCTGTAATGGAAGCGGAAAAGTTGTTGTAAAAATTGAGGTGAACCAAAACGGCTATGTGATTGATGCTAAAATTGACAAAAAGAAATCCACTACTAGGAATGAATGTCTTTTTGACAATGCTTTAGACTATGCACAAGATGCACTATTTTCTTCTTCAGATTTAAAAGAACAAAAAGGATTTATTACCTATTATTTCAATTATGGAGGGTAAATTATAATAATTTCACCAAATCTTCCGCCACATTTTGTCCTTTATCTTTATTATACCAAACTTGTAAATCTTGTTTAAACTGAGGATCTAAACTTCCGTGCGCCTCTTTATAATCGTTTACCATTTTAGTAGCCACTGATGGTCTTGGACCCCAAGTATTTACTACTTGCTGCGTATCTTTATCATATGCTATTAACTTAGGTATAGATTTTCCACCATTAGTTAAAAAATTATTCATTAATTCATCATTATCATCTCTTGATACAATTCTAAGATCAATTCCTTCATTCATTTCAGAAAGCTTATTGATTACTGGTAAGGATTGCGCAGCATCACCACACCAACCTTCTGTTAATACTAACCAAGTAATGTTTGTTTCCGCTTTTGAAACCGTATCTACTATAGTTTCATTAATTTTTATAGTCTTGTCTAATCGTTTCATTCTACGATCATTTAACATACTATAATTAGTGAGTGCATCAGATTGTTCATGTCCGGTTGATTTTCCTTCAGCCAACAAACTGCTCACTATATTTCTATATTCTTGATAAGAATAGGAATTCTCTATTCCTCCTTCTATTAATTCATTTATTGTCATTGTAGTTGTCTCCATGTTTATTTGCTTACATCTTACACAATAGGACGATATAAAAGCTTAAAACTTACAAATAATATTCGATACCGAATAACTAAATAGCTTTTCAAAAATACATTTTATGCTTCATTTATTGTTTAGATAAAATTATCTTTTTAGTAAATGATAACTTTGATTTCAGTAAAAAACAATCTCCTATGATTTCAAAACATATACTAGAATAATGTATTTTTAAAAAATCAAAAAATCAGATTATGGAAAAGCATAGATGTGGATGGTGTGTGGGAGATTCTTTATATGAATCCTATCACGATAATGAATGGGGAGTTCCTCTACACGATGAGCGTCTTCTATTTGAGTTTCTTGTTTTAGAGACATTTCAAGCTGGATTAAGCTGGATTACTATTCTTAAAAAACGAGAAAATTTTAGAGTTGCTTTTGACAACTTTGATTATAAAATAGTAGCGCAATATAATGAATCCAAGAAAGAAGAATTACTTCAAAATGCTGGTATTATTAGAAATAAACTAAAAGTAAATTCCGCAATTACTAATGCTCAAAATTTCATGAAAATCCAAGAAGAGTTCGGAAGTTTTGACTCTTATATTTGGGGGTTTATAGACAACAAAACTATTGTAAATAAATGGAAACATCATAAAGAGTGTCCTGCTACCACAGAAATTTCTGATATTATTAGTAAGGACTTAAAAAAACGTGGTTTCAAGTTTGTTGGATCAACTGTTATTTATGCATTTATGCAAGCTATCGGAATGGTAAATGATCACACTGTAGATTGTTTTAGATACAATGAAGTTTAAAAATGACCGGCGAAAAGAATTTAACTAACCTAATTCAAAAAATGACTCCAGAACTACAACCTGGAGTGTATGTATTTACTACAGTAAAAGCGACAGATTTAATCGAAAGAAAAGATATTATCTGTGAGTTCAAAGAACAAGAAGGGATTACACTCGTTCTAAAACGCGAAACAGCTGATAATCTGAACTTAAAATACGAATTTATTGCCTCTTGGATAACACTAAAAATTCATTCTTCTCTTGATGCAGTTGGGCTTACTGCAATTTTTTCTAAAGAATTAGCAGCTAATGAAATAAGTTGCAACGTTATTGCAGGTTATTTTCATGATCATATTTTCGTTAACACGGAGGATGCAGAAAAAACAATTGAGGTTCTTAAAAGATTATCGCAAAATTATCCGAACAAGTAGTGGAGCTTTATAATTTTGTTCCATATGATAAATCCCCAGAATCTCCTAATCCAGGAATAATATAACCTTTACTATTTAATTCTTCATCTATGGCAGCGATCCAAAGATGCGTATTTTTTGGAAAAACATCCTTAATATATTCTACACCTTTACGAGAGCCAATAACAGATATGATATGAATTTGCTTTGGTTTTCCATGACTTTTCATAGCATTTATAGTGTTCTCTAACGTTTTTCCTGTGGCAAGCATAGGATCCGCCAATAACAATGTTTTATTTTCTAAAGAAGGAGATGCCAGATAATTAACAATTACATCAAAATCATCAGTATTATCAGAATGATCTCTATAAGCAGATATAAATGCATTCTCTGCAGTATCAAAATAATTAAGCAGTCCCTGATGTAGGGGCAAACCTGCTCGTAAAATAGAACACAAAACCAATGCTTTTTCTGGTTCAGAAATTTCTCTATTGCCTAGTGGTGTTTGAACACTCTTTGTAGTGTATTCTAAAGTTTTACTTAATTCATAACCTAAAACTTCTCCTATACGTTCTATATTTTTTCTAAAACGCATCCTATCTTTTTGAACCACTTGATCCCTAATTTCACTAATAAATTGATTTAAAATAGAATTTTCAGTTTCAAGATTGTGAATAATCATACTAAGTAAAATTTAATAGATATAAAACTACTTTAAATATTCCATAAAAGCATCTCTTGAGATTTCTTTTGCTCCTAAACTTTCTAAATGATCAGTGTGAATCTGACAATCTACCAATTGCAATCCTTTTATCTGTAAAAACTCAATTAACTTAATAAACCCATATTTTGATGCATTACTTACTTTAGAAAACATACTCTCTCCACAAAATAATTTTTTGTCTTCTAACCATATACCATATAAACCCCCTACAATTTCTGAATTTTCCCACACCTCTACAGAAATAGCGTATCCCATCTCATGAAGCATCATGTATGCCTCTTGCATATCAGAAGTTATCCAAGTACCTAATTGATCCGTACGATCGATAGTTGCACAATTTTTAATTACACTTTCGAAATTTTTATTAAAAGTAACTTCGAAAGAATTATTTCGAATCAGTTTTCTCATACTTTTACTAATCTTAAGATCTTCCGGAAAAAGAATCATTCTGGGATCAGGACTAAACCATAAAATTGGTTGATCATCATCATACCAAGGAAAAATACCGTTATAATATGCGTGCAACAATCTAGGGATAGAAAGATCTCCTCCTATCGCCAATAACCCGTCTTTATTAGCCGCAGACACGGGTGGAAAATCTATGGAATCATTAAGTATATACAAATCTGAATGCTCTAACGTTTCTACAACGTTAAATATCAATTAGTTGTTTGAATTGACCAAAAAAATCGCAATATTTGTTAGAACCTTTTAAGATAAATTTTGTTCATCATTGCTTTTTTGAGTTTTATTAAAAGGTTAACCTAAAACCACAATATGAAAAGTCCGATACTAATGTATCGGACTTTTTACTTTTTCACTAGGCACTAGAACAGGCTTAATGCTAAGCTATATATATTGATTTACCTAGAATGGTAAATCATCATGATCTTCTTCCTTAAGGTTTGTTGCAGGTTCAAATGCATCTGCTGGTGGCATAGGAGCTGAACCAGAAGGAGCAGCTGCTTGTAAGTTTTCTATTCTCCATCCTTGGATTGAGTTAAAATACTTAGTCTCTCCTTGAGGGTTTACCCATTCACGACCACGTAAATTGATACTTATTTTTACATCCTGACCTACCTGAAAGCTGTTTAATAAATCACATTTATCCTGAACAAACTCTACCATTATATGTTGCGGATATTGTTCTTCTGTAGTAACCACTATCTCACGCTTTCTGAAACCATTGTTCCCAAAAGTTTGTGTCTCACCGACCATCTTTACTTTACCTTGTACTTCCATCTTTTTAATTATTGTATTGCTGCTAAAATATTCCAGGCAGTATTAATATCATCCATATCCAAATACTGCTGTGCAAATTTATGAATTTCTATTAGGTTAGCATCCTGAATTTTATCCTTAATATCACTATTGTTATTAACAAAATCTTGAACCTCAATATTTGCAGGTATTCTTTCTACATTACCTAATTTTCCTAAATCGTTTCCAGTAAACACAGTACTATTTTTTACATTATCGGGCAAAGCATCTATACCTATGCCGATTGTACTTAGTGGTTTTGGAACCTCAAACATACCCATATTAGCTCTTGTATACCAATTACCACCCATACGAGCAACTTGATCAATTTTGTGTTGATCAATTTTACCATCACTATCAAGTATGTCTTTTTTCACGTGCATTAATAATACTTCACAAATAACAAGATTCCCAGCACCTCCTTCACTACCCAAAGAAACTATCTCATTCACTTTACACTCAAACTGAACAGGAGCTTCTGCTACTCTAAATGATTTTATCTTTTCGGATGGCAACATCGTTAAACCAGCTTTATCAAACTCATTTACTCCATCTGGATATTCTGTGCTTGATAATGACATTTGCTGAACAATATCATAATTAACAATATTGATAACCACTTCCTTTGTAGCTATGCTATTCTCTAAAGTATGCTTAGTAGAATTATCTCTAACTCTTCTTGCAGGTGAAAAAATAAGAATTGGAGGATTAGCGCTAAAAACATTAAAAAAACTAAAAGGTGAGAGGTTAGGGTTACCTGCTTCATCTATTGTACTTGCAAAAGCGATAGGTCTAGGACCAATTGCTCCAAGCATCATTCCATGTAATTTACCTGTGGAAACTTCTGAAGGATCTATACGTATCATAAATAAAATCTATTACACAAAGATACTTAAACTTTATAGCTCTTAGGTTTCAATCGATTGGTTTTACTTACCTTAGTTTAGAAACAATAAATTAGTTTTAAAACGTTTATATTTAGAGTTTGGTAACACATTTTTTATGAATTTTTCTGATGAACGTAATCTAGCTAGTTACTTTATAATATTTGCAGTTCTTGTTATTACAGGTCTAGTCTTATGGAATACGTCCATATTTCTGCAACGATTAAAAAAGGATGAAAATATTAAAATGCAAGTTTGGGCACAATCATTTAAAGCCTTAAGTAGTTCTGGAATAGATGGATCTAGTGATTTTAGCCTAGACGAATATTTAGAATTATCTAACCTTATTAATCGTACCAATACTACTATTCCAACAATAATTACAAATTCTGAAAGTGAGTTAATCAAAAGTCCATCAGGAGAAATAAACATAGCGAGCACAACGCTTAATTTACCTGATAATGTTACCGAAGAAGAACTGGTTGATTATTTAGAACGTATGAAATCTGAAAATGAACCGATAGTACTAGATCTTAAAGGAACAGTGCAATATGTATATTATGGAAATTCTTCTATTCTAAATAAATTAAAATATTACCCAATAGCAATTGCCCTGATCATCTTTCTTTTGATTGGTGTTATTTATTTTTTCTTTACTACTTCTAAAGCTAGTGAACAAAATAAGCTCTGGGCTGGCATGGCTAAAGAAACCGCTCATCAAATTGGGACACCTCTTTCTTCTTTAGTTGGATGGAATGAAATTTTAAAAGTAGAACACGTTAATCCAGAATATATCGTAGAAATAGAAAAAGATATTTCTAGATTAAAAGTTATTACCGAGCGTTTTTCTAAAATCGGGTCTATTCCTAAATTAGAAGAAGTAGACATTGTACAAGAAACAAGTGAGGCATACACTTATTTACAATCTCGAAGTTCTAAGTTGATTAATTTTTCAATTAATTTACTTGAAAAACCTATTCCAGTTCATTTAAATTCTCAGTTGTATAGCTGGACTATTGAAAATTTAGTTAAAAATGCTATTGATGCAATGCGTGGTAAAGGAGATTTAAATATTGATTTATCCCAAGACTCCAAACGTGTATATATTAGAATTACGGATACTGGAAAAGGAATTCCTAAAAGTAAGTTTACTAAAATATTCGAACCTGGTTATACCTCTAAAACTAGAGGTTGGGGGCTTGGTCTTTCGCTAGCTAAAAGAATTATTGAGGATTATCACTCTGGTAAAATTAGAGTTTTAAGATCGGAAATAGGCAAGGGCACTACTTTTCAGATTACATTAAGTAAATCTGATACTGCTATTATAACATAATTCTCTTATAAACGTTATAAGTTACAAACCTTATAAAGTGAAAACCGAGTATATTGTTTTAAAAGAAACTGTTCTAAATAATAATTGCCCAGAATGTTATTCTACGGAAAGTCTATTACTTTCATTCAAGCAAAAGAAATCATTTTCTAAACTTTTTATCAAAACCAAGAAAGAAGTTGTTGAAAGCATGGATTGCAAAAAATGCGAGACTACTATTTTTCCAGGACGCTGGACAGATGATATCGAAAGAGTATATAATTATCACAAAAAGACCATTAACCTAAAACCATCAGGAATTAAATTTACTGGGTTATTTTATCTAATAGTCATTGTAGTAGTTATTATTGCTGTGGCGTTAGGTATATTTCTTCTGCGTCCAGATCTTTTTCAAATGTAATTATGTATTACACATACTGACTCATTACTTCCCGTAATTCATCCGGGATACTAAAAGTCTTATCTATACTAAAATCAAAACAAACTGCTACATCATTACCTATAGCACATAATACTTCATTATCGTTATAAAGTTCATGATACAATCCAAAACTAGAGTTTTTTATAAACGCTACTCTGGTTTTAATCAATACATTTCCAGGAAAGAAAAGAGGATTTTTAAAATCACATTTTGTAGAAACAAGCATTGGTCCTTTCTTAGTTTCGGCATGTAATTTGGCCAATCCAGAAACTTCCCAAAACTGAACACGAGCACTTTGCATATACTTCATGAAATTCACATTATTTACATGCTGATACGTATCCATTTCACTCCAATCAATTCTTAATTGTAGTGACAATTTAAATTCTGAAGTAGTACTCATTTTATAAATTCGATTGAATCTTTTCGGCTAACAGTTCAAATTCATTTGTAGTCATTGATACTTTTGATTGAAAAGTCATTTCTTTCATTTCATTAATTGGTATTAAATGAACGTGCACATGGGGTACTTCTAGGCCTACTACTGCAACACCAACTCTCTTACAAACAACTGATTTTTCAATTGCCTTAGCTACTTTGCGAGAAAAACGCATTAATTCGATATAAGTTTCTTCATCGAGATCAAATATTTTGTTTTCTTCTTTTTTAGGAATACATAAAGTATGTCCTTTGGCATTGGGATTTATATCCAAAAAAGCATAAAAATGCTCATCTTCAGCAACTTTATAAGAAGGTATTTCGCCATTAATAATCTTAGTGAACAGGGTAGACATCCGTTAAAACTTTTAGTTGGTTTATTAAAACGAAATATAGGATATTTCTGGCAAAATAAAGGTCATAAAAAAACCTTTCTCATTTTTTTAAGAAAGGTTTTCGCAACTACCTGTAATATTTTACTCTCGTGTAATTTCAACAACATCAAATTTCATAATCCCATTAGGAACCTGAATTTCTGCTACTTCTCCAACACTTTTTCCTAAAAGACCTTTTCCAATAGGTGAATCAACAGATATTTTACCTGTTTTAAGATCAGCCTCACTCTGTGCAACTAACTTATAAGTCATTTGTGCACCATTCGTTTGGTTTTTAATTTTAACCGTAGAATGTATTAGTGCTTTTGAAGTGTCTAATTGAGATTCATCTATTAAGCGCGCTCCGGATAATGTTTCTTCTAATTTAGAAATTCTCATCTCTAACAATCCTTGTGCTTCTTTTGCCGCGTCATACTCAGCATTTTCACTTAAATCACCTTTATCACGAGCTTCTGCAATAGCCTGTGATGCCTTTGGTCTCTCTATATCTTTAAGGTTATTTAATTCGTCTCTTAACTTTTTTAGCCCTTCTGCAGTGTAATAAGATACTTTGCTCATAACTTCATCGTTTATATAAATACAAAAAATCCCACGGCTATGGGACTTTAACTATAAACAAATATAATAAAAAATAATACCGAATCACATTTTTACTTAATTTGGTCATTTAAAAAATTGCACTTGGATTAGTAAAGAATATATCTCTTTATTATTAATACAACAAAAAAATGAAAAAGATAATATTAGTAGTTTTTATTTCAGCACTTATACTCTCTTGTAGCAGTGATGATGGTCGTTCTAGCAACCCTAATCTCCCTTCTATAGGTTTTAATCATACGGTAAATTTAGACTTACCACAATTTAACGAGCTTAAATTTCCTGGAAACTTCGAAGTAATCAGAATCGAAGGAGTAGGGATTAAAGGAGTTATTATTTATAATATAGATAACACGTTGTATTCTGCTTTTGAATTGAGTGATCCTAACATCACTCCTAGTAGCTGTTCAGCATTGAGCGTAACAGGAATTAGAGCTGAATCTAATTGTGGAAATGATAATGCGTATGAAATTATTAATGGACAACAATTGGAAGGAGAAGGAGGATTTCCTCTTTTAAGATATCAAATTAGAAGAGAAGGGAATATTTTAGTCGTTTCTAATTAATAGGTAGACAAACCATCTTTTAGATTAAGTAAATGAAGGTCATCTCTAAAATCATTAATAATTTCGATCGCTTTCTTACTACGTAAACCGGACTGACAGCAAACTATAATTGATTTTTTATTGTTTAGCTCAGAAGTTCTGGTGGATATCGTATCTAAAGGGATATGAATACCTCCAATATTAAAATGCTCAAATTCTTTTTGAGACCTAACATCTAGAATTTGATAATTTTCTAAATTTTTCTTTAGTTCGGCAGCAGAAATTTCCTCGAAAGTATGTGGTTTAATCCCGCAGAAAAAATCATAGTCATTTACTAATTGATCCACTTGGATACTTTCATTTTTATTAAAACTTAAAATTTGCTGTTGTAAAGTAAGCGCATCAAAATAAAGTAACTTCCCTTTCAAAACTTTACCTATTCCTACTATTATCTTAATCACTTCATTTGCCTGAAGACTACCAATAATCCCAGGTAATACTCCCAATACTCCTATATCAGAACAATTAGGAACAGCACCAGGTTCTGGAGGATTAGGAAACAAACATCGATATGTAGGACCATTTTCATAATTTAATACAGACACTTGTCCTTGAAATTTAAATATAGAGCCAAATACTAATGGTTTATCAGTGATCACACACGCGTCGTTTACTAAATAACGAGTTGGAAAATTATCGCTTCCGTCTACGATAATATCATATTCAGAAAAAAGTTCTAATGCATTATCCTTATCTAATTTCTCTTCATATACTTTAAAAAACACAAAAGAATTTAGTCTTGATAATTTTTCTGAAGCTACCTTAGCCTTTGATTTTCCGACATCATCTATCGTATATAAAACTTGTCTTTGAAGATTTGTTTGATCAACAACGTCGTAATCTACAATCCCAATAGTACCAATACCAACGGCAGTTAGATATTGTAAAATCGGGCAGCCCAATCCACCTGCACCAATCACTAAAACCTTAGCTGACTTTAATTTTTCTTGGCCTTCTAAACCTATCTCATTTAATAAAATATGACGGCTATATTGTATTTTCTCTTCTTTATCTAGCATTTTACAAACAAACTATAAAGGTATTACAATTTATTTCCAATTATGAGCCCAATCCTTCCAAACTACTTCCAAACCTTTAGACTTTAACATCTTTACTACTTCTTCTGTAGAACGTTCATCAGAAATTTCAAACTGTTCTAATGATTGAGGTTCCACAGCATAGCCTCCTGGATTTGTCTTTGATTCTGCACTAATAGAAGTAATCCCTAGATTCACAATGTTTTCTCGAAAAACTTCACTTTCTCTGGTGGACATAGACAACTCGACATCCTCATCCAATAAACGGAATGCACAGATTAACTGTACTAAATCAGCATCTGTCATTTCAACTTTTGGTTCTAATCCGCCACTATGAGGTCTCAACCTGGGAAATGATATAGAATATTTGGTCTTCCAATACGTCTTCTGTAAATACTGCAGATGTAAAGCAGTAAAAAAACTATCAGCTCTCCAATCTTCTAAACCAAATAAAGCACCTAGACCTATTTTATGAATTCCTGCGCGTCCCAATCTATCTGGAGTCTCTAATCGATAATCAAAATTTGATTTTCTTCCTTTCGGATGATGTTTTTTATACTCTCCTTTATGATATGTTTCTTGATATACTAAAACCGCATATAAACCACTATCAATCAATAACTCATAATCTTTTTGATCTAATGGTTGTACTTCTATAGTGATATTAGCAAATTGAGAATGTATTAATTTAATTGCATTATCAATATAATCAACTCCAACGGTTTTATTGGCTTCTCCAGTAACTAAAAGAATGTGATCATAGCCTTTGGATTTCAAAAAAGCTACTTCTTTAAGTATTTCCTCATTGGTTAAAGTTCTGCGAGGAATTTTATTAGTCATACTAAAACCACAATATGTGCAAATATTTTGACATTCATTACTTAGATACATGGGGGCATACATCTGTATCGTATTTCCGAACCGTTTCTTTGTAACCTGATAGCTCAATTGTGCCATTTGCTCCAAATATGGTTTAGCCGCTGGAGAAATTAAAGCCTTAAAATCCTCAATATTCCTATTACTTGTATCTAAAGCTTTCTGAACATCCCGTTCAGTTTTCCTAAGAATATCAGATAAGACAGAGTCCCAATTATATTGATCAAATATATTTTTGAAATTACTCATTCAAAAAACTTGTTAAAGGACTACTTGCTTCCGCGTGTTTTTTGATAGGAGCCAATTTAGCTTTATATGCCAACCTACCTGCTTCAACCGACATTTTAAAAGCTTTAGCCATTGCTACTGGGTCTTCCGAAACAGCAATAGCTGTATTTACTAAGACCGCATCAGCACCGATTTCCATTGCATGAGCTGCGTGAGATGGACTACCTATACCGGCATCTACTATTACAGGAACATTACTTTGATCTATAATTATTTCTAAAAAATCCAATGTCTTTAACCCTTTATTACTTCCTATTGGCGCTCCTAAGGGCATCACACATTGCGCACCTACTTCTTCTAATCGCTTACATAAAACAGGATCTGCATGTATATAAGGCATCACAACAAAACCAAGTCTTACCAGCTCTTCTGCCGCTTTTAATGTTTCAATAGCATCTGGCAATAAATATTTTGGATCTGGATGAATCTCTAATTTAATCCAATTAGTCTCTAGAGCTTCTCTTGCCAATTGAGAAGCAAAAACAGCTTCTTTAGCATCTCTAACTCCAGAAGTATTTGGTAGTAAATTAATTCTTGGATGATCTAAATGAGTCAGTATATCATCTTCTTCATTTGTAACATCAACTCTTTTAAGTGCCACCGTTATCAACTCACTTTCAGAAACTATTAATGCTTCTCTCATCTGATTCGACGAACTAAATTTTCCTGTTCCAGTAAACAACCTAGACGAAAACTCTTTGTCTGCAATTTTTAATGTATCCATTGTATGTTTAGCTTTCGGTTATAGCCATTAGTTTTTTTATGTTTTTTATTCTTTCTTCTAAATCATCTTGCTTTGTAAGCATTCCCGAGACAGCAATTCCATTTACTCCAGTATCTAAAATTTGACCTATGTCATTCTGCTCAACACCTCCAATTGCGACTATTGGAGTATTATCATCATTCAATTCTGAAATAATTTTTTGATATCCTTCTAATCCTAATACTGGACTTAACTTTTTTTTGGTATTGGTATGTCTAAAAGGTCCTAATCCTATATAATCCACTCCATCTTCCTTATGTTTTATACAATCTTGTAATGTATTAGCGGTACCTCCGATAATAAAATTATCTCCTAAAATAGTTCTTGCCTCTTTAGGATTCATATCTTCTAATCCCAAATGCACACCATCAGCTTGAGAAGCTTTTGCTATGCTTACGCTATCATTAACAATCATAACAGCTGCATATTGATCACAGATTTCTCTACATTTTAAAGCTGTATTTAATACCGTAGCAGGATCCATATCCTTTAAACGTAATTGTACCCATCGAACACCAGCTTCACATGCTTCCCCAATATGTTGTAAATGTTCTTGTGGAGATTCGCCTTGAGAGATATATTGTAGTGTAGTCATTATATTTTAGAATTTATGATACCCCAAAAGCGAGGTGTTAGAACTTAGCACTTTTTCTATGTACCGCTTTCCTCTATAACAGGATTTTAATAACGGAAAACCTTGAGATAAATATGCTGTTATAGCTGATGATAATACACAACCACTTCCATGTTTTTCAGTCATGTTTTTGTTTTTAGGATTTAACACAAAGCATGTTCCCTGTTTGGTAAATAATTCGTCTTTTCCCAGCATTTCTTCTCGATGGCCTCCTTTTAGCAATACATTCGTTTTATTAGAAATATGTTGTATCGTTTCTTCAATAGTTTTATCAGGATAAAAAGCCTTAATTTCACTATAATTTGGAGTCAAAAGATATATTTTATCTAATATCTCTTCGAATTCAGGTGCTACAATTGAAAGCGCATGAAAATCATAAGCCGAACTTGATTTCAAAACTGGATCTAAGACAATTTTCATATTACTATTCTTCTCTAAAAGAAAGTTAGTAATATCAAGAAGTACTTTCCAATTTTGGATAATCCCGATTTTTACATAATCAATCTTAAATCTTTTCAATAAAACTTCTATCTGATCCTTTATAATTTGTTCTTCGATCCAATGACATACCTCAAAATCTTTGTCATTCTGAATAGTATTTGCCGTACAAACCGCTATTCCATAACATTTTAAAGCTTCAAAAGCTTTAATGTCTGCTGTTAATCCCGCTCCCGAAGAAGGGTCAAAACCGGCAATTGTAAGTACATTAGGACGATTTTGCATATAGAATCTAAATCGTGTTTTTTAACACTACATTATTTGCTTCCTGTATTTTAGAAAAACTATTTATAGGATCTTCAGTATTCCAAATACCACCTAAAACACCAACTCCTTTAAATCCTAAATCATAGGTTTTTTGTAAAGTAGTTTCATTAATTCCTCCCATTCCGATAATGGTATGATTCAAGTCGTTTACGTCAAAACCTTTCCCTTCATAACCTGCTTTAGAAATTGATCCAAAAACCGGACTTAATAAAACATATTCGAAATCTGCTTTACATGCTTCAATATCCTCTTTAGAATGAAAAGAACTTGTCACAGAAAACCCTTTATTAGTATAAACTTTAATAGTAACTTCTAATGCATCTTCTAGATCAATACGTGCTTGCTCTTGTAAATGAATCCCTCTTAATTTATATTCTTGAGTAAGCTCAGGAAACTGATGCGTCATTATTCTATTATGATATTTAGCCTCTATTAAATCTAACAAAGATCGATATCCATCAATCGTAAAAGTCGGTTTACGAAGATGTAATATTTCTAAACCAGCTTTAAATAATTGATTAATCTGATTGGCTTCGTTAGGAATTGGTTTTTCTGATGTTAATACTATAATCATCTTTTTGGTGTCAGGTAATTGGATATCAAGCATTGAGTATCATAATTACAGAAACTCAATGCCCGACAACTTATACTTATAGATATACTTTGCTTCCCTTTTCTTTAAACTCCTCTGCTTTCTCCTGCATTCCTTCTTCTAGAGCTTTCTGATCATCAATTTCTTTTTGAGCAGCATAATCACGTACTTCTTGTGAGATTTTCATAGAACAAAATTTTGGACCACACATACTACAAAAATGAGCAATCTTTGCTCCTTCTGCCGGTAATGTCTCATCATGATATTCTCTGGCTCTTTCTGGATCTAGAGCTAAATTGAATTGATCTTCCCAGCGGAATTCAAATCGAGCTTTACTCAATGCGTCATCCCTATGTTGTGCTCCTGGATGTCCTTTTGCTAAATCAGCTGCGTGAGCCGCTAACTTATAGGTTATCACACCAACGCGAACATCTTCTTTATTAGGCAAACCTAAATGTTCTTTAGGAGTTACATAACATAACATGGCTGTACCATACCAACCTATCATTGCTGCACCAATTCCTGATGTTATATGATCATATCCTGGTGCAATGTCGGTTGTTAAAGGACCTAATGTATAAAAAGGTGCTTCTCCACAAGCCTCTAATTGCTTATCCATATTTTGTTTAATCATATGCATAGGAACGTGCCCTGGTCCTTCTATAAAAGTTTGTACATCGTGTTTCCAAGCAATTTTTGTTAATTCACCTAGCGTTTCTAATTCTGCAAATTGTGCTTCGTCATTAGCATCAGCTATACTCCCTGGACGTAAACCATCTCCTAAAGAGAAAGCTACATCGTAGGATTTCATAATCTCACATATTTCTTCAAAATGTGTATACAAGAAACTTTCTTTATGATGCGCTAAACACCATTTTGCCATAATAGAACCTCCTCGAGAAACAATTCCTGTAACTCTTTTTGCTGTCATAGGAACATATGCTAAACGTACACCTGCGTGTATCGTAAAATAATCTACTCCTTGTTCTGCTTGCTCTATCAAGGTATCTCTAAAAATTTCCCAAGTAAGGTCTTCTGCTTTTCCATTTACCTTTTCTAAAGCTTGATAAATAGGCACTGTACCAATTGGTACTGGAGAATTACGAACGATCCATTCTCTTGTTTCGTGAATATTCTGACCTGTAGAAAGATCCATAATATTATCAGCTCCCCAACGGCAAGCCCAAACCGCTTTTTCTACTTCTTCTTCTATACTAGAAGTTGTAGCAGAGTTACCAATATTGGCATTTATCTTTACCAAAAAATTACGCCCCAAGATCATTGGCTCTGCTTCTGGATGATTTATATTAGAAGGGATTACTGCTCTTCCTCTAGCTACTTCTTCTCTTACAAACTCTGCTGTGATTTTTTTAGGAATACTTGCCCCAAAATCTTGACCTGGATGTTGATTAGCAATTCTGGTAGCTTCTTCAATTTTTTGATTTTCTCGAATAGCAACATATTCCATTTCAGGAGTTATGATTCCTTGCTTCGCATAATACATTTGGGAAACATTCTTTCCTGCTTTTGCTCTCTTAGGCTTTCTTAAATGGTTAAACCTAAGATGATCTAAACTTGCATCATTTAGACGTTGATTACAATATTCTGAAGAAAAATTATCCAATTCTTCTACATCACCACGATCCAAAATCCATTGTTCTCGAATACGCTCAATCCCTTCGTGTACATTAATTTCTTTGCTCGGATCAGTATATGGCCCACTGGTATCATACACTACTACTGATTCATTGGGTGTTTTCTTACGAGTCATCGAATCTACAGTATCACTTAACTCTATTTCTCGCATAGCCACTTTAATCTTTGGATGGATATTTCCATTTACGTAGATCTTCTTAGAACTTGGAAAAGGAGTTGTTGTTATTTTCCCCTCCTGTGGTGCAGTATCTTTTTTCTTCATAAGTAAGTAGTTTTAACTTTTTAATAAGCCTAGTTAGTATTTTATTTATCCTCCTTGTGTAGCACGAATGATTGTAACATCATCATTTACCTTAACGATGGTATCACTCCATGTATCTTTGGTTATGATTTGATTATTAATTGCAATAGCAATTCCGTTTTTAGAAAGTGACAACTCTTCTAATAGAAAATCTATCGAACTATTTTCTGAAATAATTTGTTTTTGATTATTAACGTTTATGGTCATTTATCTAGATTTAAATCCATAAACTTTAGGTAAAACCTATTCTTTGAGAAGAAAATCATATTCTTATATATCGTATCATATAAGAAATGAGATTAACTTTTCCCTTCGTCAGTACTAACTGCATCAGGTTCAAAGGGTATTTCTCAGACTCCATAATAAGGAGTCACCCCTAAAGTTCATTTGATAAAAATAATAAAACCTAGAAAACTATACTAAGAAATGTTAGTTTTCTAGGTCTTTTAGTTTAAAATTTTAATGTTGCTCCAAGTAAAAAGTTAATTCCAGCTTGTGGATAGAATCCTGCTCCTTCAACCGTTGTAACTGTCCCTGGATTACTAAAATCATCATCAAAAGTGAAGAAATATCCATTAGACACATATTCTGCATCAAAAATATTATTCACCAAACCTGTTAGCACAATAGATTTAAATACTGGAATGTTTTTGATCTCATATACTACATTTAGGTCATTTATAAAGAAACTATCCAATTTAGAAGTTTCACTATCTATATTACCCATATATTGTTCTCCAACAAATTTAGAAAGAAATCCAAGCTGAAGATTTTTAATAGGTTGGTATATAAACATATTACCTGCTACTATATTTGGTGAATAAGAAATATTAGTGTTTCCTAAATTCACTAAACTACCATCTCTAGAAGTTACAAAATCTTTATTTTTATTAGTACTAATAGCTATATTAGGCTTTACAATAAATTTGTCCGTAATGGTTATATCAGCATCAATTTCTATCCCTAAACGATAACTTTCTCCACTTGTAGCTCTTACTGGCGCTCCTACATCATCTAATGCTCCAGTAAGCACTAATTGGTCTTTGTACCACATGTAATATAAATTGGCATTTACTATTGTTCTCTTTTTATTAAATCTCCACCCTAATTCGATATCATTAAGTTTTTCTGCCTTATTAATTCCATTTTCAAAATCACTTCTTCTTGGCTCGCGATTCGCTCTTGCATAAGATGCATATAACTGATTAGAAGTATTGATTTGATAAGTAGTTCCCAATTTTGGATTAAAGAAATCATAGTCTTCGTCTACTTCTAATGGAACTCGATCGGATGTTAAACCAGTTGTTTTATACCCTACAAAACGCCCTTGTAAATCTACAAATGCGCTCCATTTATTGTTAACTCTATAGGTAGTTTTTCCAAAAATGGTAAACTCATTTTTCTTTCCATTACCGAAATAATAATTATCCCTGATTTCTGATCCTCCAGCATTTTGTGCCCAAATTACTTCTCCAAAATGATCACCGTCATAAAAACTATAAAATGCACCAAAATCAACATCCAAATTATTATTCTTATAATTAGCGGTGGCATTAATTACATAAAAATCATTGTCTAACCATCGACGACGAACTAAATCTGTAGTATTGATAGTTTCACCACCGATAACAATAGGAGTAAAGTCATAATCAGCAAAATCTTCATCCTCTTTATACTGCTCAAAAAACCCTCTACCATACGTATAATTAAGTCCCACATTAGTAGACCAATAATTATTATATTTCTGGTTCCAATGTAATTGATAATGATCTTGTTTATAGTTATCTACTTCATTATCATAAAAACGTGTATTTCCGTCCTCATCTGTATATTGACCTGCAGGATTAAAAGTACGATCACTTTCTAAAGTTGCTTCATCTATTCCGAACCAAGATTGATATGTAATTTCATGCCCTCCAAAAGCAACTGCCTTAATTAATGTATTGTCATCTACATAAGAACCTTGTAAAAAATATGATTTCAAATCCGATGATGCTCTATCAATATACCCATCAGATGCAATTGCCGATAAACGACCTGCAATTTCTATATGATCCTTGAGCAATCCAGTACTAAACTTAAGATTATGTCTTCTTGTACCAAAAGACCCAAATGAATTAGAAATTTCTGCATTTGCATTTTCGGAAACAGCATCCGTTAGTAGATTTAAACTAGCTCCAAAGGCTCCAGAACCATTGGTAGAAGTTCCAACTCCACGCTGAAGTTGTAAGTTTTCTACAGAAGATGCAAAATCAGGTAGGTTAACCCAAAAGGTACCTTGACTCTCCGCATCATTAAAAGGAATTCCATTTAAAGTAACATTTACTCGGGATGCATCACTACCTCTCACTCTAATATATGTATACCCGACTCCTGCTCCTGCATCCGTGGTAGTTACAACGCCTGGTAAATAGTTAAGTAATATTGGTATATCCTGACCAAGATTACGAGTAGCCAATTCTTCTTTAGAAAGATTAGAATGTGTTATTGGCGAATCTGCATCAACACGAACAGATTTAACTAGAACTTCATCCAGTTTTTCAACTTTATTGGTTATGGAATCTTTTTGCTTTTCCTGAGCTGAGATCTGTAGGCTCAATAAAAAGATGATGAGATAAAACAATATGTTTTTCATTCGTAAAATATTGATACGAATAAAAGGAGTAATTATTCAACGATTAAAATTAGTTTAATATAATTACACTGCATAAAAAGCATAATTATTATTCCCTAAAGTACTATTATCCAAGGACATTAATAACTTCTAGCGTCCCTTGGCAGCATTACCTGCCCAGGTTCATCGGGTATGATCTCAGCTTTGTCTAAAAAAATTATTTTTTAAGACGTTGCACCCCTTTGAGATTTTGCCGCAAAAGTACTATGTTTAATTGATTTATTGTAACTTTATTAAAGATAAAAACAATGCTTCTGTTTTTTTGAAGTTAGTATAGTATGAAAAATACAAAACGTTCTATTACGTTAAAAATAATTGCTGGTTACACACTGGCAATTGTACTTGCAGTAATTGCTTTTTGGGTGATCTACAGGCAGTTTAGCAATTATTCTGAAATCACTAAAATTAAAAATGATAACAATGAAAAACTTTTCTTAGTTGGCGAAGCCATAACCGGTCTTTACGAGGCAGAAAGTCTAACAAGAAATATCATCCAAACCTCAGATACAGAGAAATTCAAAAATTATAAAACAAAAATTGATTCTATTATAAGTACCATAGATAGAGTTAGTACAATGTCTCTTGACACATTACAATCCAGAAAAATTGACAGCATTAAGGTTTTAATTGACAATAAAAACCAAAACTTTGAGAAACTTATTGCAATATATGAGCAAAGTAAAGAAAAAGGGTTGCAGGAAAATGTAATGGACCAACTAAAGAAGAATGAGAATTTTGGGAATTATACCGATTATGATAAACGCTTTAGAAAATATAGTCCTCAAAAAAAAGAGGCTATCATAGCTTGGTTAGAATATACGAGAAAAGATAATGAAGAGCGTTTAACCAATCAAACTATTGATTCTATTGCCAGATCTATTTATCAGGCACTTTCGGATGCTGAGGAAAAAGAAAGAAGATACCAAAGACAGATCAAAGCTAGAGAAAATAAACTCTTAAAGAACGATCAAATTATTACTCGACAGCTTCGAGATTTGATGGCTGCTATAGAAGATAATGAGCGAAAGGAATATGTGGCGAAACTAGAACGATCTAATAATATTCTTGATAAAACTGCTCAATTCATTATAATTATTACTGCAATTAGCTTAATAATCGCTATTACTTTTCTCTTTTTGATCACCAAAGATGTATCAAAGAGTCAGAAATATCGAAACGAATTAGAAGCAGAAAAGACCTATAAAGAAACTTTACTAAAAACTAGAGAATCGTTAATAAACACAGTGACTCACGATCTTCGCTCTCCTTTAAATACAGTTATTGGGTATTCCGATTTATTAGAAAAAACAGGGTTAACTAATAAACAAAAACACTATTTAGGACATCTAAAAAAATCCTCTGATTATATTCTTCATTTAGTAAATGATCTCTTGGATCTATCTAAACTTGAGGCTGGTAGAATGGTTATAGAAGAATTACCTTTTTCTCCTAAAAAGTTAATAGAAAATACTATTACCAGTATCATCCCTGTGAACGATACTAAAAACCTAGAGGTTTTTATAAACGTGGATAAAAGTCTAAACAAGCAGTACTTAGGAGATCCATTTAGAATCAAACAAATTCTCACTAACTTATTAAACAACGCCTATAAGTTTACTGATCAAGGTTCAATTACTATAGATGGTAAAATAACTGAAAACGGTCTTGCGGAAAAGGAGCTTGTAATTTCTGTAAAAGATACCGGTATTGGAATTACTAAGGAACAACAGAAATACATTTTCGAAGAATTCTCCCAAGGAGATGACGATACGGAAAAAAAATATGGTGGTTTTGGTTTAGGTCTAGCAATTACCAAAAAAATAATCAAACTACTTAATGGAAAAATCAAGTTAGAGAGTGAAGTTGAAAAAGGAAGTAATTTTATATTTTGTATACCTATTGAACTTGCTAAAACTCAAATTACAGAAGAAGACAATGAATCTGTAGAAATTCAGCATTTCACTAATAAAAAAGTGCTTATCGTTGATGATGATCTTAGTCAATTAGATTTAACTAGTGAGGTAGTATCACTAATAGGGTTGTCGTATGATATAGCAGAACATGGAATAGATGCATTGGAGCTTTTAAACAAAAACGAGTACGATCTAATTCTGACCGATATACAAATGCCTAAAATGGATGGTTTTGAACTACTAAAAGAAATTCAGAATAATTCTAAATATAACGATTTACCAATTATTGCGTTATCAGGTAGAACTGCAATTTCTTTATCAGAATATGAAGATGCAGGTTTTTCTGGAAGCCTTCGTAAACCATATGCTCCACAAGCTTTAATAGATTTAATCGCAGGTGTTTTAAAAATTAAAACCATCGATGTAGATCTTGGGTATGAAAATAACACGTCTGATCAAGAAAAAGACGCCAATTACTCATTAAACGATCTAATGCTTTTTGCTCAAGGAGATTCAGAGTCTCTTTATGCCATTTTAGAAACTTTCTGCAATAGCACAATAGATCACATAACAGAATTAAAATCTGCCATTAGTAATGAAGACTTTGAACAAATTAAAAGATTAGCTCATAAAATGTTACCCATGTTTAAGCAAATAAAAGCAAGGGAAATTGTTCCTATTTTAAACACTTTAGAACATCAAGACGATTACGAGTTCACACCTAATAAAATACTTTCACTTACGGAAGAAGGAATACACAAAATAGAAGATTTAATCAATAAATTAAAAGTCAAAAACTAAAGACTTATATCGTATTGTTTTAACTTATTGTATAGTGTTTTTCTATCGATATCCAACATACGTGCTGCTTTAGCCTTATTGCCATTTGCTTTTTCTAAAGCATCCAAAATCAACTCCTGTTCATTCTGATTTTTAAACAAACCGTACGTTTGTTTAGAATTATGAGAAGCATACGCTATATCACTAGGTAGTATATCCATAGTTATCATCTCATTTTGAGATAGCAAAACTGATCTCTTTACAATATTTTTCAACTCCCTTAAGTTTCCTGGCCAATCGTATTTTTTAAAAGTATCCAATACCTCATCCGCAAAACCTACTACATGCTTATCTAGTTCTACATTAGATTCTTCTAAAAAATAATTCGCAAAAAGCATCAAATCTTCTATTCTATCTTTTAATGGAGGGACTTTTATCGAAAATTCATTTAGTCGATGGTACAGATCTTCTCTAAATTCTCCTTCTTTAACAGCGTTACTAAGATCTTCATTGGTAGCAGCAATAACCCTAATATCCACCTCTATTTCCTTATTACTACCTACTGGCTTGATTTTTCGTTCTTGTAACGCCCGAAGTAGCTGAACTTGCAATTCATAACTAAGATTACCTATTTCATCTAAAAACAGTGTACCTCCGTTAGCAGCTTCAAAATGTCCTACTTTGTCATTTACTGCCCCTGTAAAAGATCCTTTAATATGACCAAAAAATTCACTTGAAGCTATTTCTTTCGGAATTGCACCACAATCAACAGGAACAAAAGGTTTATCTGATCTTTTGCTAGCTTTATGAATACTACTAGCCACATATTCTTTTCCGGTACCACTATCTCCTATTACAAGCACTGACATACGTGTAGGTGCTACCAATGCAACATATTCATTTAGTTTTTTAGAAGCATCACTAATTCCTTTTACAAAGGAATTATTATTAGCAATAACCACATCATTCTTCTTAGACTCTTTATTTACATTTGGTTCTAGTTCCTTAATATCAGCTTTTAAGGCATTTTCTATAATCTGAAGTATCTTATCTGGATTAAATGGCTTAGAAACATAGTCAAAAGCCCCTTGCTTAATAGCACTAACCGCCATATTAATCTCTGCATAACCCGTCATAATTACTACTTGAGTTTTCGGGTTTTTTGCTCTAATATCTTCTAATAAGGTAATTCCATCTCTATCCGGTAACCTTACATCGGTAAGTACAACATCAAATGTGTGCTCTTGAATTTGCAAAACCGCTTCGCCACCAGAAAATGAAGTATATACCTCATATCCTTTTTTCTGCAAAAAAGTTTTAAGCATTGTACAAAAAGCAACATCATCTTCAACAATCAGTAATTTGGACATATTGACATCATTTAATTCTAAATGTATTACATAAAATTAAACATTAAAAACATTTAATAATTCTCTACATCAAAGAAACGTAAAAAATAAAAAAGAGACCCTTGGGATTGGGTCTCTTTTTAGCACTAAACAACTTTATATCGTCTTTTGGTTGCAAAACGATATCCTTTTCTACCCCTAGATTTAAGATTTGTCGTCTGGCTTTATCCATTCGCCATTAGCGCTAGCAAATACAACTTTAGTGTAGTTATCTTTACCTTTAAGAATAATTTTATAGGTATTATCCTTAGAAATGTAGGCTTTGTATATACGTAAGTTTTCGAAATCTCTTGCAGCAGCATCTTGAATTGACATTGGTAATTCTACAATTTCAATCTCTGCATACTCCTGTACTTCATATTCATAATCCATAAATTCCCATCCGTCATTTTCCGCCAACTCATCTTGAGCAATCACTCCTTGTGCTGATATAATGCTAACTACTATCGCGATGATCATTTGTAAATTTTTCATTTTTATAATTATTGTAAAAACTTGTCTTACGATATTATAAATAGGAATAATTGTTCCAAAAACTTAATAGCTAAAGAAAATAACATAATGCACTGTTTTATAGGTGTTTAAGTATTTTTTATGAAAACAAAAAACTGTAGAAATTTATGAAATCCACACAAAAGTGTAGAAATTTTACACACTTTCAGAACGGTAACCGTTACAACAGTGGTTTTTTACGATTAGACTTTTTTAAAGCTTGTTTTTTTTTGCTTTCTAATCGTTTCTTGATTGAAGATTTAGTAGGTTTAGACCGTTTTCTAGGTTTAGGAATATATAAGCTTGCTTTTAAAACATCTAAACACCTACTAATTACAAGTTCCTTATTTCTATGCTGGCTTCTGGTATCCCCACAATATAATACTAGGTCACCAGATTTGGTAATTCTTGAAGTTAACTTTTGAGTAATTATCAACTTTTCATCATCAGTCAACCCTTTAGAATCGGATATATTAAAAACAAGTTCAACTTTAGAAGATACTTTATTTACGTGTTGCCCGCCAGCACCGGAACTTCTAACCGCTTTAAACTTAAATTCATTAATTATGATAGCGGTATTCACGAGAAAAGTTTTACTTGATGCGCAGACTTTAATAAATCATTTACAGTTTTAACAGGATTAAATGTGGTTAATGGAACTTCTACAAAAACACTTATCCAATTCGCCATAGCTCCATTCCACAATCCAGGTAATTCTAACGCTTTCAAAACTTTACCATTTAGTGATTTTGTAGTTATAAACCCAGCATCAGGATCGACAAAATCTAATAAATTAAACTTATTACCTTTATAATCTCGAACGCCACAAACCAAATCCACTGGATTAAAATGCGTAGCACTTTTTAAAATATCCTGCTGTCTATTATCTTCCGAATTTATTTGTGGTGTTTCTATAATTTGTAAAACCAATCTTCCATTTTCTTTTTTAATCCAAAAAGGTCCTCCTCCAGGCTCTCCTTCGTTAATCACCATACCACAAACTCTAATTGGTCTGTCTAATGATTCTTTTAAAAATTGAAGTTTATAATTTTCTGAAAACTTATCAAAATCCAAAGGCAGTCTTACATTTAGCTGTTCCACCAAAAATTTCTTGATATCCTTTAATTCTGCCTCTGTAGGAGCTTTTTTATCAATTGCATTTAATATTCTAAATGCTTCATCCTGAATCTCAATTAACTTACCTGCTAATACTTTTTTATACCCAGACACTTCATCCTGGTATTTCCTAACCACTACATTATCAATATTCTTGATATATATAATATCAGAATCTAAATCATTCAGATTTTCTATTAAGGCACCATGCCCTCCTGGTCTAAACAACAATGATCCATCTTCTTTTCTAAATGGTTCATTATTTTCATCTACTGCAATTGTATCTGTTTCTGATTTTTGAAAAGAATATGTAATTATAAAATTTGTATCAGTCTCTGCTTCCACTTTTTTCTTAATTCTTTCGAATTCATCTTTAAATGCATCTAAATGTTCTTTAGAAATTGTAAAATGTAATTTAGAATCACCGTTAATATTTTTATTATACCCGGCAGCTTCAAACAAATGTTCCTCAAAAGAAGTAGATATGCTACTAGTATATTTATGAAACGGTAATAGTCCTTTTGGATAAGCTCCAAAATTTAATCCTTTTTCCTTCAACATCATTTCCACAAAAATGTGAAGCTGTCGTCCTTCTGAGAGTGATGCAAAATTAGGATAAGAACTTTTCACTTTTTGCATAACTATATCATAGAAAGGAAACTTCTCTAGTCCTATTAAAAAAAGTCGTATTGCATTAGCTTTCTCATGGTTGGTATATGAATTCAGACTTTCTTTTCGATATTCGTAATTATCTAAAAACTTAAACAACTCTTTAAACATTCTCGTTGCGGCTCCAGAAGCAGGAACGAACTTAGTTGTATCTAAATTAGTAGATCTTGATTCATATAATTTAGTTAGCTCAGATTGATAGTGTTCAGAAAACTTTAAAATTCCATTCTCTAAACTAGCAGCACTTCTTAATGCTACAAAAGGAATCTCGTTCTTAAATGTCTCTATCTGAGATAATACTTTTTCTACAGTTAATTCTTTTGATCTAATGAGTTTGATATCCTTATCTGTAATATTCACTTTGATTCGTTTATTATTTGGTCAATGTTAGTTTTTGCTTTTTTAAAGCGAGTCTCAGAATCTCCTTTTAAAATAATATAATTACAATTATTCTCTTCTAAAGATTTTTTGAATCGCAAAAACATTTCTTGTCTCTGATGTGGCTTATCTCTTAAATCATCAGGAACCCAAGGAGTGTCAATATAGGTCAAAAGATACAAATCATATGTGTTTTCTTGCGAAAATTTCCGTATAATTTCTGGAACGGATCCATTATAATACGCTTCCGAATACACTTTAATTTCTAAAAGATTTGTATCACAAAACACTATTTTATCTTCCTTTTTAACGGCCTTATTCTCTAATTCCATTTGTCCAGTAGCAATAGGAATCAAATCTTCGTATACACAAACTTCTCTAAGAGTATTCCATTTATTTTGAAGATATATTCTCATATATTCTGGCACCCAAGAAACATTATAATGATTTGCCAATTGTCTGGATAAGGTAGTTTTACCGGTTGATTCAGGACCAAATAATACAATTCTTATGCAGTCACTAGGTTCTTGTCTAAGCTTTTCTTCCATGCTAAATATCCTTGAATTGCCATAAATGTAAAGATCACATACTGAAAACTTGTAAAAGTAAACCCTTTATAAAAGTACAAGGGAATAGAAATAATATCTCCTATAATCCAAAAAATCCAATTCTCTATTTTTCTTCTCGCCATTAACCACATCCCGACAAAAAATATTGCCGTTGTCAATGTGTCTACATATGCGGTCCAATCATTCCATTTATCAAATGTTCTATAAACAACAAATACAAAAACTAAAGTCCCTATAAAAATCAAAAATTGTATTTTCTTTTCTCCAGAAGTGGTTCTAGAAATTGGAGTCGTATGTGTTTCATCTACTTTCCTCGTCCATATATACCAACCATATATACTCATCACAAAATAATATGCGTTGATCATCATATCACCTAATAAAGACCATTTCAATAGTAAATACACATAAATAGAAGTACTAATTAATCCCGTAGGATACACCCATATTTTATTAAACCAAGCAAAAAAAACACTTGCTATCCCGAACAATACCGCAATAACTTCTAAAGAAATATCTAGTGTAGAATATTCTGCATATTGTCCGAAAAGAAAATCAAAAATTTGGCTCATAGTCACTTCTATTACTTTTTACCATTTTCATATAAACCAAAACATGCTCCATATCTCCAAAGGCTTTCCTAATTTCTTTAGTTAAAAACGGCATTACCTCATCATAACCTCCATATACCTGAGTACTCAAAGGATTTTCTAATACTATAAATTTTGAATCTCTAAGTCTTTTTATAAACTTAATAATGTGTTCTTCAAAATCATTTTGTAAAGGGGTAAGTGTTAACTCTATTGATATCTGCATCTTGTCAAATTTTCAAAAATTCTAGTTCTTATACTCAGACATAGGGCAAAGCATATACACAGGTAAACCCATCAAATTCTAAAAAAGTTATATCATAATGACTAATCGTTTCATTATAATGAATACTACCTGCAGTAAAAGGCATATTTAGATCAAATGGCATAATATGTATATTTTGTTCAAAACTCAACCCTGCAGTACCATATAATTTATACAAGGATTCCTTTGCTCCCCAAATAACAGTCAACACTCGGGTTTTGTCCTCTTGTTGATTTACAAAATCTTGTTCAGAATCTACAAACTTATGAGCAATTCTAAGAATTTTTTCGCGTTGTTTTTCAATATCAATACCCACAAGTTTATCGCTTATAATAATTCCTGCATACTCGTAAGAATGTGTTATTGAAATTTGCTTTCCATCTTTTAGATGTGGCTTACCAAAATCATCATAATATAAATCGTGATCATTGTATCCAAAAACTGCTAATAAATGACGGACACTCATAAACCCTCTTCTATGCATATCAGATTTCATATTATCAACGCGATTCTGACAATGATCTGTTAACTTAATTCCTTCAGATAGAGTTTCAAAAGACTCTTCTATCTTCCAAATCAATATATTAGTACTATCATCTACTGTTATAGTTTTGTAAAGAGGCATGTGAATTCTTAAAGTTATTATGTACCTTTGCAAACTGAAATTCAGGACATCAGTATCTTGATTTTCAGGAGACGAATTTAGAATAATTTAGTGCGAAATACTAAAATTATTGCACTTCATAAACATAAAACAGATACTATGAGTACCAAAACAGTACCTTATGTTCCTTACAAAGTTAAAGACATTTCATTAGCTGCCTGGGGAAGAAAAGAAATCGAACTAGCAGAAGCTGAGATGCCAGGTCTTATGTCCCTTAGAGAAGAATATAAAGACGAACAACCTCTTAAAGGTTCTCGTATCGCAGGGTGTCTTCATATGACTATCCAAACTGCTGTGTTAATAGAAACATTACAAGCTCTTGGTGCAGAGGTTACTTGGAGTTCTTGTAACATATTTTCTACACAAGATCAAGCTGCAGCTGCTATTGCTGATGCAGGAATTCCTGTATATGCTTGGAAAGGCATGAACGAGGAAGAGTTTGACTGGTGTATTGAGCAAACTTTATTCTTTGGAGAAGATCGCAAACCATTAAATATGATTCTTGATGATGGTGGTGATTTAACAAATATGGTATTAGATCGTTATCCAGAATTAGCTGAGGGAATTAAAGGTTTATCGGAAGAAACTACAACAGGTGTTCATAGATTATATGAAAGAGTAAAAAATGGAACGTTACCAATGCCTGCTATCAATGTAAATGACTCTGTTACTAAATCTAAATTTGATAACAAATACGGATGTAAAGAAAGTGCAGTAGATGCAATAAGAAGAGCAACCGATGTGATGCTAGCAGGAAAACGAGTTACTGTTTGTGGTTATGGTGATGTTGGTAAAGGTACTGCAGCTTCTTTTAAAGGTGCAGGAAGTATCGTTACTGTGACTGAGATTGATCCTATTTGTGCTCTACAAGCAGCAATGGACGGTTTTGAAGTAAAAAAACTAGAAACTGTTATTGGAAATAGTGATATTGTAATTACCACAACAGGAAATAAAGATATCGTTCAGGGTCATCATTTTGAAGCATTAAAGGATAAAGCTATCGTATGTAATATCGGACATTTTGATAATGAAATCGATATGGCTTGGCTAAACGAAAAGTATGGTCACACTAAAGATACTATCAAACCTCAAGTCGACAAGTATAACGTAAACGGAAATGATGTAATCATTCTTGCTGAAGGTCGTTTAGTAAATCTAGGTTGTGCTACAGGTCACCCAAGTTTTGTAATGAGTAATTCTTTTACAAATCAGACGTTAGCACAAATTGAGCTTTGGAAAAACAGTGAAAAATATGGTAATGAAGTATATATGCTACCAAAACATTTAGATGAAAAAGTAGCAAAATTACACTTAGAGAAGATCGGAGTAGAATTAACAGAATTAAGAAACGATCAAGCTGAATATATTGGTGTAACTATTGAAGGTCCTTTTAAACCTGAACATTACAGATACTAAAATCAGATAATAATTCCTCTACTTAAAATTGAATTTAAGTTTTTAGCAGGAATATATTATAAAAAACTCCTTGTTTTAGACAAGGAGTTTTTTTTTTCAGCTTAAACTATAAATAAGTTTACAACCCCAATCTACTTAAATCGTAGAAATAAAAATCCTTTTGCTCATTCATTGCAACAAAAAGACCCTTTGTAAAAGTAGTACCCAAGGGAATTGTAACTACATCACACCCATCTGTTGCTGTAGTTCCTAAATTTATAGCCTTAATATAACTATTATCTTTTCTAGAGAAAACATTAAATTGTCCCTTTTGCTGATCAGACACAATTAAAAAACCCTGACCATTTTCTTTGGAAGCAATCGCAATACCTTCAATATCTTCTTTAAAAAATTCACCTCCAAAAAAAGCTAATTCTTCATTTCCCATCTTAACGTCTGCATAATATTTTCTAATACCAACACCTTCATCAGAATAATACACAAACCCAAGCTCATCGTCTACTGCTATTGCTTCTATCTCCTTTTGCTTACTAAACTTTCCAAATTTCCTAACTAACTTAGCGTGTACTCCCAAACTATCACTTACCAGTTGATATTGGTAGAGGTAATCATTTTCGGGTCCTGATTTCCTACTTACAATTGCGGTAACACTATGGTTATCCGGATTTTTATACAAACCTATTCCCATAGGCCTTCTTAACTCTAGGTTTTTTTCATCTTCAAAAACAGGAAAACCACCATCATCAAGTGGTTTCATATCAGGAACCGAAAATAAGCGGATTTGATTTTTTTCTCTTTCAGTAAAAACAATAATATCAGTTGTAGTAGAATCATTTAACCTAAATCCATATTCCAAATCGATATTATTTGGGTATTTTATATCTCTGATCACTTTTTCAGGAATTACCTTCCCATCTAAATCAAAGGCATAAATAGCCCCGTTAGTATCTTTATCGGTTCCAAAAATTATACTTTTCGAAGGATCAGTTGGATGAACCCATATTGCAGGGTCATCAGTATCATATAACACTTTTTCTGTAATCAAATCTGGTTTGATTAACGGTTCTTTTTTATCGCACGAAATAATAAGTGAAGCACTCACTACAAGAATTAGTCTATAAATTTTCATAAAATAAATTATCTGTATTATTTCTTAAAAAGATCATATTTCAAACCAAAAGTAAGGCGTCTTTCGTAATATTCTGCCTGCATTGTTCTTTCTGATATTCCCTGATAAAAACGTAATGGTTGATTGGTAATATTATTTAAATCTGCATAAACACTTAAATTCTTCGTAATTGCATAGCTTACATTAAAATCCAGAAAAAACTGCTTATCATAATACCTGTCTTCAAAAGAGTTTCCACCTATCTCATCTATATATGCATCAGAAAAATTAGCAGACAATCGTAAACTTAGCTTATTGTTGTTATATCCTAAAGATCCGTTAAACATATTTGGTGATGTATTCGGAAGATCGAGATCTGATCGTTCTTCTCCATCTTCATTTCGGATTCCATCTGCACTAGAAGTAAGAAATGTGTAATTAAGATATACACTAAAATTCTTAGCAAAACCAGGTAAAAAATCTAGTTGACGTTGAATAGATAACTCTGCTCCAAAAATAGAAGCATTTTCTCCATTAAGTGGCTGAAAAATATCAAACCCCTCTGTACCTGCACCAAATCCATCATCCTCAGTTTCTCCTCTAAAAGTATAAATAAAATTATCTATTTTTTTGTAAAATAAACCTCCAGATAATATTCCAACTGATTTAAAATAATGTTCAGCCATTACATCAAAATTCATAGAAGTAGTTGGATCAAGATCAGGGTTACCCGTAACAATCTCCTCATCCCCAAATAATACATCAAGAGATGGCACTAAATCAACATAATTGGGTCTTGCTAATGTATTGGTCCAAGCAAATCTAAAAACGGTTTGCGAATTAAGATCATATTTCAAATGTATTCCTGGCAACACATTTATATATGATTGCTCTTCTGTTACCTCACCCACTCTATTTTCTTCATCTTCAATTTGATTTCCAGTAGCATTAATTTTGGTATGTTCTAATCTAATACCTGCCAATAGGCTAAACTTTTCTGAAAGCTTTTGATTCGCCATAAGATATCCTGCCAACACATCTTCTTCTACATCATAATTAGCTCTTAAAAACTCATCAGGAACCGATTCTCCATCTACAAGACTAAGGCTTCCCAACCATCTTTCATCTGCATATAATCCAGCTTGGTATTGACTTCCAGCAAGAAAATCAGGATCACTATAACTACGGGTAGGAACATTTCCCAACGTAGGAACACTTCCTTCTAAATCAAATTCAAAAAAGTCATTATCTCTTAATTTACTTTTCAATCTACTTCGTATTCCAAACTTTATAGTTCCATTACCCTTACCAAAAAAATCCGAGGATAATTCAGCATTTACAAAGAAGTTAATGTCTTGCTCTTCTGTATATTGATTTTCTTCGGTAATCTCACCAAATTCAAAAGCAGATACATCATTAGCATCAGCACTATTAACAGGCATATATATCGGAAATTCTGGATCAGAGTTATCATTAATTATACTATATTCTGATTGATATTCCGCATATCTTTCATTAAGCCTTTCCTCTGACGCTTTAGCAAATGAGACCATCCAATCTATCTTAACATTTCCAAACAAATGATCTCCACCTAAACTATAATTCTGCATACGCTGATCTTCTAATCTTCGGTTTTTACTCCTATTATTATCTATTCCGCCTTTCGTTTGTCGCGCTACTTGGACTGGAAAACGAGTAAGATTCCCATTCACCACCTCAAAATCGCTTGCTTCTATATCTTCCGCATCTAATATTTGATGCTCTAATCGAAATCTATTTTCTCTATCATCGCGCCAGTTATAGATTGTTTTCAGATACATCGAATTGTTATTATCAAATTCGTAATCAAAATTTGCTGCAAAACTTCTTCTAATTCTCTGAACGAGATATGTTCTTATCTGAAATTCATTAGTATACGGATTTACAGAAACCTCATCTAATATTGGTTCGCCATCGGCATCATCAACACCTGTATAAAACTCAAACTCATCTGTCCATTGCGCCTCGATATTGTCAGACCCAAAATCATTATCATTAATTGATGCTGATAACATCCATCCAAACTTTTTGTTTTTAGATCGATCTCCAACTAAAAAAGAACCATTTAATATTCTTTTATCTGTAATGAAATTAATTCCTGAACCCAAGGTAGCAGAAAGCCTAAACCCTTGTGGAGCTGTTCTAGTTACTAGATTAACAGACCCTCCTAAAGCATCCGCCTCCATATCGGGAGTTACTGCCTTATTAACCTCTATGGTTTGAATCATATCGGACGGTATTAAATCCATCTGTACATTTCTATTATCACCTTCTGCAGAAGGGATTCTACTTCCATTTAATGTTACAGAATTTAACTGAGGAGATAAACCTCTTACAATAATATTTCGTGCCTCTCCTTGATCTACCTGCATAGTTATCCCTGGAATACGCTTTACCGCATCTCCAATGTTAGCATCAGGAAATTTTCCTATTTGATCCGTTGATACTACATTAGTAATATTAATATTATTCTTCTGCGTATTTAAAGCTCTTGCTTGCCCGCTATTTCCATAAGCCGAAATAGTAACATCATCTAATTGAACACCTTCTGCTTGCAGTGATAAAGAGACAAAAGTAGTTCGAGAAGAAGAGACATTCACTTTTTTTTGTAAATCAGCATATCCAAGATATTTCACTAAGATCATATAGCTGCCTTCCTCTATATTAACAAGTGTAAACTTTCCGTCAAAATCAGAAATGGTTGCTTTGTTTATCGAATTAATTATAATAGAAGCTCCTGGCATGGAAATTCCATTCTCATCGGTAATAATTCCTTTAACAGAACCTTTCTGAGCCTGTACAAAATGTGTACTCAAAAAGAAAATGAGCGTTACAGATACTAATTTTAGTAATTTGATTGGTGTCATTTGTTAGTGTTTTAAAATCACTATAAAACTACTGCTACACAATGTTTTACTTTAAAAACGTAAAGCAACAAAGGATAAACATTTTTCTTAATAACGATAAACAACAAGGCAACAATTAAGATTTTTTTACATTACAATAACATAGACTAAAAGAACAGTTCATTTTTCTGGTTTTTACTACAAAGCAATCATAAAATTGACCAACTCTTCTTTTTGGTTTATAGGTAGTTTTTTTCGTAATCTATATCGAGCTACTCTTACACTATCCGGAGTAACTCTAAGAATAGAAGCAATTTCTTTTGAAGATAAATTGAGTCGTAATAACATTCCTAAACGCAATTCTGAAGGTGATAGTTTGTCTTCAGATAACTGGGATAATCTCTTAATAAAATCTGGATGAATCTCTTTAAAAAAATTATGGAATTCGTCCCATTCTCTTTCTTGCTTTAAGTTGAAATTAATCTCTTTTACTATACGTTTTATATTGGTATTTACATCTATCCCTTTTCTATCCGCTATATTAGATAGGGTAGAAGACAAATCAGATAAAATTTTATTTTTCTGAGACAGATGAAGGCTATATCTGGATAATGTAGATGTCTTTAAGTGAATTTCCCTTTGTAAGTTTTTTTCTTCAAACTCCTTCTTCTCTAATTCTGCTTTCAAAGTTCTTTGTTCAAACTCCTGAATTTTTAAGCTCTCTTTCCCTTTCTTTCGATAATAAATATATAGGACACTTACAATTAACATAATAGCAGCTAAACTAACTAATAACAGATTTTGATTAGCACGACTAATTTCTTTTTGTTGCAATAATGCACTTATTTGAGCTTCTTTTCGTTTGGTTTCATAAATTACCTGAAGTGTATTCAGTTGATTAATATTTTCAGACAGAATAAGCTCTTCATTAATTTTTTCACTTTTGGAAAGATGATCAAAAGCTTTTTTAAAATCTCCCATAAGGTTATAAGTTTTAGAAAGATCCTTGTGAGCGCTTTTAATTTGATATTTATCCTGAAAATACAGCGCCCATTGATGCGCTTTATTCGTATATTCTATAGCTTTACTATAATTTCCAGTTTTTCTACATATATCTCCTAAATTATTAAAAACGCTAATTTTTCCAGCCTTATCCATTTTTTCAAAGTACTCATTTGACTTTTTAAAATATTCATAAGCTACATCGTACTGTTCTAAATCTTCGTATATACTTCCTAAGTTTTCATTTACAACAGCAACACCTTCAATATTCTGAAGTTCCGAGAATATTTTAAGACTCTCTTTTTGATATTGCAAAGCTCTAAGATAATCGCCTTCTTTTTCAAAACAAGACCCTAGCAATCTTTTAGCAATAGCTACTCCTTTTTTATATCCAAATTTAGAGGATATTGATTTGCTCTGATTAAAATACTGCTTGGCTTTAGGAAAATTCTTTGTAGAGAGATATATGTTACCTATCTCGTTTTTCAGAAGGACAAAAAGAGTGTCTTTCTCTTCAATTAAAACTAGAGCCTTATTATATTGTTCTAAAGCTTCATCATATACTCTTGCATTTTGATAAAAGCCACCTAAAAGAAAATACTTCTCAGCAATACCAATAGGTGATCCTTTTTTCTGAGCAGTTCTTAACTCTACTCTTAAAACCTGCAATGCATCATTAATCTGTTTCTTATCTTTTTCTAAACTATTATCAACCTGTGCAACAACTTTACAAAAAGAAATAATTAACAATATACATATAAGTAACCATGACAATTCTTGTCTCATAACAATCTATTACAAAACTCTTACTAAAAAGTAAAAATCTTATAAATCTAGTGATACACCTATTATAGAATGTTATTTAGATATTATTTTTATGTTACACCTTAGTCTTTTATTTCCTCTTCCTAAAAATATAACTCATCCATACGGGATCATTTTCTTCGGACACCACAGATTGACGATCTACGAACTCCCAATTAGCAGCATTCATATAGTTTAACAAATCAGAAGTCCCTTCTAAATCTTCGATTTCTTTAATCGTGATCTGCTTACCTTCCAATGATTTTTGTTCTTGTACTTTCACCCTTTTAACCCGCCCACTATTATTAGCTTTTTGGACTACAATGATTTCTAAATAATCATATTTTGGTATTTCCTGAGATATTGCGGTGGTTGTGGTTACCAGAAAAACAAAAAAGAACAAAATTCTATGCATTGATAATTTCATGAAATTTATATTTTAAGAGTTATAGTTTAAATAAAAAGCCCTTTTCAAATTAATTTGAAAAGGGCTTCATCTTTATTACAAAGGAAAATATTCTTATGCTTCAAAAGGAACTATAGAAACATAAGATTTATTATCTTTTTTCTTAGTGAATTTAACTACACCATCTACTCTTGCGTGTAACGTGTGGTCTTTACCAGCATAAACATTCTCACCTGGTTTGTGTGCCGTACCTCTTTGTCTTACAATGATGTTACCGGCTATGGCAGCTTGTCCACCAAAAATCTTAACACCTAAACGTTTCGATTCTGATTCTCTACCATTCTTAGAACTACCAACTCCTTTTTTATGAGCCATTTTCTTAAGGTTTTATATCGTTAATAATAACGGAGATTATTTTTCAATCCCGCCGTCTAATTTATCTTGCCATTCTTTTAACTCATCCCACTTACCATCAGCAGCCATTTCAGCTTGCTTAGGCCAAGTATCAGGAACGTGATTTCCACGTACATCTTTAATGAACTCTGCAATTTGCTTAGGATCTGCTTTAGAAAGATCAGCAAAAGTAACGATTCCATTAGCCTTTAAAGTTTCAGCTATTTTTGGTCCGATACCTTCAATCTTTTTTAGATCATCTGCTTTAGCTGATTTCTTAGGAGCAGCTTTCTTTGGTGCTTCTTCTTTTTTAGGAGCAGCAACTTTAGCTTCTACTTTCTTTTCAGTTTTCTTAGCTTCTTTCTTTGGTGCAGCTTTTTTAGCTCCAGAAGCAACTATACTTTCAATTACGATTTCAGTAAGAGATTGACGGTGACCATTTTTAACACGGTATCCTTTACGTCTCTTTTTCTTGAAAACAATAACTTTATCACCTCTAAGGTGTCTTGTGATTTTTGCTCCTACTTGAGCTCCATCTATAGCCGGGGCGCCTAAAGTAACTTTGTCTCCATCTGCAGTAAGAAGTACTTTGTCAAAAGAAACTTTATCTCCTTCTTCTCCTGCTAAACGATGAACAAAAACTTTTTGGTCTTTTGCAACTTTAAATTGCTGCCCTGCTATCTCTACAATTGCGTACATAGCGTAACGTTTAATTAATTTTTTATATAAAGAACTATCACTTATCTAAAATAAGCGGATGCAAATATACTGCTAATTAATTAACTGACAAATATTTTACGCTTTTATAGGAGGAGAATTATGTGTTTTTTTGATGTTCCAACTTTCTTTTAATAATTGCATAAAAGACAATGTTAAGACAAAGGTAGTTGCAAAACCCATAATAACTGCTACAAACACTACTATTCCTACACCCACATGGTAATGCGAACTCCAATTAGCTAGCATTTCTGGAAGAAAATTAGTATTTATATTAGTAACATAAATAGCAAAGAAAATAGTAAAAATAAGAGTAGCATTGAATCCTGTGAACAATCCAGCCATAAAACCTTTTTGATATTCAAATTCGCTTCTCTTTTCGAATTTATAATCTTTCATAGCTTTATACAATCCAAAGGCAACAATTATTCCATTACCTAAACTAAAAACCGGATTTGTTTGCACCCCAAATAATGATAAAATTAGAAAATACGCAATCAGCCCTACTGCGATTAAAGAACCATATCTAACGGGAATTGTAGACTTTTTCATAATTTTTATTATTTAGATTTAACAGAAATTTATGGATAATTAGTCATTCTTTGGCTTAAAGAACTGTTAATTTATTAAAAACAAGTACTTTAGGTCGATAAAATTCTTTTTCGTTAAAATCATAACAAAATGCGATCTTTGCAAAAATTCAATAAACAAAATTATTACTAATGAAAAATAAACTTTACACAATCGCTTGTGCGCTCTTGATTGGAATTTCCGGAAGTGCTCAAGAAGTAGAATTTACAGAATATAACTTAGATAATGGTCTACATGTAATTTTACATCAAGAAAATAAAGCACCTGTAGTAACTGTAGGTGTTATGTATCACGTAGGCGCAAAAGATGAAGAAAAAGGAAGAACCGGTTTTGCTCATTTTTTCGAACACCTATTATTCGAAGGGACAGAAAACATAGAAAGAGGAAAGTGGTTTGATATCGTTTCTGCAAACGGTGGAAGAAACAACGCTAACACTACTCAGGATAGAACTTATTACTACGAAACATTACCTTCTAACAATCTAGAACTAGGATTATGGATGGAATCTGAACGTATGTTACATCCTGTAATCAATAAAATTGGAGTAGACACCCAGAATGAAGTTGTAAAAGAAGAAAAAAGACAACGAATAGATAATGCGCCTTATGGTAAAATTATTTACAAGACTGGGATAAATAAATATCTGTTCAAAAAACACCCTTATGGTCAATCTGTGATCGGAAGTATGGAAGACCTTGACGCTGCTAAACTTGATGAGTTCGTAGCTTTTAATAAAAAATACTATAACCCAAATAATGCAACCTTAGTAGTAGCTGGAGATATCCAAATTGAAGATGCTAAGAAAATGATTTCGGATTATTTTGGTTCTATTAAAAATAATGGAGAAAAAATAACAAGAACGACAATAGTAGAAGATCCTATTACATCAGAAATCACTGCGGTAGAAAAAGATGCAAACATCCAAATCCCTGCAAAAGTATTAGTATACAGAACGCCTAAGCAAACTGAAAAAGACGCCTATGTGTTAGATTATATCTCTACTATTTTAACAGGAGGAAACAGCTCTAGAATGCAGAAAAACATGGTAGAGGATAAAAAAATGGCATTACAAGTAATCGCCTTTACAGATTCTCAAGAAGACTATGGCACTTATCTAATGGGAGCTTTACCTCTTGGAGATGTTAGTTTAGATAAACTTCTAGCAGAAATGGATAGTGAAATCGAAAAGTTACAAAATGAACTAATTTCTGAAAGAGAATTCAATAAACTTCAGAATCAATTTGAAAATAACTTCGTGAACTCTAACTCTAGTATTGAAGGAATTGCAAATTCATTGGCTCGTTACAACATGCTTTATGACGATACTAATCTTATCAATAAAGAAATTGAAATCTACAGATCAATTACCAGAGAAGACATTCAAAATGTTGCTAAGAAATATCTGAATAAAAATCAACGTCTTAATCTTGACTACTTACCAGAGTCAAGCAAATAATATAAATGAATACAGAAATGAAAAAAAATATAACCTTTATCATAGCTTTTTTATTGGTTGCAATAAGTGCTCAAGCACAGATAGATCGATCAAAAATGCCAAAATCAGGACCTACTCCTGTTATAAATTTAGGAGAGCCATATACATTTAAAATGGGTAATGGACTTACCGTTCTTGTTGTAGAAAACAAAAAGCTACCGAGAATCACAGTAAGCTTATCATTAGACAACCCTCCAAATGCTGAAGGCGACAAAGCTGGAATCGAAGGAATAGTATCCCAAATAATGGGAAAAGGGACTAAAGACATTAGCAAAGATGCTTTTAATGAAGAAGTTGATTTTCTTGGTGCTTTCATTAATACGGGAGCATCAGGTGGATTCGCACAATCCTTATCTAAATATTCTGATCGTATCATCGAACTTTTTGCAAAAGCTTCTTTAAATCCAAACTTTACGCAAGAGGAGTTAGACCTTGAAAAGAAAAAACTTATCGAAGGTATTAAATCAGGAGAAAATAGTGCAGAAGCAGTTGCTGATCGAGTAAGAAGCGTTCTTGGTTACGGAAAAAATCACCCAGCTGGAGAGTACATCACAGAAAAAACAATTAATAATATCACATTAGCAGATGTAGAAAAATACTATAGAAACTACTTTGTTCCTGCAAATGCATATATGGTAATTAGTGGAGACATCAGTAATGATAAAGCTAAAGAATTAGTAGAAAAGAATTTTACTTCTTGGAAAGCCGGGAAAGCTCCTTCTTTTGGAATTCCAGAAGTTAAAGACGCACAATATAGACAGATCAATTTTATTGATATGCCAAATGCTGTACAAACAGAAATGGCTGTAATGAACGTTTCTAACTTAAAGATGGCTGACGAAGATCATCACGCTGCATTAGTTACTAATTATGTTCTAGGTGGATCATTTGGTAGTTATATCAATATGAACCTGAGAGAAGAACACGGGTATACATACGGAGGACGATCTACATTACCAAGAAACAAAAACTTTAAAACTCTATTTAGAGCTACAGCCAAAGTAAGAAATATGGTAACAGATAGTGCTGTTGTAGAAACTCTAAAAGAAATTAAAAGAATTAGAACTGAAGATGTAGATGACGAAGTATTAAAAAATGCAAAAGCAAAATTCTTAGGAGACTTTATTCTAGCTTCCGAAAATGATAGAACAATAGCCGCAAGAAGTATTGATATCAAAACTCAAAATCTTCCAAAAGATTTTTACGAAACTTTTATTGCAAAAATCAACGCAGTTAGCAAAGCTGATATTAAAAGAATTGCTAACAAATATTTTAATCTAGACAAAGCTAGAATTGTATTAGTTGGTAAAGGAAGTGATGTTTTAGAAAATCTGGAGAAAATTAGCTTCGAAGGAAAGAAAATTCCTATTCTATATTTTGACAAATATGGAAATAAAACTGAAAAACCTGATTACAATGCAGCTACCCCAGAGGGAGTTACTGCCCAGTCAGTTTTAGATAATTATTTAAAAGCTATAGGCGGTAAAGATAAATTGACAGCAGTACAATCTACTTTTACTACAGCCGAAGCATCTATGGGAGGAGCAACACTTCAGATGATTTCTAAAGTTACTTCGAAAAACCAAACGCTTACCGATATATTATTTGGAGGTAACTCTGTAAACAAAAATGTGTTCGACGGTACTAAAGGATATGCTATGGCTCAAGGTCAAAAAATTGACTATACAGAAGCTCAAATTGCTGATGCAAAAAAAGAAATATACCCTTTCCCGGAACTAAAAAATACAGATGCTAAACTAGAAGGTCTTGAACCTTACGAAAATGGTAAAGCCTATAAAGTTAAAATAAGCGATAAGAGAACCTCTTATTTCGATACGGAAACAGGATTAAAAATAAAAGATATTGTAATCCAGGAACAAGGAGGTCAAAAAATACCTTCTACAATTGGATATAGCAATTACAAAGAGGTAAATGGAATCAAATTCCCTCATACAATGTCAATATCTGCTGGTCCACAGAAGTTTGATTTTAATGTTTCAGAAATTAAAATTAACGAAGGAGTAACAGAAGAAGATTTTAAATAAAATCTATAACTCAGTTATTTATAAAGGTCCGTTCTAATAAACGGGCCTTTATTTTTTTCGATTAGCGATATATACTCCTAAAATTATTATCCCAGTAGCAATTACTTGATAAAAAGAAAATTCTTCGCCATCCAGCAACCCCCACATTAAAGCTACTATCGGAATTGTATACGTTACCGAAGTGGCAAAAACAGGACTACTCATTTGAACTAATTTATTGAATAAAACCTTAGCAATTCCGGTTCCCACTACTGCAAGAATAGAAATATACATCAAACTTGTATGTACTTCAGGATTACCTATTACCGTATTATTAAAAAAATCAGAATAATATAGTACTATAATAGAAGGAATTACTAATACAACAAAATTACCATTAGCTATCGCCATAGGAGAAATTTCTTGCATATAACGTTTTATTATATTTACGTTAGTCGCATAGCAAACAGAAGCACAAAGCACTAACGCCGCGTACCAATAATTCTGATTAGGGTTTATAGAAGCTCCTTCCCATATAAGAGCCAAACATCCAATTAACCCAACAACAACTCCAATCAGTTGATTTCTACTAAATCGAATAGAGAATAGCAGTACCCCTAATATTAAGGTAACAAGTGGAGTTGTGGAATTAAGAACAGAAGCGATACCACTATCTATTTCTGTTTCTGCAAAAGCAAATAAAAATGCTGGAATAAATGTCCCTAAAAAACCGGAAACAACAATCCACTTCCACTCTCCTTTCTTAATGGTTTTCATACTTCTGAAACCAATCAGGAACAAAAAAATTGCTGCGAACAGGGTTCTTAAAGCTCCTAACTGCATAGGGGTAAGACCTATCAACGACTTCTTAATTAGTATAAATGAACTACCCCATACCAGCGAAAGTATCGCAAGATATATCCATTTTAGTTTTGAGTTTTGCATCAGTCATTTAATAAGCTGCAAAAATCAATAAAATTAAACAAGTGGTAATGTTTTATATAGAAAAATTAACGAACGTTTAGCGTTATTCTTTCCATTGAATTGTTTCCATAAAATGAACAACATCATTTCTTAGATATTTCGCCGCAGGAAGAATTGAATCATAATTTGGTTTTACTTTAAAGTACACTGAACCAGAAACAAAATGATTAAGACTATCTGTTACATAAAATTGGCAAGAAGAAGCAGCATTTCCCGTAACTTCAAAAATGCTTCCATAAACTTTTTTATCCGGCAGAATAAAATCTTTTTGATCTATTCCATCAGCTTTAATATGGTGTTCTTGTGTTAAGTTTTGTGCATCTCTTAATAACGAGTCTAAGTTTTTATCTACATTGTAATACGAAACGTAAATAGTTGCATTCAGTTTCGGATAATCAATATTATACCAACATTCTTTATTGTTTTTTGCTTTCTCGAAAGTTGCTATATTGTTTTTTTCAAAAGTATATGAACAATCCAATGTAGCCTTTTCATATTTTGGAGACGGATAGGCCAATCGTAACATACCTTTAGGCTTGGGTAAAACATCTCCACCACAAGAATAGAAAACACTTGCAATCACTATCACAAAAAAATTATAAAATTTACTCTTCATCAATCGTCAATTTAATTCTTTTGATACGTTTATTATCCAAAGACTCTATTTTAAATATATATTTTTCTAATACAATTACATCTCCTCTTTTTGGGAAACTTCCAGATATTTCTAAAAGTAATCCGGCAATCGTCTCCGCATCCCCTTTTTTATTTTCAAAAATAGCATGATCCTCCAACTTTAGCACTTTATAAAAATCTTTTAAAGAAGTTCTTCCTTCGAACACGTAGTTGAGATCATCTAACTTAGAAAATATTAAATCTTCGTCATCAAATTCATCACTAATATCCCCAACTATTTCTTCAATAATATCTTCTAAAGAAATCAAACCACTTGTTCCACCATATTCGTCTACC